>NZ_JCAXDU010000039.1:0-10960 GCF_059759155.1 Rhodococcus sp. GQ147
GCCCTCGGTGGACCTTGGGAAGAAGCGAACCTGCAGCAGCACCCACACCCCGGCCGACACGCCCCAAGGGTGGGGAATTACGTGACAGGCGGGTGAGGAATTACGTGACGGGTCGACCCCTCAACCTGGGGAATTACATGACCGCTGACACAATGCGGTGCTCACGCATCACCCGCGCCACTCGTTTGCGGTTGATGCCCACCCCGAGTTCGCGCAGTTCGGCGTGGATGCGGGGAGCACCGTACCCGCCGCGATGCTCACTATGGATCCGGCGGATCTGTGCGACGGTGGCAGCTTCCTCGGCGGCACGCTCGGTGCGCGCATCGGCGGTGGCCAGGTGCCGGTAGTAGCCGGACCGGGACGCGCCGAGGACCCGGCACAGCCGCTGCACACCGAACTCGGCGCGATGAGCGGAGATGAAGTCCCAGCGGCAGGTCTTCACTTCATCTCCTGCGCGAAATAGGCCGCTGCCCGGCGCAGGATCTCCCGTTCGAGCTGCCACTCCTTCTCGGCGCTGCGCAGCCGAGTGTTCTCCGATCGCAGGCGCGCCAACTCCTCGGCTGGGGTTTCGACGCCGGCTCCGCGGTCCGCCGAGCTTCGGCCAGCCGCGTTGTCCTTGCGGACCCAGGTGCGCAGCGTTTCGCTGCTGATGCCCAGGTCCGCAGCCACTGCCGCGTAGGTGCGGGTACCGGCGGCCGCGCGATACAACGAGACCGCGTCCCGGCGGAACTCCTCGGGGTAGTGAGACTGGCGTCCCATGTGAGCATCCCTCCTGGTTCTTGTACGAACCATTGTCAGGGTGTCCACTCCCAGGGGGCATCCTCAGCGGCACCCGACACCACCGTCCATGTCACTGTCGACGACGAGCGGGTACCAGATCCTCCGGTCCACCGGCTGGCCGAGCTGTGGGCTTGTGAGTGGATCGCGCACCCCGCCGTCATCCGGGTTCACCGCAGTGATGATCATCCGGTCTCCCCGATCCGGATCGGGCGCCCGGATTTTCTTCCGCCCGCACGGTACCCGGAGTGGGAGATCGACAGGTGAGGCCGGAAGATGATCCGGGGAAGTCGCCACGTCACACCGTGAGCCGGGCTCCATGCTCAGCCCGTCGTCGACAGCGTGCTCGCAGATCGAACCAGGTGCAGGCACAGCCGGTATTGCTTGCATTACTTGCCGCTGTCGGGGCCGGCGAGCACCGTCGTGCAGCTACGGCTGCAGGTCTTCGAGCACGGTGAGCAAGTCGTCGAACAGGGCATCGGCGCGCTGTTCGATCTCGTCGAAGGTATCGGCAAGGTCCTCGAGGTCCTGATGATCGCGACGGCGAGCCGCGATCCCGCGTTCGTAGTAGTCCGGGTCGAGAACCACCTCGGGTTCGACCCCTGCCTCGTCGGTGTCCGGCGGAGCCGCCGGCAGTGTCGGGCGGTTGGGGGCGCGGCCGGACAGGTGAACGCGTACCAGCGCCGAGATCGACTGGGCGGTCATCGCGTGGGCATGGGGCAGGTGTCCCCAGCGGTCGATCGGACACACCAGCGGTTGGCGTCCCTGCTCGGCGGTGAGCGGATTGGTGAGAATGTCGACCGGGTCGGTGAGGTAATGACGCAACAGATGCGTGCCGGGATTCTCGTCGAGAAACGCCTGGATGTGCGCCCACCGCCGGTAGATCGCCACCCCAAGATGGTCCTCAGCATCGGGTTCGGGTGTAAGGCGCACGCGTTCCCCGGCCCGGGTGGTGACCTCGAGGGCCCCGTCGTCGATGCGGATGTCGCGGCGGCGCAGCCGGGTGATGTCGGCAAAGCTCAGGCCGGTGGCGGCGAGCACGAGCAGCAGCGCATCGCGGCGGCCGAACAGTCCACTGGGCCAGCCCTCGGTCGGCACCGCGGCGGCGGTGCGCAGCAGGATCGGTGCGAGTCGATCAGATCGCCGGCCGCGGGTGGTGTCGAGGTGGCGGCGCACCGTCTCGGTGCGCCCGGGCGGTGGGTAGCCGTGCCGGGTGTGGACGGTGTTGATCGCCGACAGTCGGCGCCGCTGCGTCGCCATCGCCGCGGGATGCTCGCGCACGAACATCGCCAACGTCTGCGGGGCGGCGGGGATCGGCCGCTGGTCGGCGGCAAGGCACCAGTCGGCGAACAACGCCCAGTCGTGCCGATACTGCTCCGGGATCCGCAGCCCCGCCAGCGATATCGAGTGGTCGGTCAGAGGGGGTGTGGTGGTCGACTGGCGGAGTGACGGTATTCGGTGGATGCGGTATTCGTCATGTCTTCCCGGGGTTGTCATGGGTGTGTCCTGCGGTGTCGGTTCGGATGGCAAGGTAGGTGGTCCAGTCCCGTCGTGTGCGGCCCGCCCATCGGGTGGCGGTGGTGATGTGGATGCCGAGCACGTCCGCGGCGATGGGGGCGGGGATCTCCCGGGCCCAGGCAGCTCGGGTTGCGTGTCGAGCGGGCCGGGGGTCGATCCCACAGGTTCGAAGGTTGCGGGCCAGCACTTTCGGTGTGGTGGGCTTGCCGATCCTTCTTCCCTGGAAGAGGAAGCGGGTCGTATCGCCGGGACGCGGGAAGGGGGCGCGGCCATCGGCGTCGACGACGAGACTGTGCACGAGCGTGGCGAGGGCTGGAGGGAGCGGGACGGTGCCGTTGCCGATGCGGAGGTAGGCATCGGTATCGGTAGCGATGATGTCGCTGGTGGTGAGATCGGCGATGCTGGTGATGGTACGTCCGTAGAGCAGTACCAGCGCGCCGCTCGCTCGCACGTGCAGGGGCAGCGTCTCGTCGTGCAGACAGCGAGCGAGCATTGCCCAGCGGTCGTCGTCGGTGAGGATGTGTGATGGTTCGCCGCTGTGAGGGTTCGGCACGACCAGGTCGGTGCACCGATGGTGGGTGGTCGCCCAGGTGATGAAGTTGGCCAGGAAGTATCGGTAGCGACTGCCACCGTCGAGCCAGCGATCGAGGTCGGCTTGGGTGGCGGTGGCCAAGGGGGTGTCGTGTTCGTCGAGCCAGGACAGAAAGTCCAGGGCGAGGGAGATCTGGCTGCGGGCGTAGGCGGCGGCACTGTCGGTGACCGGGCGGTTTCGGGCGCGGCGGCGGGCTCGCCGTAACACGTGCCAATGCGCGAAGGGGCGCACCAGTTCACCGTGGTGGGCGGGGTGGCGCTCGAGAATCTCGTCGAGCCAGGGTCCGATCCGTTCGATCAGGTCGGTGCGGTCGGGCAGGATCCCGGCGTGGACGAACAAATCGCGCAGCCGGGGTAGGGCTGCGCTGTGGGGGACGCTGTCGAGCAGCTGATGGGTGATCGGTTCGTCGTGAGCGCGTAGGGCTATCTGGTGCAGCAGAGCAGCACCGCCGCGCCGGCGGCGCAGCCAATACCGGGTGATCTCGGGGTTGGGCACCGTGCGGAAGACCTCGTCGAGCACGGTGAGTGGAGCGGCGATGCCCCGCTGCGGCTCGGCGATCACAGCGTGCAGGGTGGTGATCAGGGCGTCGTGGCCGGTTTCGTCTCGACGCCGACGGACCCGGCCGGGTGATTCGGTCAGCTCGGGTTCGAGGATGTGGCCGGCGTCCCGGCACGGCAGACACCGGATGCTGCGCACGCGGATGGGCCGGATACGCGGTGCCGCAGACGGTGCACGACCGCAGGCGTCGGGTCCGGCAGCGGATACAGATATCCGGGCTGGTTGCCGTGGCGCGGCGGTCGATGCGTCGCTGCTCACCGCAGGCGCCGCAACGGCGCAGGGGCCGGCGGTAGCAGGACTTGCAGATCGGACCGTCGGCGGTGTGGGCGTAGGTCGAGGCGGTGTGCTCGCAGCGACAACAGCGCCGCTGCGGGGCGCGATAGCAGTTGGGGCACACCGCGGCACCGTCGGCGCGCCGAGTCTGCACCCGCAGCACCCGTCCGCAGGTGCCGCAGGGTTCGCGCCTGCGGGGGATACACGAGCGGCACAAGGGATCACCACGGTCGGTGTGGGTGGCGATCGGGCGATCGTGCCCGCACCGTCCGCAGGGTGCGCGATGGTAGAAGCGGCGGCAGTTGTCGCAGACTCGGCCGCCGTCGACGATGTGCGGCAACAGCACGAGCTGACCGCAGCGCAGGCAGCCGGGGACGACGACGGTGGTGTGGCCGGCGTCGGCCAGCAGCCCGGCCAGCCGTTGCACCGCGATGGGCGCGTCCGACGACCCGGAGATCAGCGCGTCCGGATGCTCGGCCAGGTGCGTCTCGAGGCGTCGCAGGGTGTGCGCGACGGTGGCACGCTCGACGAATCGTGTAGCGGCGGTGGGGTCGAGGTCGGGCACCACCGTGCAGAGCCGGGCAGCGACCCGGTCGAGTACCGTCTGCCGCCGTTCCCGGCGGGCCCGGGCGGCGGTCATGTCGACCTCGGCCGGCGGATGGTGGTGCGCCGAACCTGCGGCGGGGCAACTCGTTCGGCCGGGCCGCCGGTCTTGGCGACGGGGGTGTGGACCACATCGATCTCGATCAGATCGTTCGGGGTGCAGGCGAGGATGTCGCACAGGGCGGCGAGGGTGTCCATCGACAGTCGCTGTGGGGGTGCGGTGACCAGCCGGTAGACCTGCTCGCGCGAGAGGTGGATGCCACGCTCGGCCAACAGCGGCACCAGGTCGGTGGTGGCGAACATGTCCTGCTCGGCCATGCGTTTGCGCAGATTCCAGCGGTAGCCCATCTTCTTGATCATCAGCGCTGCTCCCACAGTTCGGTACGGTCCTGCAAGGCGCGCCGGATCAGCCGGCGCCGGTACTCGTCCGAGACCCCCGTGTAGAGCGCCGTCGTCGAAGCGTAGCGGTGCCCGACCTGCTCGGAGACGAACCGTTCCGGGTAATCGAACTCGACCAGATGAGTGACGTAGGAATGACGCAGACAGTGCAGATCCAACTCGGTCGGCAACCCGGCCGCCTGCCGAGCCGAGGCGAAGGCCTCGTTGATGCTGCGCATCGACATCCGCCCGGCCCGTTCGTTGACCCACACCGCGGCCAGCGGACCCGGACGCAGCAACGGACGCACCTCGGTGACCCAGTGCTCGAGCACCTCGACGATCCAGTCCATCTCCGGCACCGTGAGTACGGTGCGACGCTTGGGCGGACCGCCCTTCGACGCTTTACCCCAGCGCACGAACCACGCCCCGTAGCGGCCGTACTGCGCCGCGGTGGGACTGTGCCGCCGATCCGCCAGATCCAGCCCGTACGCCTCCCGGCGGCGCAGGCCGTAGGCGTACACGGTCTTGAGCAGCGCCGCGTCCCGCAGCGCCGTCAGCGCGCCCTTGCGACCCCGCTCCCGGATCTGTCCCACCCGGGCGTCGGCGGCATCGAACAATGCTTGGACCTCGTCGTAGGTCAACGGGCGCCGCCCCGGCTGTCCCTCGACGTCGGCGACATGCGCGATGGTGTTGCCTTCGTGGAAGATTCGCTGTGGCACCTGCGAGAACCGTTGCTCGCACACCGCAGGCCACCCGTACCGACGATCGGTGATGTACTCGACGAACAACGCGATCGCCATCTCGTAGCTGCGCGCGGTGGACACCACGATCGGTCGCGCCCGCAGTTCCGAACGCAGATGCGTGATGAAATCTTCCCCGTCGGCCGGTTCCCACTGCCACGGATACGAATTGGTGAATTCGGCCATTCGCCGCACCACCGCCACCCGCGGACCGATCGTGCCGGACTCGCTCAGAAACCGGGTGCGTTGCTGTCGCTGCCACCCGGCGAGCATCGCCTCGAATACCGCCTGCTGCGGATCCAGGTGCACCACCGCATCGGCAGCACCAGATGCGCCGCACCGGGCGGATCGACCACCGACTCCATATGTTGCATTGAACACAACATTGTTGAATTGCGTGGCCGAAACGAGGTGTTCTGCCAGGTCACGGCCCACGCAGGCCGGATACTCGACGCACGGGCACGCCCCCTTCGCCGCACGTCGAGCACTTCTCCCCCACTTGCGCAGTGTTGCATCCGATGCAACTCCGCCCGGTTTCGCGGTCACAACCCGAGATTCGTCACGGCGTTGCCGATGAGTGGGGCGTGTTCGCGGGCGTAGGTCTCCAGCATGGCGGGGGTGCTGTGCCCGGTCTGGCGCATGATCGCGTGCGCGCTCGCGCCGTTGCGGAAGGCTTGGGTGACGAACCCGGCTCGCAGTGAATGCCCACCGAGCTGTTGCACGGTCTCGGGGTCGTAGCCGGCCTGCGCGGCGCGGCGACGAATGGCTTTGTGCACCGCCGCCCCCGACAACGCGGTGTCGGAGAGGTTGCCGTTCTTACGGATCGACCGCAACCACGGCGAGGACGGGACCATGCGGGGCCGGGATCCGCGGCACACATGCGCCTCGAACGGTTCGGCGGTGCGCAGCAGGCGGATGACGGCGGGCCGGCCCCCGGAGTCGAAGGCGGCGACGACCTGCGCCCACCGCAGCCACGCACACGGCGGACAACTCGCATGACTGTGCGTGAACGGCAGGGCCCGGATACTCCCCCGCCCTTCCTGATCGGTCTTGGACTTGCGCAGGTGGATGTGCAACCCGTCCAATCGATGAAGTGAGACGTCGCTGCAGGTCAAGGCGACGAGTTCGCTGCGGCGGAACGCCCCGGCGAAGCCGAGCAGCAGGACCGCACTGTCGCGGCGTTCGAGCACCTCCGCGGCCCAACTGCCACTGTCCGCCCGCATCGTCTCGACGATGGTGACGATGTCCGCGGTGAGCAACGGCGCCCGCGGAGTGCGCGGCCGCTCCCCCGCCGCGGCGTAGTCCCGGCGGATCCCGGACAGGGTCGCGGTGACCAGTTCGTCGCCACCAGGGGCGGGATGGCCGGCGCGGCGGTGGTGGTAACCGATCCCGGCCACCCACCGGGCCAACGTCGAGGGTGAGTAGGCCCGCTCCCCCGCCTCCGTCACGGTTGCGGCGGCGCCCAAGAGGTAGGCGGCGACGGTGAGCGGATGCGCCGGCAACGCCGCGTGGCCTTCGCGCTGGCACCAGGCGGTGAACCGCGCCCAGTCCGCAGCGTAGTTACGGCGGGTCGACTCGGACCGCGACCGTGAGACGGTCCCCGTCACCTTCGTGAGGGTCTCGGTCGGCAACACCGGGACGGGCGGCGCAGCCGGGTCCGAGGCGGTCGGCGCAGGGGCGTCGGAGGGGTCCGGGCGGCGCATCAGCAGGTCGTCGGGCACGGAACAGGAGCCTACCGGCCGATTCGGGCAGGTTTCCACCGGAAAACGCGCTCATCAGGCGTTTCGACGGTGATGGTGCGATAATGTCAATTATCGGCACCGACTCCGCACAAACCGGGAGTGACCAACCCCCAGGTGACCGTTTTGCGTATTTTATCCCATTTGTAGGTTTCGCGGGGACGTGTCATTTTCCGGATTTCGTGTCACCGGCGTGTCATATTCCTGAGACTTCCCACCGGGATGTCAGTGCCATGAGCTGGCGTTTTCCCATCTCCGTCAGTGGATTTCCCCACTCGATGTCAGTAGATCTGACGTAGGGCTGACCTTGGGGAAATGTGACGGAGCATGGGACTCGCGAGTGATCAGAATGCATCCGTCGTGGCCGGGGGAGCGCAGCGCCGGACATTCCATCCGCAGGTCTGACTCAGCCACTGACATCGAAACGGGAATCGCTACTGACATTCCGGCGGAAATTCTCAACAATGTGGCAGAAACGCCACAGCGCCGCTTTGCCACAGTGTTGAGGCGCCGCTGGTCAGCGGCCCTGCTCTGCCTCAGACTGTACTCGAGTACCAAGGAGTTCGACATGCCACAGCTTCTGGCCCTGGCTCGGGATCTGGACCGGATCGAGCTGATCGATCTGCCGGACGGGAGCCGTCAGGTCATCATCACCGACACCGGGCCCCACCCCGACGGCGTGGTGTGCGATGGCACCACCGTCTTCTGGACCACGATGGGAGAACGGACCTCCATCAACAGCGCCGGTGAGGCGGTGTACGCCGATATCGACGGAGGTGTCCACGCCATCGACGTCGATGGCAGCAACCGCCGCGACATCGTTGCCCCGGGCGGGACGACCACGGGCAAGCAGTTGGCCCTGGACAGCCAAGGCAACCTGTACTGGGGAAACCGTGAGGGCTTCTCTCTGGCCACCGCCCGCATCGACGGCACAGGACTGCGGGACCTGGTCAAACGGGATGGTTCCGGGGCCGAACGGGACTGGATCGTCGGCGTGGCCATCGACGAGGCCAACGGGCACGTCTACTGGAGCCAGAAAGGCTCCTCCGAGGGCGGGGATGGGAAGATCTTCCGCGCCGGACTGGAGATCCCCGACGGGGAGACCGCCGAGGACCGAGGCGACATCGAGTTGCTGTGGGACCACCTGCCCGCCCCGATCGACCTGGAGCTCATCGACGGGCGCCTGTTCTGGACCGATCGCGGTGCCGGTGCTCTGCCCGGGGGGAACTCGCTCAATCGTGCGGCGGTGCCGCCGGGCGGGCAGAAGGGTGAGACCCCGAAGCTCCTGGCCGACGGTTTCGAGGAGGCCATCGGCCTGACCGTCGACCGGGAAGGGCAGAGAGCCTATGTCGCCGATCTTTCCGGCAAGATCTGGGCGGTCCCGGCGCCTGAGCACACGGACACGACAACGCATGTCGTGGTCGATCTCGGGTACCCGCTGACCGGGCTGACGCACGTCAAGGAGAAGCCTGCCAGCGTTCTCCGGAGACAACCGTGACGAGATAGAGCGCTCAGGATGTTTCTTCGCAAGGCGAGAAGCTGGAATCTGGGTGTGGGCCGGTGCCGAGGGGGATTAGGCGGGCAGGGACGTTTGGTGGGCTGCCCGGGTTGAGGTCACGAAGGAGGACGCTCAGGCTCACTGTCCGGCGTCGAAGAAGGAATCGCTACTGACATTCCGGCGGAAATTCTCAGTCGGGTTCGCATGTCGGGTACGAGTCCTGAATGGAGCGGGACTCGACCCTGGCTGATCGACTTCGACTCATGCCGTGAGGGGACGGGGATGGTTCTCAGGAGGCATCGCCAAGTGACAAGTTCGGTGAGAACCCACAGCTGTTTAGGTCTCAGATCACGAAAGTTGGGAGCGCTACAGTTGGTCATCCATGTATATTCCTGGTCCAGCGCCGGTGACGAAGCCGGACTCGAGTGCCCAGCGCCGGACTGCGGCGCTGTCGGCTACACGTGCCGTCGACGATGTTGCCGCCATGGACCCTGACGTGCTGCGCCGTCTCAGCATCGACCTACAAGCACTGCTTGCCGCAACTCTTCCCGCGGAGCCGCGGCGGAACGCTCTACTCTCGGCTCGAAGTTCGGAGATCGTTCGAGGTGACCTGCCGTCATGATGAACAACGCGGACGCCGACGAGGCCTCGCCACGAGCCGACGCACGAGGATGTCGAGGGTAAGACACCCCCGCAGAACGCGGCCACGATCGATGCGAGAGGTATCCGGTCCGATGACCTCCGGTATCTGCTTGCGGTCGCGCGGAGCGGCCGTCGCCGATCGGCGGCGAGAGACCTGGGCGTTGACCACACCACCGTCTCGCGACGGGTGACTGCCTTGGAAAAGGCATTGGGGGTCCGTCTGCTGCAGCGCAGCACCGACGGTTGGGAGTTGACCGATGTCGGGCGGTCCGTCGCGGAAAAGGCCCGGCTCATCGAGGAGGCCGTCCAGGAAACCGCGGACGTCGTCGCCGGTATCAGTGAGAATCTGCTCCGCGGAACCATCCGCGTCACGGCCCCGGACGGATTCGGTCCGATGTTCGTCGCCCCGGCCCTGGCGAAACTTCGCATGAACCACCCCAATCTGGTCGTGGAATTGATCACCGCCACAAGGCAACTGAATCTACAACCGGCGGGGTTCGATATCGCCGTCGCCGTCGGAACCCCTATCAGCAGCCGACTGGTCTCGGAACGGATCTGTCAATACTCACTCGGGCTGTACGGCAGCGACCAATACCTACGCGACTACGGCGAACCGACCACCCTCGACGAGTTGAGGGTCCACCCATTGATCTTCTTCGTCGACTCCCTCCTGCAGGTCGGGGACCTCGACCTGCAGCGGCACCTGCCGGGTGTCACCGCAAAATTCATGTCGACCAACATTTTTGCGCACGTCTCGGCGACCCGCGCCGGCGGCGGCATCGGCCTGCTTCCGGCCTTCATGGCCGACCAGCACCCCGACCTTCGCCGGGTCATGGTCGACATGGTCGACGTCCGACTCTTCTTTTCCATCGCGGCGCGCAGGGAAAGCCTGACCAACCCGGCCGTGCAGGCGGTTCGACGCGTACTGCACGAGGAGATCCTCAGCCGCCGGAACGAACTGCTTCCGGAACCGCGTCACCGAGAACGCGAAGGTCGCGACGGATCGACGTGACCGTGCGCCCACATCTCTGGGTGATCGCGCGAGGAGTGAAGTGGGCGGAGTTGCAGACTGCAGACTTGCCCAACTCCGCTCACCCACTACCGGGAACCGTCACGCCTGCGCGGGGACGCGGATATCGAATGGGTCGACCACGTCGCTGGTGCCGATCCAGTCGAGGATCTGCTCGGTGTGCTGTCCGAGAACCGGAGGAGGGGCGTGCTCGGTGCGCACCAACGACCGGCCGTCCGCGGTCTCCATACGCAGCGAGGGCCCCGGCAACTGCACCGGCCCGACGACAGGGTGATCGACCTCGAGCAGGAGGCCTTGGCTGCGGGTTTGTTCCCATTCATAAACTTCGTCGATGGTGCGGATCGAACCCGCCGGCACACCCGCAGCCTCGAGGGCGGCCAGGATCTCGGTCCTGGTGCGGTGGGTGAAGTCCGCTTCGATAGCGGCGATGAGCGTGTCACGGTGAGCGACCCGGTCCCGGTTGACGCTGAAGCGGGGATCGTTCGCGGACAACCCGGCGACGGGAGCGAATTTCGCCCAGATCGCCTCGCTGCCCACCGCAATCTGCACGTATCCGTCCCCGCACCGGAAGCTGCCGTATGGGGCGATCTGCGGGTGGTGGTTGCCGGACCG
>NZ_JCAXDU010000040.1:0-6849 GCF_059759155.1 Rhodococcus sp. GQ147
GCCCAATGTATCCGCCTCCTGCAACGAGCACGGTTCCTCGCGAAGATTCGCCAGGACGCTCTCTTGTGAAGTTGGTGATCCATTGCTCGGCGTCTTCCGGCGTTTTTACTGCAGCAACTCCTGGGATCAGAGACCCAGCGGAATCAAACATCCACGCTGGAAAGATCGGCCGTGCCCCTGTCGCGATGACAAGGTCGTCAAAGGAAATGGTCTCGATCTCGAAGCCGACCCGATAGGTCACCGTCCGGCGATCGGTGTCGATCGCCGTCACCTCGGCCCCGGTACGCAAGTCGACACCCATCTCACGGTGCCGTTCCGGACTGCGCGCGACCAGCTCACCAAACTCGTCCACGTCACCGGCAATCCAGTACGGAAGCCCGCACGCTGAATACGACGTGTAAGAGGACTTTTCAAGCGCAATCACTTCGACGTCGACCCCCGCAGAGCGGGCGGAGCGTAAAGCTTGGTGAGCTGCGCTCATACCAGCTGCATCGGCGCCGAGCACAACAATTCTGCGGACCCCCGGCATCATGCGCTGACCTCCACCGTGCTCGCGTGAGTGGCTTCAACCCATGCCACTAATTCGCCTGCCAGGTCCGTCCCACTCAGGGCGTCTATTTCTCGCACGCCCGTGGGGCTTGTAACGTTGATTTCAGTCAGCAGACCGCCGATGACGTCAATTCCCACGAAGACGAGTCCTTGTTCGCGAAGATGCGGCGCCAAGCGAGCACACAGTTCACGATCGTCCAAGGTAACCTCGTCGCGAACTGTCGCTGCTCCGGCTGCCATATTGCATCTGAAGTCATCTCCGAGAGCCACACGTCTCACGGATCCGAGGGGCTCACCGTCGATGACGATGATGCGGCGGTCACCGTCGATAGCTGCTTCGATCCATTGTTGCACCACTACTTGACGTGTGCCATGACCGGTGGCCCCGTCGAGGATCGAATGGAGGTTCACATCCGCGGGGTCGAGGACAAGGATCCCACGACCGGCCATTGCGTCCGTCGGCTTCAACACAGCCTTACCCCAGCTTTGAACCTTCTCGATGATTGTGCTTTTGTCTGCCGACACGAAGGTCGCCGGCCCGAGCGTCGGTACGCGAAGACCGAAGAGCTTCTCATTGGCGTGTCGTAACCCCGCAGGGCTATTCACCAGGATGGTCGCCTCCGGATTGACGAAGTCAAGGATGAAGGTTGCCCGGAGATAAGCATCGTCAACGGGAGGGTCCTTACGCATGAACACTGCGTCAAAGTCATCGAGCCGCCGAGTCACGGGCTCGTCTTGCGCGTACCAGCAATCGACGGTAATCCACCGTCCACTCTCAAGGACTGCCGGTTCCACGGTCGTACGACGGCACTGCGCAACAGCTACCGCATCATCGACGGCAAGATCGGGTAACGAGGTCACGCTGACGAGATGACCGGCTCGTTGAGCGGCTTCGATAATCGCGACGCTCGTATCGTGCTCCGGGCGGAGGGTCTCGATGGGATCGATGATCAGCAGAAGTTCCAGTTGCTGCCGCGGGGTCCTTTCCGGTGAGCGGCGATCCTGGTTCGCGGTCATGTCGTGGCCTCTCAGGGGTAGTGGTCATCGCCGGGCTGGACGACCGTTCCGTTCTGCGAAAAAGGGTGTGTTGTTCCGAACGTGAGTTGTGTAATAGTGATACAGAACACCGTAGCGCTAATCTTCTTAGCAGTCAACGAATCGGAGGCGTCATGCCGACTCGCAAGCCCACCCTGTCGCACTCTCAAGCACTCAACCTGTCGAGTGCAATGTTCCTCCCCACCGGAGAAGACCTCATCGGGCTTGAGTGCGAATGGCCCGTCCGTGACTGGAATATCCCATCTCAGCGCCCGCACCTCGTTGAGGTTGAATCCATCGCCGAGCCCCCATTGCCTGGGGGCGGTCGAATCACCGTAGAACCCGGCGGACAGGTAGAACTCTCCTCCTTCCCCGTACCCGGAGTCAGCCCCGCTATTGATCGAGTCAATAGCGATGCCGATGAGATTCATGCGCGCCTACTGGGGTTAGGCTTGAATTTCGAGGTCCGCGCTGTCGAACGTTCCCGTCTGCCCCAACGAATTCTGCACAAGCCTCGGTACCAGTCCATGGAACGGTTCTTCGACGCGCGGAACGCGGCGGGACGGTGGATGATGTGCAATACCGCATCCCTGCAGATCAATGTCAGCAACGACTACACCGATCCGTTGCATCGCTGGTACACGCTCAACCGAATCGCACCTGCGCTGGTCGCTATGTTCGCCAACTCCCGAGGTGTTGATATCGGCGGACAGGCTTGGGCCTCACTCCGTCAGGGTATTTGGATGTCAATTGACCCTGCTCGAACCTCGCCGGTGTCAACAGAACTTCCTCCTGCCGAGGCCTGGCTGGACTACGCACTCAACGCCGATGTCATGCACGTGGTCAATCCTGAAGATCCCTCCCTTGGACAATCGGTTGCCCCGGGGATGACATTCCGTTCCTGGATGCAAGATGGTGGCAAGTACGGGTACCCGACGGTGGAAGATCTTCAGTACCATTTCAGCACATTGTTTCCCCCTGTCCGTCCCCGAGGCTGGCTGGAGTTGCGTGTCCTCGATGCGTTGCCGAGTTGGATGCGCACCGCAGCGGCGCTGACTGTCGCCACCTCTATGCAGAGGGACGTTTCCGCAGAAATTTGCGCTAGCATATACGACCTGTCCAACCTGCACATCGTTGCCGCGCGCGACGGCTTCGCCAATCCCACCATCGCTACGGCTGTGCGGACGTTGTCTCGGATCGTCCTGGACAACGTCCATATCGTCACCGACCGCAGCGATCATATTGATGCCCTCCGTCAGTTCATCTCTCGATACACCTCTCGCGGTATTTCTCCTGGGGACGACACCAGCAGAGCCCTTCCCATACGCCTGTGTGACTCACGGGATATCGCGGTCGGTTAGGTACCCAGAATCTTCGTCGACAGACCGCCGCCGGAGCGGCCAACAGCATGATCAGGCGGCTCGATTCGCGGATTCGTGTAATTTACGGAGTCCCCTGTGTGACCCGAGTTGACTCATTTCGTTAGACGATATGAGGGGCTGGGCTGGGGCCTCACTCACATGTGAAGGGACTGATGTAGGAACAGGTGACGTGGATGATGAAAGGGTCCTCGTCGGCGGTGCGTGTGACCCTACAGGTGACTGACAGCCGTAGTGCTTGTCTTCCAGTTGATCTGTCCGCGTGTCAGGTCGGCGGGGGCGTCCGATGCATGTCGGCCAGGGAGACGAGCATGACTTCATATGAGCTTGGTGTCAGCCCCGTCAACGTCTTGTCTGCTCGGATCCCTGGCCGGCGTGCCCACTGGTGAGGAAGGCACGGTCCATCATGACGATATTCATTTCCGACGCCGTCGACTCCCCGCCGGTCGAGGTCGTTGCGGGTGTCGATACGCACGCGGACAGCCATCACGTCGCGGTCCTGACCGCTATGGGAGCACGATTGGGAAACCTGCAGGTGCCCGCAACCTTGGCGGGCTACGAGCAGCTTGCCGCGTTCGTCCGCTCCTTCGGCGTGATCCGGCTGATCGGGATCGAGGCAACGGGATCCTACGGCGCCGGCCTGGCCCGGTACCTGATGGCGTCGGGCATCGAGATTCGGGAAGTCCTTCGCCCTCGTCGTGCGCAGCGTCGGCAAGGCAAGTCCGATCCCATCGATGCGTATGCCGCAGCGCAGCAGGCACTTGCAGAGCCGGAGTCTCTCCCGGTTGCCAAGGCCGGTGACGGTGTCGTGGAGCAGATTCGGGTGCTGCTGACCGTGCGGCGCAGCGCTATCAAAGCGAGGGTGGCTGTCATCCGGCAACTCAAGTCCTTGTTGGTCACGGCACCCGAAACGCTCCGAACCCGCTGGTCGAGATTGGGTGAGCACGCACTGATCGACGGACTGGCCTCGACTCGCCCTGGAACGGCGACCGACTCGGTCCTCACGGCGACCGCCCATGCTTTGCGGCGGCTTGCTCGCCGCTATCAGTACCTCACCCAGGAAATCGTGGAGTTCGACGACGATCTCCGTGTCCTCGTCGATCGTGCCGCTCCGACGATGATCGCGACGAAGGGTTACGGTGTGATCACCACGGCAACGCTCCTCGTCACCGCCGGCTCGAACCCCGAGCGGCTGCGGTCACCAAGCATCGTTCGCTGCCCTGTGCGGGGCATCCCCCATCCCGGCATCGTCAGGCAAGACGACCCGTCATCGTCTCAATCGTGGTGGGGGCCGGCAAGCGAACTGGGCACTTCACCAGATCGCTCTGGTGCGTCTGTCCAATGACCAACGCACCAAGGACTATGCGACCCGGCTGCGAGCGAGCGGAAAGTCGATGAAGGACATCATGCGATGTCTCAAACGAGCAGTCGCTCGTGAGGCCTTCCACCTGATCGTCCACCCGAATCCGGCGCCGAAGACGGAGGACTTGCGAGCACTGCGCCACCGACGTGGGATCACCCTCGCCCAGGCCGGGATCAATCTCGGTGCCGAACCCGCCCGCTTGAGTGAACTCGAGCGCGGTAAGCGACCTAATGCCGATCTGGCAATTGCTTACCGCGCCTGGCTCACTGCCGTTTGACACGCTGTGAATCTAGAGATGGCTGGTCCGGGACTGGCTGGCAGGGTGGGTGTTGGTCGCTCCACCGTGGTCGTGACTCATGACAAACATGACCCCGTCATGGGTGTGGGCCTTACCCCCAGCAAATGGACACGGGTGGTGGATTACGCCGCGGATGCCAGCGTAGCGATGTAGAGGGTCTCGTAGGTGTTCGGGGACCGGTGTCCGCACCAGGAATGTCGTCGTCGGGTGTTGTAGCGGGTGACCCAACGGAACACCTGACGCCGGCACGTGGCTTCGTCCGACCAGACGTTCGCGTTCTGGAGGACTTCTCGTTTGAGGGCGGCGTTGAAGGATTCGGCGAGACTGTTGTCGGCGCTTTGACCGGCTAATCGCGGCTCGGATCTCGGCGATCACAGTCGGAATGGTTCATCGCCGGGACGGCGGCGTGCGGCGAAGTCGCCGCAGTTGCTCCTCGTGTCTGGTGACACTGCCTGCGAGCTCTTCGACGACAACACGCAGATGTGCGACCTCGGTGGCCAGACCGGTCAAAGTACGAGCCTCGGTCTGCCGGGTGCGATGCTCGTCCACGACAGCCCGCAACTGAGTGTTGCGGTAGAGCGTCGCCCGACCGATCTGCGCCCGCTGCGCGACGGCAGTGAACGTGATCGGCTCGCCCACGGCGGCGAGCTCCGCGCAGACCCGCTCGACCCTGACCAGCGTATTCTCGCTCATCCGGCCGCCGATGCGTCAATCAGCGCGTCGAGTCGGGACACGAGAGCGCGATGCCGCTCCGCCTCCTCGATCCAGCCACGCTTCTGTGCGTCCTCGGCGAGTTCCCGGGCGTCGACGCGTTGCGCCGAAAGGACAGCGAGGTGGGTGGAGTCGGTGTGGAAACTCGGGCAGTGCTCGCAGATGTTGGCATACGGGCACGAACCTTGTGCGGGCGCCCGCAAGCAGTATCCGCCGGCCAACCTGGATTTGATCGCCGGTGCGTCCTTCCACCCGCCGTCGCCGGTGACGTCGGTCAGCGGGAGCTGGGTGCGGCCTGCCGGAATCGGCCCGATGCGGCTCTTCGCCAGATCCAGAGCCCGTTCGTATTCGCTGCGCACCGTGGCATCGAACAGATGCGCATAACGCAGACTCATCTGGGTCGACACATGCCCGAGCAGAGCCATCAACGCCTGCAAGGACACACCGGCGTTGATCAACGCCGTGGCGTAGGTGTGCCGGAGTTGATGTGGAGTGATGTGCCCCAACCCCGCCGTGGCGGCAGCCCGGTTCAGCTCACCTCGAACTGCGCTCTGCGAGAGTCGTTTTCCGTGATGAGTGAACAGGAAGTCCGCGGGTGCACCCGTGCGAGGATGACGGAGCGGCCGACCAGGTGAGCGGGTGGCGGTGATGCGGTCGACAAGGGTGAGAACTTCCTCGTCGACCGGGATCATGCGTTCGGAGTCGAGTTTGCCGAGAGGAACTTTCAGCCAGGATCCCTGTCCGGGGATTTCGTGGATGCAGTCGAGTTCGAGGTCGAGCAGTTCCCCGATCCGCAGCCCGCATGCGCGTTGCACGAGTAGTGCATCGGCGGCGAGTCGGTAGGGTGAGTCCGATAGTGCTGCAGCAAGTTTGCGATCCGCATCGACCGGAAGATATCGAGGCAGGACGCGTTGCCCGCGAGGAAGATCGGTGCGGAAGATCAATTTCCGCGGGGGTGCATCGTCCCAACCCCATTCGGTGATCTCGGCGAGGAAATTACTCACGGCGTGGACACGCCGGATCCGGTCCGCGACGGTGATCGGCTCACCGGTAACACTGTTGACGGTCGTGGTCAGCGACGTGATGAACGGCTCGATGTGCCGACGCCGATCCAGTGCGGCCAGCGAGACGATGTCGGGGTCGATGGTGGCGAGGTAGCGGCCGAAATGCGCCAGCCGGGTGGCCAGGCTGCTGACGGTCTTGGGTGTGCAGGTCGCGCGTTTGCGGTGCAGATAGGACACGAACGCCGGCCGCAGCGCAGCGGGAACGTCGGCCATCCGCTCCTCGAAGGACAGCGGAGCGACCGCCGGCCCTGCTTCGTTGTCGAGGATCCCGAGATGAAACAGGATCTGGCGGGCACTGTGGGTGGTGGCGCGATAGTGCTTGGCGCCTCGCCCGGTATGCATCTGTCGAATATCGCACGCGTGCAACAGGTCCTGCAGATCATCTTCGCGCAGATCGGCCAGAGGGAATCCTGTTTGGATCAGCAGCCTGGCGATGATCTGCGAGCCGAT
>NZ_JCAXDU010000041.1:0-5677 GCF_059759155.1 Rhodococcus sp. GQ147
CTAGCGGACGAGTGTCCGAAAACAACACACCTGTCCGTCTGTCCCGGTTCTCGGAGATGTGTGTTGCACAATCGGACACACCGAAGGTCCATCACTGTTCTACCGTCACCCACGTGACCCACAGACGGCCAGAATCTCCCCATCACCGTTCGATGACGGGCCGGCACCGCGAGGGAACCCACCGGAGAACGGGTTCACCCCCGAGGCGCTCTCGAGAAGTGGGTTCCCCTGTACGTCCGCGGACTGCGGGGAGGGATGTTCGGTCGCCGCACGTCATGGTGAGGGCACATCAGCGGCTCTGAAAAACGTGCCGCTCACTTCGGGTGTCGAGCTCGAATTATGCTTCCAGAGAGGGATTATCATGTTGCATCATGTCGTAACATTCAGTTGGAAGAAGGACATCACCGACGAGCAGGTCGAATCGTTCCACAAAGCTCTTGACGCGATATCGGCGAGCATTCCCCAGGTCGTCGAGTTTCGCTACGGAAGGGACCTCGCCCTCAAGCCCGGGATCGGCGACTATGCAATATCTGCGATCTTCGAAGACGTCCCCGCCTTCCGCGCATATCTGGTCCATCCCGATCATGTGCGCCTCGTTGAAGAATTCATTTCGGTGATGTCCGAATCGTACTCGTCGATCCAGTTCGAGTTTGCCTGACGGCAGTGCCGGCCGCACGCGCACGAACGAAGTGCCGGTCGACATGGTCGCTCGTTGCGGAAGGTTGTGATCAATGGTGAACGCTGACGGTGTCGGGGGTGCCCTTCCTGGTGATGCCTTGAGTCGCCCTGTGGCGCTACGTGACGATGCGACCGTGCAGGCGAGGGCATGGCCGGATGCGCGGCTGCTTCGCGTGAACGGTGCCGGTCAGGTTCGTCTCATCGATGGACAACTGCTCCTCGAGTCGGCTGCCGACTATTGTTCCCAACCTCCGACACACGCGGTCTTGTTGGGAGTCGTTGGTACGGTGCATCAATGGGCTGTACGGGACGAGTTTCTCACGGAGGCCCCCATGGAGAGCGTGGGCATCGAGTTCGGTGACCTGCGGTCACACGGAGCGCTTCTCGATGCAGTTGATGCCGAACGGTATCTCACCGCGCAGGCCCTGCTGATGTGGCAGGACGAATCCCACTTCTGCGCCAAGGACGGGGCGCCGATGACGATCACCTCGGGTGGTTGGACGCGCGTGTGCACTGCGTGCGGTCGGGAGGAGTACCCGCGGACCGATCCTGCGATCATTTGTCTGGTACATGACGGGGCGGACCGCGTGCTGTTGGCGCGACACGCGGCGTGGCCGGCGCGGAACTTCTCGACGCTGGCGGGATTCGTCGAGGCCGGCGAGTCGCTCGAAAGCTGTGTGGCGCGGGAGATTGCGGAAGAGGTCGGTCTCGTTGTCTCCGACGTAGCCTACGTCGGAAGTCAGCCATGGCCGTTTCCGCGTTCCCTCATGCTCGGCTTCCATGCCGTCGCCGATCCTCGAGAACCGCTCATCTTCAGTGATGGTGAGATCTGCGAGGCTGTGTGGTGCTCCCGCGCGGAGGTGAAGGAGGCCCTCGCCGCCGGCGACTGGGCTAGTTCGGTCGATGCGCCCGTGTTGCTGCCGGGGAAGGTCTCGATCGCACGGCGCATGCTCGAGGCATGGGTGCGAACTGCTAGCTGAACGTCCGGATTGATCGCCGCCGACCTGACATCGTGATACAAGGGTCGCTTGTGGTCGACGATCCGGAGTCGCAAGGCGAGGGCACGCGCTGCGGCAGTCCTGATCTGCATCGTGTGCCCTTTTCCTCGGGTGTGTCGGTGCTGAGTCCTGTCAGCCGCTGCCGACAGGACTCCCATCGGCGACGAATGGCCGCTCACCCGGGAGGAGGTGATGCAGCTCAGCGGAATGGCGACGGATACTGTTGTTGTATAACGAAATTAAGTATTATGTTCGTGTCGACAGTATTGTGGTTGCCGGCTGGCGCGGCCCACTTGTCGGCGGTTCGTCCCACGAGCATCCACCACGGGCAACATGGTCGCCCCGCGGTGTGCATGCAGTGGCGGCGAGGCGGCGTGCCTCCATCTCCGGGCACGGGCAGATCCCGATATCCCCCTGCGTTCGGGCTGCCGGGGTCCCGCTTCGGCGATCGACCGATAGTCGAAGCGGGGCCTTCCGTCCACTTGTCGATGCCGCCTTGTCGGCGACCTCCGCTCGATCCCCCAACACGTCAGGGTCGTGGCTACACCCCTCCAGGTCCGTCATCGGTTCGGTTTGAACCAAAACTCTGGACAGTCGACCCTCTCGCTCGGGCGATCCACGTCGTGTTCGTGTGATGGCGTTTGATCAGCCTCGCCTACATCGTGACCGCATCACCGATGCTCGCGCCCGTCTCGTCTACGGCGACGTGCTCGAAGGCAATGCTCTCGGTTCCATGATTGCCCCATCGACGCAGTCGATGTCCATCGGGGATCAGGGCAGTGAGCCCCGTCGAACGGATGCTTGGGCTACTGGGGGACCCAGTAGCCCAAGCGTGTCCGTCTCGTCAGTCGGTCTCGTAGGTGTCGTAACCGTTGGACTTGATTTCTTCCCAACGAGCAAAGTACTGAGGGACTCCTCCTGAGTAGTTGAGCATCTGCGCCGGCTTACCGGGCACGTTTGCACCCCAGTACCACGAACGTGCCTTTGTGAACATCGAGTTCACGAAAAGCTCGTCGACGTGTGCGCGCCACTGCTTCTCGGACTCTTCGGTGTTCTCGAACCGTGTCGCCCCTTTCTCGCGCAGGTACTCGAGGAACTCGACGACGATTTCGCCTTGGTACTCGGCAGATGTCGGGCCGTTGCAGAACCCGGACGGGCTCTGAGGTCCGTACAGGAACATCATGTTCGGGAATCCGCGGGTCGACAGGCCCAGACACGTGTCGACACCGGACTTCCACTTGTCCTGAATCGTCAGGCCGTCGACGCCGGTGATATCGATAGCCATGATCCCACCACGGTTGTTGTCGAACCCTGTTGCCAGTACGAGGAGGTCGCATTCGATGACACCGTCGTCGGTTTCGACACCATGCGGCAGCACCCGTCGAATCGGCGTGACGTTGGAGTCGATGACATCGACATTGTCCTGATTGATGACATCGAAGTAGTCCTGTTCGAGGGAGGGACGCTTGACGCCGTAGGGGTGCGGAGGCGTCTCCGGTGCGACGATTGCCGCCTTCTTGGGGTCGGTGACCCGTTCGAGGACCTTGCCACGCCAGAAGTCGTAGAACGTACGGTTGGCCTCCTCATCTACAAGGATGTCCTGGAAGTTTCCGAGCCACATCTCGAAACCACCTTCTGCCCACATCTTCTCGTAGATCGCGTCGCGCTCTTCCTTACTCAGGTCGGTGGCGTTCTGCGGAATGAAATCGAAGTCGAAGCCGGCAAACGCCTTGTAGCGCGTAGCAAACCGCTCGGGAAGTCCCTTCCGGAAGTGCTCGTTGTCGTCATGGGTGAGTTTGCGTTGCTGCATCGGAAGTGCCAGATTCGGGGTGCGTTGGAACACGGTGACGTGTTCGGCCACATGACCTGCCTCCTGGACGACCTGCACACCGCTGGCGCCGGTACCGATGACGACAACTTTGCGGCCACTCATATCCACGCCCTCTTGAGGCCAGCGCGCAGTGTGGTAGCACTCACCGGCGAAGGAATCGAGCCCTTCGAGATTCGGATACAGCGGCTTGGCGCCGAATCCTGTGGCAACAATGACCTGCCGTGCCGTCTGGATCTTGCCGTCGGCGGACCGTACGGTCCACTGACGGGTTTCCTCGTCCCACGTGCATGCTTCGGCGAAAGTGTCGAACACGACGTCGCGGGTGAGGTCGAGCTGTGAGTCGACGTAGTTGAAGTACTCACGAACCCCTTGGTGGCCCGGATACAGTTCGGTGAAGTCGTACTTCTTCCACAGGTCCTTGTACGAGAACTGGTAGATCTGCCCGGTGCTGTCGGTACGGGCTCCGGGATAGCAGTTCCACCACCAGATTCCGCCCAATCCACCCGCGGCGTCCCAGACATTGACGGTGAAACCGAGATCGCGCAGTCGGTCCAATGCGTACAGGCCGGAGAATCCTCCCCCGATGATCAGAACATCGAGTACGTCATTGTTCGAGTGCGAGCCGCTGCGGGTCGCTGTGGCGACCTGGGATTCGGTCATGTGGTCCTCCTGGAGATTTCCCGGGACGGGTGCTTCCGCCCGGACATCTACGACGGTAGAAGCGAACATGTGATGTGAAGTGTCCGAAATCGAGTCAAGACACTTCAATAAGGCACACGTATTGATAAGCAGCGCAAACTAATTCACTGACCATGCGGCATTCGAACCTTCTGCACTCACGACAGAACGATCGGTACACGACGCCGAGATCAGAAGCCCAGATCGCGACCGATCAGTTCTTTCATGATTTCGTTCGATCCCGCCCAGATCTTCGTGACCCGGGCATCCCGCCAGGCTCGTGCCACTCGGTACTCGTTCATGTAGCCGTATCCCCCGTGCAGTTGCACACAATGATCGAGGATCCGGTTCTGGATCTCGGCAGTCCACCACTTGGCCTTGGCTGCATCGATCGGTGTCAACGTCCCCTCCGAGTGGGCTTCGATGCAGCGGTCGACGTACGCCTGTGTCACGTCGAGCTGTGTCACGAGTTCGGCAAGCAAGAACTTGTTGTGCTGGAACGTTCCGATGGACTGCCCGAATGCCTTTCGTTCTCGGCAGTAGTTGATCGTCTCGAGCAGAATCTGCGCAGCGTGCGCGAGATTGGCAATGGCGCATCCGAGTCGTTCCTGGGGCAGGAAGGACATCATGTGGATGAATCCTCGATCGAGCTCGCCGATCACGTCGTCATCGGTGACGCGCACCCGGTCGAGGAAGAGTTCAGCGGTGTCTGCTTCGTCCTGTCCGACCTTGTCGAGTTTGCGGCCACGCTCGAATCCGGGCAAGGAGGTGTCCACGCCGAAGAGGGTAATTCCCTTGGCCTTCTTCGATGGAGAGGTACGTGCCGGAATGATCACCAGGTCTGCAGAGTAACCGTTGGTGATGAATGTCTTGGCACCCGAGAGCAACCACCCGTTGCCGTCCCGCACTGCGGTGGTCTTCAGTGCGGCCAGATCCGATCCCCCACCGGGTTCGGTCATTCCGATGGCGGTGAGCACGTCCCCGGAACACAGTCCTGGGAGCCACCTCGCCTTCTGTTCGTCGGTGGTCAGGTGCACCAGGTACGGCGCCACGACGTCACAGTGAATACTCACGCTCGACGCCAACGCGGCATTCATCTTGGCCAATTCTTCGATGAGAACCGCATTGAAGCGATAATCCCCTGCCTCGACGCCTGAATATCGTTCGGGTACTTCGAGTCCCAACAGGTCATGCTTACCCGCGGCAAGCCAGAACTCTCGCGGCAATGCCTTGTTGGCACGAACGTCGGCGGCCAGGGGCTCGAACCATCGAGCGAGAAACTCGCGGACAGAGTGTCGGTAAGCCTCGTGATCATCGCCGTACACCGTTCGCTTCATGATGGGTCATCCTTCGGATCGGGTGGACGTCACCGTCCAGACGGACGATGTGAGGAGGCAAGGAGTGATTGCCTACCCCATATCATCGTCTCGTTCACCGGCCGTTTGAGATGTCCTGTTATGCGACAGAGTGTTTCAGGGGTCAGGAACCGAAT
>NZ_JCAXDU010000042.1:0-5050 GCF_059759155.1 Rhodococcus sp. GQ147
GTGGCGTTCGTCTGCGTGGCGCTCGCCACGATGTTGATCTGACGTGCGGTGTGGCGGGCAGGTATTCCGCACTGTTGGGTACGACGGCCTGTCAGGCGACCGTGGCGTCGGGTGCGTCCCGAGGGTCGTGGTCGTCGAGAATGTGCCGGCGTATCTCATCGAATCGGTAGGTCATCGTCGTGATGTCGCGGGGGCTGAGCAGGTCGAGCATGTTCGCGCGCACGGCTGCGACATGTCCGGGAGCAGCGGCGGCGAGCGTGGCCGCGCCGCAGTCGGTCAACTCGGCCCAGGCGCCGCGCTTGTCGGATTCGCAGTGCACGCGCCGCACCCATCCGGCGTTCTCGAGGCGGGTGACCGCCCGAGTGATGCCGCTGCGGGTGACCGTGCTCGCCTCGGCCAGCTCGCGCATCCGCAGCCGTTGCTGCGGTGCTTCGGAGAGCACCACCAGGATTTCGTAGTCGGTGAACGAGATTCCGGTATCGCGGACGAGTTGGCGATCGAGCTGCTGGAGCAGCAGGCGGGTGGCGTCGAGGTAGGTGCGCCACAGGTCGTGTTCGGTGTCGGAGAGCCATCGTGTGTCGGTCATATGTCCAGTTTACCCAATGTAGTTGACTGGGCAACTATATTTTCCACCACTTCGTGCAGTTGCTCGCGCAATCAGTTTTGGTCGATCGCTCCGGGGTATCCCCCTGGGGGCGCAGACGCCGGGCCCGGGGTGCGGCCGGGTCTGCCGGCTCGAACCTTAGTGTCGCCCCGCGAAAAGCCGGTAACCGAAGGAAAGAGGTTGACAGTTCAACCACCTCCATTACAGTGACCACCGGGCGACTCCCGCACCTCGTGTGTCTGCGGGGATCCGGACGAAACCGATGGAAAGTGCCATGAAGTTCAGTTTTCGCCGCCTGATGCGCAGGAAACGCGCCCCGGCCACCGACCCTGTTCACCAGGACACGATCACCGACCAGGAAAGGACCGACATGACCAAGCTGTCGATCATCTACTACTCCGCCACCGGCCACGGAACAGCCATGGCCCAACGTCTGGCCAAGGCCGCCGAAGCGGCCGGCGCCGAGGTACGCGTGCGCCACATCACCGAAACCCGTGATCCGGCCACCTTCGCCGAAAACCCCGCCTGGACTGCAAACTACGAGGCCACGAAGAACCTGCCGGCCGCCACCGGTGACGACATCGTGTGGGCCGACGCCGTCATCTTCGGCTCCCCGACCCGCTTCGCCAGCACCGCCGCCCCCTTCCAGACGTTCATCGACTCCCTCGGCGGGCTGTGGGCACAGGGCAAACTCGCCGACAAGGTCTATGCCGCCTACACCTCGAGCCAGACCGCACACGGCGGACAGGAAACCACCCTCACCGGCCTGTACACCTCGCTGATGCACTTCGGCGGCATCCTCGTGCCGCCCGGCTACACCGACCCGCTCAAGTTCGCCGACGGCAACCCCTACGGGGTCAGTCACGTCACCGGACCGAACAACCAGAACGAACTGAACGACGCCACCCTCGCTGCTCTGGATCACATGGCCACCCGCGTCGTCACCACCGCCGCCAAACTCGCGAACTGACCGTTCTCTCCCTGCCGACCGGATCGCCGCCGATCGGGCGGCGATGCTGCCGTTGCCGCCGATCGCCCCGATGGTCGGATGGCGCCGATCGTTGCGGCTCCCACGCGATCATTACATCCGGCTCGACGCCAATGACTATTCGGTGCATCCGGCCGCGATCGGCCGACGCATCGAGCTCGTCGCCGGACTCGACCGGGTGCAGGCATTCTGCGACGGCCGGATCGTGGCCGACCATCCCCGCTGCTGGGCCACCCACCAGTCGATCATCGATCCCGACCATGCGGACGCCGCCCAGGCACTGCGCCGCAGCCGACTGTCGATCGTCCCGGACCCGACCTCGGTGGAGGTCGAGCAACGCCGGCTCCGCGACTACGACACGCTGTTCGGACTCGACGACGAGGCATCGGGATGAGCACCCATCGCACGGCGGCGGAGCTGACCGCCGAGATCGCCTATCTCACCCGAGCGTTGAAGGCGCCGACGCTGCGGGACTCGGTCGATCGGCTCGCCGATCGTGCCCGTACCGAATCATGGAGTCACGTCGAGTTTCTCGTCGCGTGCCTGCAACGCGAGGTCGCCGCCCGCGAAGCCCACGGCGGGGAAGGACGTATTCGCAGTGCCCGGTTCCCCGCCCGCAAGAGCCTCGAGGAGTTCGACTTCGACTACGCCAGTGGTCTGCGCCGGGAGGTGCTTGCGCATCTGGGCGCACTCGAGCCTCGGTGCCTGCCCCGACGATCCCGAACACGCTGCGTTGTGGCGGTCCACTATTGCTGACGCCGCCGCCTACCGCAGCACTCACCACATCACCGACCAGGACAGCCTCGCCGGAGGCCGACCAAAGGACCGCCGCGGTATGCTTGACTGGACCTATATCGAACGCCAAGGCGCTCACCTGCTTGAACACCACCGTTGGCGCACACCGGGTTACCTCTCCTCGAATGTTGCTCGTGAGCCCGAGAAGACTCAAGTTCAACGGCGTGCCCGCGGCCTCTGACCAAGTTCCGTGTCCTGGCTGAGAGATCACCCATCCGGAGACTCACCGCAGTATTTTATTTCGGATCCCCCATTGCCTTGACGGCCTAGATCTGGTTTGACATAATTCTTTCATTGCTCCTCGCCGTCCTCCGGGACTGGCGAGGCTTTTTTTATCTACCGGGGGGTGTGATGTCGGAAGCGCAGGTTGCACACAGGCTGCGTGCGGCGATCGTGATGGATTACCAGAACATCCATCTGACAGCCCACGACAACTTCGAAGCATTCGGTACCCCGAAGCATCATTCGTTGATCCATCCGCTCGCGTATGCCCGCAATGTGATTGATGAGCGGAACAGGCGTCAACGCTCCGGCTATCCCCATGCCGACTTGGTGAAGATGGAGGTCTACCGCGGTCAGCCTGTCGAAGAACATGAGCCGAAGCGGTACGCGTATACCCAGCAGGAGCTGTCTCGTTGGACTCGTGACGACCGCATCGATGTAATTTATCGGCCCCTGAAGTACACGATCGACCGCAACTCAGGCGTGATCCGCGGGATCCAGGAGAAGGGCGTCGACGTACTGTGTGCGCTAGCAGTCATACGAGCAGTCATGAACTCGAACATCGACCTGGTGATCCTGGCTACTCACGACAGCGACCTCGACCCTTGTCTGGAGGAAGCTGTGCAGATTGGCGGAACTGGAACCAGAGTTGAGACCACGGGATGGGCCAGCTCGCAGATCCGCACCCGGCAGGCGCCGAATGTTCACGGAAGAAAGCTTTGGCGTACGTTCCTCGACGAGGAGGCGTATAGACGATGCCTTGACCCGGACCGTTAGCCAGTCCAAGTCTGTCGTTTCGGCAAACTACGCTGTAGTCGGCTTGGGGAACCGTCGGGTCCCTGTTCTCCAGAAGGGCACCTTCGGGTGTTATAGCTCGTTTATCAGGATCCCTCCACCACGGGGAAGGCTGTCTTGGCACCGAAAAAGAATTCAGTCGTTCGCTTCTACGTTCAAGCGTCGGACGGGAGGCGCTCAGCCGAGTGGCGGGTATGGACCGGCAAAGATAACAACATCTCGGACGAGTTGTATGCGACGCCGAGGGCCCGAGCGGAGCACTTCAAGTTCAGCTTGCATTCGAACGGATATTCACAATTCGGATTCAGCGCATCGATCCGCGAGAGGCTCCGACCTGGCGACAGGGATGCGATCGCGAAGTGGAAGCGCACCGGTAGCGAGATCGTACCTAATTGGCGTGCATCGCTCGTGCTTCAGTTCCCGGCCTCACAACTCCGCCATCAGGCCGAAGCGCCCTCTAAGAGCGCTGTGGCGGTACATACGGACGCAACTCCAGGCACAACGACCTTCGTGACCCTGGCAGTAGGTGGTCCAGAGGCTCAGTCGAACGGTCTTGATCTTGTCAGTCTCTTGGATCGCAAGAACGGCGGCCACGTGGCGGTGATACAGCAGACCCTGCCGATCGATGTCGAGAAGGCACTCAACATCGAAGCTCGAATGCAACGCCGAATCCCCTTGGTGATTCCGGGGGTGGCCTTGGATCAATCCTTCGATTGGTTCGTCGATGTCATTAATGATGGCACCCGAGTGGTGACAGAGTTTGCGGTAGATCCGGAAAACGAGGACGTGCCGCTGCCGCCGCTGCCCGGATTCACTGGTCAAGTTCGACGATGGAAGTATGGCCCGGCCGAGTTTCGGCATCTTGAGTTGGCATGCGCAGTCTTCGTTTACCGTGCGGACGGCAGTGCTGAGCTGTTCGTCGATCAACACAGTCGATGTGATCACAGCGAACTTGGGCAAGACGCGGGGCGGCTTCTCCGCCAGGTGCAGGAGAGGAATATGGACGAGGAGTGGGGGCACCTCTCGGGCGGCGACCTCTACACACTGATCTCCACCAGACGAGTGCTTGAGGAGGCGGGAATTACTCGCGGTCTCCCGATCAAGAAGGGATAAGTTCTTGCTTCAACCCGGACCGTCCTCGTGCTGGTCCTGATCGATTAACAGGCTCAGGTTCACGGGATACGGAAAATACGGTCTCGCCTAGGAAAAGTGGTGGGACCGTATTCATCTCGTCGCGACTGGCTGCGCCGCCTGGCGGATACCGCTGCGGCCCATCACCACGCCGCGGAAGTCTTTTCTACGTCGGTACGTACCCCTCCGTGTCGTCGGACCACTCCCAAACGTGGCCGTCGTATGAGACCGGCCCGAACTCGTCATCAGGATCGACCGGTTCGGCATCGCCCGAGTCGATCAGATCGATCATCCGCGTAGCGTCGATCACCGCAGGTCTCGCCCCGTTGCCCGAGTCCAGCAGCGTTCCGGTCGCGGCGACCGCTGCCGCGATCGGGGTCGGTCGTGCCGCGATGTCGGCCGCGATCCACTCCCGCGCCCCCTCGAGCAGCGTGACCTGCACGGTCGGCGGTTCACAGCGCCCGTCGATACAGTCGCCGAACTCGTCGGAGTTGGCCGCCAGCCGTTGCAGAAGC
>NZ_JCAXDU010000043.1:0-4928 GCF_059759155.1 Rhodococcus sp. GQ147
TGCAACACGGCCGGCCTTCCGCTCTCACGAGGGGGAGGCTGGTTTTCTTTATCCGTGAGTCGATCCGTCTACACCAAGCCCTTCAAGACCATCTCTCAGCAGCGCCAGCTGCTGGAATCTCGCGGGATGGCGGTGGCGGATCCTGCGGCGGCGGAGCGATGGCTGAACGCGGTCGGCTACCGCGAGCGGATCCCGCAGTGACGGATCCCGCTGCGGCACCTCCGCGTACCGATCCTCACGATGAAGACACCCCATGACAAGGGGGTTGAGCCTGTGACTGCTGTCCAGCCGCGACTTTTGGGTTGACCCAGGGCGGGCTGCCGTTGTCCTCGACGAGGAGACGTTTACCCATTGGGTGCGTCCGTTCTGGGGTCAGGCGAACTATCGCAGGGCTTCGCCGAGGCGAGCGGCGGGCGTGAGGTCGGCGGCGAGACCGCCGCCGGTCGCAGCCCGGGCAAGAGCGCGACCCAGCGCAGGTGCCTGCTTGAACAGATTGTGACCGGCCACGAAAATGACAGAGCCTGCCTCCCACACGGCCACGCCGTCCTCGCTCCATGGGAGGTCGGTCACCCAGCAGTGAAGAAAGTCGCGCGGCTCTGGGTGGAGACCGGGCAGCGCCCGTGTCACGTATTCGCGCGCGCGTTCGTCCAGCGATCGAATCGCCGCAGGGTCGATGAACGTTCCGTCGTCGCGGACGCCGACGGTTTCGCTGAGTCCGACCGAATAACTGCTGTTGCCCGGTAGCGGCGTCGCGTACACGCCGACTTCGCCGAAGACGCCGCTGCTGTCCTGCAGGCACGCGACTCGTGCCGGGGCGGCGGCTTTCACGTCGAAGGTCAGCCGGACGTGTGCGGCAAGGCGAACCGGCAGCGACAGGCCGACGCTGCGGGCCAGGCGGGCGGTCTCGCGGCCGGCGCACACGACCACCTTGGAGTAGACAGCCCGGTCGGTGACGCTGCGCACCTCGACCGTCCCGTCGGCGCGGGGATCGATGGAGATGACCTCTGCGGTGGTGACGGCATCTGCGAGGGCACCCGCGAGTGCCGTGATCGCGGTGCGGGTGCGGATCGCGCCGCCCGACTCGTCGAGCACCGCTGGCCCCGAGTACCCAGCGAGCAGCGGCATTCGCTGGGCGAGCTCGGCTGCATCGATCTCGTGCGCTTCCACGCCGCCGACCTGGTCGAGCACCCGCAGCCGCGCCAGGGCGCTCTCGCCGATCGCCACGACACCGTCTGATGAGACCAGCTCGACGTCGAAGTGTTCGGCCCACTCATCCCATACGCCGCGGCTTTCGCGCGCGAAAGCGACGAGTCGCGGGTCGTCGTGGGCATGCCGGAAGATCCGCGACTCGCCCGCGGACTGACCCGTTCCGGGCAGACCGGCCTCGTACAAGCGCACCGGCACGCCCTGCTCCCGCAGCGCGTACGCCGTCGACAGACCGACGATCCCGCCCCCGATCACTGCTACCTCGGGTGAACGCGTCGGGGCAACGTCGTCGTCAGTTCCTGTCATCGCGGTTCCTCGATCTGTTAGGGATGGGCGATAGGCCGCAAGAGAAGGGCCGCTGCCACGACGTCAACGGGCTGTGTCAGCCCGATGACGCCGCGCAGCGACCCCTCATGTCGGGGTCAGTACTCCCGGTCTGTGGTGTCAGGCGGGGAGCTTGGAAGCCAGGACGTCGAGCTTCTCGATCGTGGGTTCGGAGAATAACGTGCCGGCGTTTTCGCCGAGCGCTTCCGCCACGGGTCCGGACAGGTGGGCGTCACGTCCGGCGTCGTCCGGAAAGACGTCGAAGATCCCGAACGAGGTCGGCCCGAGGCGGATCGCGAACCACGCGGTGGTGGCCTGCTCTCCTTCGACAAGCCCACGGCCGCTGTCGAGGAAGTCTCTCACCTCGTCCTCCTTACCGGGCAACGCGTCGAACCTGACCAGCAGTCCCTTGGTCACACTCATGATGTCTCCTATTCCTTTGTCGTGGTCCCCGCGAGTTGGGACACGAGCGCGTCGCAGAACGCCGACAGATCGTCGGGCGAGCGGCTGGTGATGAGATTCTTGTCGACCACCACGTCCTGGTCGACGACGTCGGCGCCGGCGTTGCGCAGGTCCGTGCGGATGCTCGGGAAGGACGTCAGGGTGCGACCAGTGACCACACCGGCCTCGATCAACGTCCACGGCCCGTGACAGATCGCCGCCACTGGCTTACCGCTCTCGACGAAGTCGCGGACGAACGCGACAGCGTCTTGTTCGACCCGGAGCTTGTCGGGGTTCACCGTCCCGCCGGGAAGCAGCAGGGCGTCGTAGTCGCCCATCGAGGCGTCAGCGACCAGCCCGTCGACGCTGAACGTCCCCGCCGGATCCAGATCATTCTCGCGGGCCTGGATCTCGCCGTCGTGGATCGACAGGACCTCGGTCCGGGCGCCGGCCCGGTCCAGAGCCTCGCGGGGTTGCTCGAGCTCGACGCGCTCGACCCCGTCCGCGGCGAGGATCGCGACTCTCCTGCCCTGCAGATCTGCTGCCATGTCAGTTCGCCTTCTTTCCGCTGGACATACCCGGCTTGATCACGACCTTGGTCCAGCCCTCGGACCTGGCGTCGAAGTTCCTGTAGGCGTCGGCGGCCTCTTCCAGCGAGATCTCGTGGGACACGATCCAGGACGGCTTCGCCTTGCCGGCCGCGATCAGGTCCCGGAGCCGGCGGTTGTACCGCTTGACCGGGGCTTGACCGTTGCCCATGGTCTGCCCCTTGAACCAGTGGGTGCCGAAGTCGATGGCCGCCTTGCCCTGCTTGGCCAAGTCGTCCTCGGCACCTGGATCCTGGGGGACGAACACGCCGACGGTGCCGATCCCGCCGGTGAAGCGCACCGCGTTGATGAGCATGTTCAGCGTGAGGGCGTTGTCTTCGTTGCCCTGAGGATCATGGGCCTGATAGCCCACGCACTCGCAGCCACGGTCGGCTCCGAGCCCCATCGTCTCGTCCAGCACCGCCTGCACCGGGTCGGTCTTGGAGTCGTCGATGGCGATTGCTCCGATCTGCTCGGCCAGCGCGAGCCGGTCGGGGTGGCGATCGACCACCATGACCTTCGCGGCCCCCTTGATCGTCGCGGACAGGGCAGCCATCAGCCCCACCGGTCCGGCCCCGGCGATCACAACGCTGTCGCCCGGGATCACGCCGGCCATCTCGGTGGCGTGGTAACCGGTGGGGAAGATGTCGGAGAGCATGACGTAGTCGTTCTCCTTCTCCTGCGCATCCTCACCCAGGCGCAGCGCGTTGTGGTCGCCGAAGGGGACCCGGAGCAGCTCCGCTTGGCCTCCGCCGTACGGGCCCATGTCCGCAAATCCGTATGCCGCACCGGCGGCGGACGGGTCAGGCTGCGTGGTCAGGCAGTAATTCGTGAGACCGCGCTCGCAGTTCTTGCAGAACCCGCACGAGATGTTGAAGGGCAGCACGACCCGGTCGCCCACCTTGACCTTCTCCACGCCCTGACCGACCTCCACCACCTCCCCCATGTTCTCGTGGCCGAACGTGCGGCCCTGCTCGAAGGAGGTCCGGCCCTCATACATGTGCAGGTCCGAGCCGCAGATATTGGTCGTTGTCACCTTGACCAGCACATCGGTGGGACGTTCGATCTTCGCGTCCGGAACATCCGTGACCGCGACATCTCTGGGCCCCTGATAGACGACAGCCTTCATGGCGAGCCTCCAATGGTTGTGCTTGGCAAACCTCTGACTTCCCCACACTCACACTGGGACAACGCCGCGTCAACTGAATGGAGGCCATCAGGCTACGCCTCACGCCGCCCAACAACCGCCCCCGACCAGCTACCCCAAGACTCACAGTGTGAACCGCCCCAGGTTTCCCGCCGCCTCCTTTTCGAGTCGAGGAGGATGGTTGTATGCCGAAGAAAATCGATCCCGCGGTCAAGGAGCGGGCACTGCGGATGGTGACCGAGCACCGCGGGGAGTACGCGTCGCTGACGGCCTGCTGCGACCAGGTGGGCCACCGTCTGGGACTAGGCAAACAGACGGTCCGTCGGTGGGCGGTGCAGGCCGACATCGACGCCGGCGCAGCCCCGGCGTCAGCACCGAGGAGAGCGCCGAGATCAAGCGCCTCAAGGCCGAGAACCGGCGGCTGACCGAGGACCTGGAAATCATGCGCCGGGCTTCAATTTTCTTCGAGGGGGAGCTCGACCCCCGCAGCCGACGATCTGCGAATTCATCGATCAGATGAGAGCCGAGGGGCACGGGGCCCGAGTGGGTCTGCCGGGGCCTGCGCAAAGCAGGTCTGCAGATCGCCGCACGCACCTACCGGATGTGGACCTCACCCCGGCGGGCGGTAGCGGCCAGGGTCGTCAGCGACGCCGAAGTGGAGGACGTCGTCCCGCAGCTGGTGTAGAAGCCTGATGCGCAGGGACGCCGGAGGATGCAGCCAGCCGGGCTGTACGGGCGCCGCGGGGCCAGGAGACCCGCGAGTGAACATCCAGCGGGGCAAGAACGGGAAGCTAAGCCGTACCAGGTCAAACAGGTACTCGCCGCGCTCAAGAAGATAGAGGAGCAGTCATGAGCGATATCGACGTCCGTCGCTATTCGTACCGAGTTCAGTGGTCCCCCGACGACGAGGAGTACGTAGCCACCGTGCTGGAGTTTCCGTCACTGTCCTACCTCGAGCAGGACCAAACGGACGCCCTCCAGGGCCTCGTGGAAGTCGTGGCCCACGTCGTTGACGACCTCACCGCCGCGGGCGAGATGGTGCCGCAGCCGTTCGCCGAACGCTCCTACAGTGGCACCATTTACGTCCGCACCTCAGCAGAGGTCCATCGTCGTCTGGTGATGGAGGCAGCAGAAAACCACGTCTCCCTCAACCAATGGGCCGCCCAACGACTCGCCAGCGCGTAATCCGCCCCTGCGCAATAGGGGCATGCGCCGATAATGTC
>NZ_JCAXDU010000044.1:0-4914 GCF_059759155.1 Rhodococcus sp. GQ147
AGTGGGCTTCATGAGACTTTCTTTGTTCGGTTGATTGGAGCGGGGATGCAGTAGGTGTTCACGGCGTCGTTGTCTCGATCCACTCTTCGTAGAATGGCGGCATGGCTGAGGCCTTGTCGTGGAACTCGGGTGGGCGTTTGTCGCGGAATGCCTGCACTCCCTCGGCGCCGTCGCCGATGCTGGTGTAGAACATGGCCAGCGAATCGACGCGGTGGGCATCTGCGGGGTGAGCAGCGGCCGCGTTTCGCAGCAGCATCTGGCGCATCAGGGCCACCGAGACCGGTGAGCGGTCGCGGGTCCAGGCATTCGCCAACGCGCGCGCTTCGCTGAGCAACATCTCGGGTTCATGGAGCGCCTGCGCCAACCCGTCGATGTATGCGACCTCGGCGTTGAGGATCTCTGCCCTATAGACCAGATTCAGCGCAGTGGGCATGCCGACGAGCCGAGGAAGGAACCATGTCGAGCACGCTTCGGGCACTATTCCGAGTTTGCCGAACACCAGGCCGAACCGCGCTCGGGTCGACATCAGGCGCGCGTCCATCGCCAGCGTCATGGTTGCACCGATTCCGACGGCCGCGCCGTTGATTGCGGCGATCACCGGTTTACGGCAGGCATGGATTGCGAGGGTGACGCGGCCGCCTGTGTCGCGGATCCGGCGCAATTCGGGGTCGTCGAGATTCTTCATGTCGGCAAGAGTGGGGCGTTTCGACTCGTCGAGCCCGAACACATTCCCTTCACTCGACAGGTCCATGCCGGCGCAGAAAGCGCGCCCTGCTCCGGTGACGATCACGGCCCGGACCGTGTCGTCGTCGTTCACCGACACGAAGGTGTGCTCGAGTTCGTCGGCCATCTCGACGGTGAACGCATTGAGACGGTCGGGGCGGTTGAGGACCACGGTGAGGATGCCGTCCTCGACTTCGTGGCGAAGGGTGGTGTATTCCATGACTTCTCCCGTCTGCCTGTCAGGCGAGGTCGGCGGCAATCCTGCGGATGGCGGCTTCGGCATCGCTCACGATGTCCGAGATGATCGTCTTGCAGGGAAGCACGGCATCGATGAGACCTTGGGATTGACCTGCCCACCACATGCCGTCTTCCATGTTCCCCTTCTCCAGCACTTCCGTTCGGCCGCGTACCCCGGAGGCGAGGTGTGCGACGTCGGAGAACGTGGCGTCAGGGCGGGCGGAGAGGGCTGCGATCGTCTCGGAGATGGAGTTGCGGGCCACACGTGCGGTATTACGGAACTCTCGGAACACGAGGATGGTCTGGCGTTCGTCGTTGGCAACGATCTGGGCCTTGACGTTCGGATGCACGGGAGCTTCGTCGCTGGCCACGAACCGGGTGCCCATGTTGATTGCGGATGCGCCGAGGGCCAGTGCTGCGGCCAATCCGTCGCCGGTGGCGAATCCGCCACTGGCGATGATCGGGATGTCGAGCACGCGCGCTGCGGCGGGGATGAGGATCAGGCCGGGGATGTCCTCGTTGCCGGGATGGCCGGCGCACTCGAACCCGTCGATACTGACGGCGTCGACACCCATGGACTGTGCTTTGATCGCGTGCCGGACCGCTACCGCTTTGTGGATGACCTTGATCCCGGCGGCTTTGAACGCCGCCACATGTTCTTGGGGGTTGCTGCCGGCGGTTTCCACGATGGTGATACCGCTGTCGATGATCGCGGCCCGGTAGTCGTCGTACGGCACGGGAGTGACGGTGGGCAGCAGGGTGAGATTGACACCGAACGGCTTATCGGTCATTTCCCGGCACCGGGCGATCTCAGCGACGAGAGCTTCGGGGGTGGGTTGCGTCAGCGCGGTGAGAAAACCCAAACCCCCGGCATTGGCCACCGCGGAGATCAGCTCCGCGGTGCCGACCCCGGTCATGCCACCGCACACCACCGGGTGCTCGATCCCGAAAGTGTCGGTGAAACGTGTGCGCAGCACGATCACGGCCTCCCTGCGTGCGGAACGTCGACTCTCGTCGAGAGGACCTTGGCTTCACGCGCAGCGCTGCGCTTGGCTTCGTCGAAATCCGGTGCGACCGAGAGAAATAGTGTGCGACCGTCATCGCCACCGAGCGCGACCGCGAACACTCCCAGCGGAGCCGTACTCACCTCGTCCAGGATGGTTCCGCCTTCGGCCAGGCGTACGGCACGTTGGTTGACGCAGTCGGCAATCCAGATGGCACCTTCAGCGTCGAGGGCCTGACCATCAGGTGCAATCGTGCACGCTGCAAGCCGCTTCTCCACGCTCGGCTCGTCGCCGAGATCGCCGAACGAGGCGAAGTCCTGACGGGGGCCGAGTGTGCCGTCCGGTTCGATATCGAATCGGGAGACGCGGTTGCCGAACAGTTCGTTGACGTACAGCGTTCTTCCGTCCGGGGAGATGCACATGCCGTTCGGGAAGGACAATCCTTCGGCTGCGACTCGGGAAGTGCCGTCGGTGTCGACGAGGACGACAACGCCGTGCTCGTGGTCGGCTCCTCCCATGAGATCGAATCCGAACTCGCCGACGTATGCCTGCCCGTTCGCGGCGACCACCATGTCGTTGGCGTGACCGTGGCAGTGTTCGGAGATGTCGGCGTGCTCGACGAGTGAGCCGTCGGGTTCGCGGCGCAGGACTTTGCGGTCTTTCATCGAGACGACGAGCATGCGCCCGTCGGGAAGCCATCCGAGTCCGGACGGCTGGTGTTCGACGGTGCAGACCTGTTCGATGGATCCGTCGGCGTTCACGGCATTGACCGAGTGGGTGTAGAAATCCACGAACCACAGTCGGCCCTCGTGCCACCGAGGTCCCTCGGTGTAGGTGAATCCTGTTGCGACTTCCGTCATTGGACGACTTGTCATGGGAGTACCTTTCTTCCGGCGCTCGTTGCCCGCTGGGCTCGGCCGGTGTCGGCCGGGCGCCTATGCGGGTGAGGTGGCTCCAGTCTCGGGATCCTCACGGCGGTCGAGGTGTCCCACAACGCAACAGTGCGGACGAGTTCATCGGGCGCTGTCGCAAATTCGGACGGTTCGGTGCCAGGGTTGGTGTGCAGGCTGGTCGTACCCTCGCTCACCTGATCCGGAGGAATGCGCCATGCTCACCACGATGATGGATCGTCCACTGCTGATCAGCTCGCTGCTGTGGCGTGCTGAGAACGTCTTCGCCGACCGGGTCGGCGTCTCGTGCGACGCAACCCGCGGAGACCGAGAGTTCACCTACCGTGATCTCGGCGCGACCGCACGCCGGTTTGCTGGCTCCTTCGAGAACTTGGGCATCGGGTTCGGAACCAGGGTTGCCACGTTGGCCTGGAACACCTTCGAGCATCTTGTCGCCTACTACGCAGTTCCTGCGTGCGGGGCAGTGCTGCACACGGTCAACCATCGGATGTCACCCGAGCACATCGCCTACACAATGGACAAGGCCGAGGACGAGGTTGTGCTGATCGACGCTGATCTGTTGTCCGTTCTCTTCGAGATTCTCCCGCGCCTCCCGCGGATCCGGCATGTGGTGGTCATCGGTGATCTCGAGCAGGCCGAGTGTTCGGTACCTGCAGAGGTGACCTGGTGGTCGTTCGACGGATTGTTGCTCGATGCCGTGCCGATCGAGGAATTCCCGGAGTTCGACGAGACGACCGCATCGTCGATTTGTTTCACCTCGGGTACCACCGGGCTGCCCAAGGGGGTCGTGTACAGCCATCGAAGTACGGTGCTGCACGCGATGGCGATCAGTGCTTCCGGGGGCGTCGCGATCGACGGTCGGCACTCGTACCTCCTTGCCACGCAGATGTCCCACGTACACAGTTGGGGTGTTCCGTACGCGGGGGTGCTGCAGGGCGCACGTCTCGTCCTCCCCGGGCCGCACCCCTCGCCCGCGGAGTTGCTGCGCATCATCACAGATCAGACACCCGATGTCTTCGTCGGCGCCCCGGCCGTGGCGGCGCTCATGCGTGCACAGTTCGATGCCGATCCCGAGCGTTACGACCTCGGAAGTGTGCAGACCATGTGGTTGGGCGGGCAGGTGCTGCCACCAGTGCTGGTGAGGTGGTGGGCGGAGCGGGGAGTGGCGACCGTCAACGGGTGGGGGATGACCGAAACCTCCCCTATGGGAACTTTCAGCAACTCGGCCGATTGCCAAGGCAGACCCTTGCCGTTGTTCCAGGTGCGTGTCGTCGACGAAGAGGGTCGGGAACTGCCGTGGAATGGCTTCACCACCGGCGAGCTGGAGGTTCGTTCGCCGTGGGTGACCGGGACGTACCTCGACGACGACCGCGCCGCCGAGGCGTTCGACGCCGGCTGGCTGCGCAGCGGCGACGTCGCGGTGATCCACCCGGACGGCCGGCTGGAGATCCGCGACCGGGTCAAAGACCTCATCAAGAGCGGAGGAGAATGGATCTCTTCCGTCGAGGTCGAGAACCAGCTGCTCCTGCATCCGGCGGTGGTGGAAGCCGCTGTCATCGCGGTGCCGCACGAAACCTGGCAAGAGCGCCCCGTGGCGTGGGTTCGGACAACGGCGGAGGTCTCCGATGATCAGCTTCGGGCCCACTTGGCGGTCACCCTGCCGAAGTTCTGGCACCCCGACACGTTCGTGCGGGTAGACGAGGTCCCCAAGACGTCAGTGGGCAAATTGGACAAGGTGCGCATACGCCGGATGTGGGCTCAGAAGTCTGCGGTGTAGCGTTCTGGGACACCCATGGCTCATGTGACCTCTATTACATAATGTTCGTACTGATCGTGAGGTGTTGGAGGTGGTGACGACGTGACCGAGCGGCTTCGCATGCACGTAGACGATCGCAGTTCCGACAGGTACGACTCCGACAGGTATGACAGTGCTTCGCCACGAGTGCGGCCGGAGATCGAGCAGTCCTGGCGCCGCTGCCGTGCCATCGGGGCGGCTTCGGACGGTTCTCGTCTGCGCTACATCGATACCCCCACAGACT
>NZ_JCAXDU010000045.1:0-3168 GCF_059759155.1 Rhodococcus sp. GQ147
TTATCCGGCCCTCGGTGCCGGATCAACCCCTGGCGGTCGACTTGAGTCAGCGGTCGAGGCGGTGGAGGTGGTCCGTCAGTGCGTCGGTGACGCGGTGGTGGCGGGCGGCTTCGTCGAGCCAACCGCGGTCGCGGGCATCGGCCTCGAGGGCCTGGATGTCGGTGCGTTGCGCCTCGAGCGCGCCGCGGAATTCCGGTCCGGTGACGAAGTTGTCGCAGGTTTCGCAGATGTTGGCGTAGGGGCAGGCGCCGGCCGATTCGTGGCGGGAGCAGTAGCCGTGAGCGACACGAGTTTTGAGCATCTCGCTGCCGAGCCAGCTGACGGCATCGGGGACGATGGGTTTGCCGACCGGAGTGAGAGTGAACCGCCGGCGCATCGTGCCCATGGCCTGGTCGTAGGCGTCGCGCAGCGTCGGCGAGGCCAAGGTGGCGTAACGCAAGGTCATCTGGGGAGTGACGTGCCCGAGCAGCGCCATCAACGCTTGCAGGCTCATCCCGGCGTTGGCGAGTTCGGTGGCCCAGGTGTGGCGTAGCTGATGCGGGGTGACGACCAACGGTGCGCCGCCGGTTCCGCGCAGTCCGCAGGACTCGACAGCGGCGAGAAGTCCGTTGCGTAGTCGGGTCTGGCCGAGACGGCGGCCATGGGCGACGAACAGGAAATCGGTCGACGCTCCGGTGCGGGGATGCGGAAGTGGGCGGCAGAGACCACGCCCGCCGGTCCACTCATCCAACGCCGTGAGGGTGGTGGCCGAGAGCGGAACCATGCGTTCGGTGGCGAGTTTGCCCAACGGAACTTTCAGCCAGGTCCCGGCCGGGCCGTAGTCGATGACGCTGCCGAGTTCGAGGTCGAGTAGTTCCCCGACTCGCAGGCCGGCTCCGCGCAGCACCGTCAATCCGATGCGAGCGAACGAATCATCCAGCTGGGACACTGCATTCATCACCGCGGCGTCGATGTCGGGCGCCAATGCCCGTGGCAGGGGCTGGTCGAGTTTGGGGACGTCGACAGCGAAGACGAGCCGGCGGGTCGGCGCCTGCTCCCACCCCCATTCGGTGAGATCGTCGAACAGGTTGCGCAGGCTCAGCACCGTCGATTGGATCACGGCTTTCGAGATGGTCCGGCCGGCGCCGGCAGCGGCGCGTTGCCCCCGCCAGGTGCGGGTGCGGTTCCAGACCAGGAACCCTTCGATGTGACTGCGATCCAGGTTCTCGAGTAAGGTGATCTCGGGGTGGTGTGTGGTGAGGTAGTCCGCGAACGGCAGCAGGTCGTTGATCAAGGATTCGACGGATTTCGGGCGCAGCACCGCAGCCCGGACGGTGACGTAACGCAACAGGGTTTCGCGGATCGCGTCGGCCATCGGAACGGTGGCGAAGCGTTGGGTGTAACTGCGGGCCCACCGCCGGCGCCGTGGTGGTGTGTCGAGGATGCGGGCCTGAAACAGCATCTGCCGCATCCCGGCGATCCGGTTGCGGTAGGCCCGGCGCGACGACGGCGGAATCGACTGTGTGGCAGCCAGTGCAGCATCGAAGTCGTCGATGGTGTCGTCGGTGATGTCGCTGACGGATCCGCCGTGCCGGGCGAGCAGCACTGCCAGGCATCCGCCCAGGACAGTCTCGATCCATTGCGGTGTCCATCCCAAAGCCAGCCCGGCGGTCCGGGCCGCGATGAACCCTTCGGGGTCGCGGTCCTCGACGGCCCGCCCGAGCCCGGTGAGGTTCTTGACGGCGGCGAACTCGAGGTCCAGTCGCAACTCGCCGCGTCCGATGAGGTGACACAGCAGTGGCCAGGCCCCGGTGCTGCGCAGTTCGGTGAGCCGGTCCGCCGCCGGTCGAGCCATCCAGTCCCGCAGGTCCGGATGCTCGGCCAGGAAAGTGGTCGCGATGCGTGTGCGAGCGCGTACCGACCTATCACCGAGATCGAGGATGGCAACATGCTCGAGGTAGCTGTTCAGCACCGCTCCCGGATCGGCCAGCGGGTCGACGGTGGCGAGTACCGGGTTGTTCATCGCCGTGTTCCGGCGAGGCTGGCGCGGGCCGCGCCGTATTCGGCGGCGAGCTGCTCGACCGACAGATGCACGTATCCGGCCGTGGTCTCCGGGGACACGTGTCCCATCAGCTCCCGCAGCACCATCAGATCAATTCCCGCAGAGGCCAGTTCGGTGCCGTAGGTGTGCCGCAGTCGGTGCGGACGCACCCGACCGGCACCGGAGAGCTCCCGGTGCCGCCGGAACAGCGACCGCAGTCCGGCCTCGGTGATCGGCGCCCCGACGGTGGGGCCTCGGAGTACTACGAAGCACTCTTGTGTCGTCAACCCCGGTGGCCGTTCGAGGCGCAGATAGGCCGATAGTTCGGTGAAGAACGCCGCATCGACCGGCACCACCCGTTCCTTGCAGCCTTTGCCGAGCACCCGCACCCGTCGTCGACCGAAGTCGACGTCCGCCAACCGCAGGGATCGCACCTCGGCGCTGCGCAGGCCTCCGAACAGCATGGCCCACACCATCGCCCGATCCCGATGGGTGCGCAGCGACGCGGTGAACTGCTCGACCGCGTCGGCGTCGAGGGATTCGGGCAGCAGTTGTGGCTGGCGCACCAGCCTGCCTCCGGCCCTGGGTCGGCCCGGTCCGAGGTGCCCGAGCAGTCCGCGCGCCTGCGGTCGCAGGCCCTGCCCGGGCCGCGGTGAGGGCACCGGATTGTCAGGGCGCATCCCGGTCATCACCAGGTACTCGAACAACGCCCGCACCGCCGCGACTCGCCGGTTGATCGTCGACGCCGCCGTGCCCCTGCCGTTCCTTTTCGCCGTGCCGGGGCGGGGTTCGCGGCGCACGTCCTGCCAGTCGATCCACTCGAACACCGTCACCGGCGTCACCGCCGCCAATCGGAGATCGTGGTCGAGCAGGAACCGGGCCAGATTGAGCACATCGAACGCATACGCCCGCACCGTCGCCGCGCTGAACCCGCGCCCGGCCAGATGTTTCAGGAACGCATTCGCCGCCGCGCATCCCTCCCACTGGCCGTCGATCGCATAGCCGTCGCTGCTGGTGCGCACCCGAACGGTCATCGCCTGCCCCTTCTCGATCGAGCCGACACCACCAGCATGCGCCCCGCATCGCCGTCGGCCTCGGACCTCACGCCGCACTCATGATCGTGTCGTGGGAGGGCCGGTTAACCGATA
>NZ_JCAXDU010000046.1:0-2967 GCF_059759155.1 Rhodococcus sp. GQ147
CAGTGCCGGGGAGGTGGTTACGGAACCTGCTGCCGCGATTCCTGCTGCATAGTCAGGACAGGAGAAGGGATCACCGTCCTACACCACCTTCTGGGGCTTGACCCGGGTACGCGCAGGATCCAGGCGATCCTGTCCCGACGCCCCTCGTTGCGGCAGATCCCCATTGGATGGTCCTTGGTACTGCTGGCACGGAGAATCCGCACTATGCACCGACCAGCAGCCTTTGAACACGTTCGCCAATGTCACAGGCCGCAGTCGTCGGGTAGTTCGCGTCCAGTCGCGTCGAGCAATACCAGTCGTTGCACACCGACGCCGGGCGACAACACCCGGGCGGCGATGTGCGCACCGTATCGGGCCGGATCACCGAACAGGGCGAGTCGCTCGTCCTGGCTGAGCGATACGTCTGCGGTTGCTGTCCGCAGTGGCCGGTGAGCTGATTAGGCAGGTTCGGGGTCAATGCCTCCGGAGAAGGAAGTGCTACGACTGTGAACGAGGTAGCGGTGGATGGTCTGAGCCGCGTTGGCGAGAGTGTCGGCTTGCTTCTGATCAAGTCGCTCACTGGTCAGAGCCTGTAGCACTAATGAGGTCAGAGCGTTTTCTGCGATCACCGGGAAGGCCCGTTCTCCGTCTCGAAATTCGGGACCGGTGTTCGTAGCGGCTTGTTTTCGTTCTTGTCGGACCGCGTTGTACCGTTCTGCAGGAAGCCGCTTGTCTATTTCTTCCTCTGCCCGAGTCACTCGCTCAAGGAGCGATTGATCTACGGTCTTTCGCCGAGTCACTGAACTGGCACGTTGGCAGAAATCTCGTGCGGTAGTAAGTAGACGGTCTGCGGGAATTGGGAACTTAGGAAGCATAGTGCCGTCTTGTACTTCAATGTCGTGGACTGCCACCGCGTACCTGGCCAAGGCCAACGCATGGAGTGCGCTATGCTCGTATACCCGCAGGAAGGTCCATGCCTTCAGCGGTTTAATAGCGGCGTACAGGCTTTGAGCCGGGGGAATGCGAAGTTTTCTGCCACCGATATGCACCACTACCGCCGAAGGGTTGCTGTCGATTTTCTCGTATTCCCTGAGCAACGCATCATTCATTGTTTTCAGCTTGATCAGAGCTTCGGCGTCTGCCCGTGCGTCGCGACCACGCTCATCGTCTGCGTAGAGCTGGAGTAGTTGTTCTACCAAATCGGGAATGTCATTTCCGTCAGGAAAATATTGGTCAATCAGCTGCTGATAGGAAGGATGGGTGGAGAAGGCCCAGTCAACAGCGCACAGACGTTGCACGATGCTGGTTAGGTCATGGTACCGAACGCGGTCGTTTGCGTCGGTTCCGATACCGGGTTTCTCAGTCACTAAGAATCGAGCAACGTCTCGTAGGCTGGCGATTGATTCCTCGCGGTCGTTACGTATCAGAGCGGATGCGCGTTCGGCGTGAAATCGAGCAACCCTTGCTGTTATGGGTAAGCGCAATGAGCGCGCCAACTCCGCTTCACGTCGCTTCCAGGTCTCGACCAGATACAAGAACCGGTCGGTCTTGTTCAGATCATTTATGTATACGCGAGAACGTCGGACTGCTGCCCAGGCAGCGGCTCGTGCGCAGAGCATCTGCTCATGTCGAAGGCGCCTCGAACGGGATCGGCTCGGGCTGCTTTCTGCGACTTTGTAGCCAGTTTCGGCAACCTTGTATGCCTGACGCAGGATCTTGTCTGATTGCCCCGAGGTTCGCAGTAACTTTTCCGCAAGATGTTGCGCAAGAATCACCTGCTCCGCGTCGTCGCTGTATCTCCTTGCCCTTTCGAGCGCTCGCTCAAGGACTTCGATGCTGGAGTCAGCATTCCACACCCTCGCATAGGGATCCCCGGCCGGCTTCTTGGCCGTGATCAAGTATGACTCCAGCGCTGAAGGAACCGGACGGTCAAGGGAAACAAGATGCGATCGGGTGCGCTCAAGAGCTTCGTCCACCGATGAAAATTTCCGGTACAGGTTTGCGCGACTGTGTGCAAGCGGGCTCTCCCCCTTAGGCGCTCGCACCTCGTCGTTATAGGACGAGATCCACTCACTCAGTTCGCGCATGGAGATGCCTCGGTGAGGTGCCGATATCCGCTCCATGCACCATGCAATCGCCTCAAAGTAGTCGTTCATCATGTCCCTTTCGCCTTCTGTCGTCCCCGCACCGTCTCTTTGAGACATTGTCTCATGAGAATTTGACTGTATTAATGTCTCATGAGACATGTCTCATTCAAACATAGCGTCCTACCTCGGGTTATGTATTGACATCGCGAACAACTGCGGGTTTTATATGGACTATCGGTCTTATCCATCTGGCAAACAGGCGGGATGGGCAGAGAGTTCCAGGCCGATCGCTCCCACAGGAGGAAAAATGAAGACGAGTATGCGACAAGCAATCGCTGGTATAGCGGGTGGCCTTGCGCTGGTAGGTGGGCTTCTGGTCGGGACCGCTGGAGAAGCATCGGCCGCGCCGACTGCGAAGCAGTGGACCAACTGTGGACCCCACACCTGCACCACCTACTTCACCAAGGACCAGACCAAGGCATTCGCCAACTACCTCGAAGGCGTGGCCGGAACAACAGGGAAGGTCAGCGAAGCGATCTTCTGTGGCGCGGTCGGAGGGCTATTCGGGAAGGCGGCCGGTGTGACTGCTAGCGGAGTGTGCGGAGTCGTCGGATTCCCGCAGTACGGGCCTTCCGCGTGGGCGGATGCCGCGAGTAAGGCAGCTTCCGCCAACGGTTGCCTCCAGGTGGAAAAGCCCCGCAAGGGGGTCGGCCTCCTCAAGCCGGGTTACACCACGCACCCGTCGTACTGCCGGGGATAACCTTGCACGAGATCCGCACGGCCACGGCTTCTTAGAGGGCCAGAGTTAGATGTTCAGGCAAAGGGGTCCGTGTCGATGGCTGACACGGACCCCTTTCGTGTGTCGGCGACAAGCTTGGGTATCGATTCGGCGGTGGTGGGC
>NZ_JCAXDU010000047.1:0-2576 GCF_059759155.1 Rhodococcus sp. GQ147
CTTCGTTCGGTCGCAACCGAGCTGCACGTGACACCCATAGCCATGGTTGGGTCGGCGGGCATGCGGCGGTGGCTGTAGGCACCGCGAGGGGCGACGTGGATTTCCCGGATCAAACCGGGCGGCTAATGCCGGTGCAACTCGGCTGCCGACGCGGGCCGCCACCTGGATCGACAGGAGTCCCGCTGGGATACTCCGAGCGCTCTGCAGCATATGTCGAGGGGGAGTCCCGACGTCGGTCGATGAGCGGGTCGATGCGGAGAGCTAGTGCCTCGTCAAGCAACCTTGGCCGTGTAATGCGGGTACTCGGTCCACGATCGGATCGGTGAGTCCGGGGCGAACCGGGTCTTCGGCTCGGCACGAGCATTGCGCCACCGCACGTATGCGGCGATCGCAGCGTTCTGCTCGGCATGACTGCGATGATCGGTGCCATTGAGCGCGAAATACCGCAACGCCGCGAACTCGGATTCGATCCAGTTGAGCCACGACCCGTAGGTCGGCAGAAACACCAACTCAACATCGTTGTCGGCGGCCCACCGACGAACACTCTGGTGCCGGTGCGGGGAGAAGTTGTCGAGCACCACATACAACTTCTCCCCAGGCCACCGGGCCCACAACACCTTCAGAAGATCGAGGAACTCACCCACGCGCTTGCGCGGACGAATCCGGTAATACATTCGGCCGCTGGACAAATCGAGGGCGGTAAGCATGTGCATCACCGGAGTCGTAGCGGTGATACGTCGCCCGCAACCGCAACGGATGCGTCTGCGGTCGCCACGATTTCCCTTTCCGCGGCTGCAGGTTCAACGGACCGAACTCGTCGACGCAGACCACCAGACCGTCGGCCGGCGGGGTGTCGTACAGGGCGAGGATCGTGTGCATCTTCGACAGGAAATCCGGATCGGTCGATGCCTTCCACGTGGTGGTGGCCTGCCAGGTGACCTTTCCGTCACGCAGGATGCGACGCAGTGTCTCGCGGCTGATCGCCGGCACGACCTTCTGCGCGATCAGATGCTCGGCGAGCTTGGCCGGACTCCAGGTGGAGAACGCGGTGATTTTCCAATCGGCGGGGGACGTCCGGGCTATCAAGCAGATCTTCTCGCGGGTCTGCTCATCGATCGCCTTCGGTCGTCCCCCGTTCCATTTTGGGTGCAACGCCTCGAATCCCTGCTCGTTGAATGCGTGGATGACATCGCGGACGTAGTCGTCGCTGACCTGCATCAACGAGGTGATGTCCTTGACACTCTGGCCTTGGGCAGACATCAGCACCACGATGGCGCGACGGAGTTTGATCGGGTCCTTGGCGGTGCGACTGATCTTCTGCAGCCGTCGCCCTTCCTCCATGGTCAACGATCGGACGAACACGCTCGGTTTGCGTGCCACGACCACCTCCTTGTCTCGACTCGGAGATAGTCTGCCGTGGACGTGTCGGTCAGCCGGGGATTACCCGGTCAACGATCTGTGTCGAGCCACTAGGCCGTGTTTCGAAAGTGATCTTGAACCGAGATGGTGCCAGCAGGAGTGTCGCAACAACTGAATGAGTGAAGTCTCCGGTATCGGGGTTTAGCGACCAAGCAAAACCTTGAATACCGGAGACCTCGTGCCCAGCGTAGCCGTCCAGCGGCGCGCGGACCTGACCGACGCCCAGTGGGCGCGGTTGGCGCCGCTGCTGCCCTGTCCACAGAAGACCGGCCGTCCACCGAAACGGACGAAACGCCAGCTCATCGACGGAATCAGGTGGCGCATCCGCACCGGCGCACCGTGGCGGGAGATGCCGACACGATATGGACCGTGGCAGACGGTCTACGGACTGTTCCGCCGGTGGCAACGCGCCGGGGTGTGGACGCAGATCCTGACCGCGTTGCAGGCCCTGGCCGACGCTGCCGGTGAGATCACGTGGGACGTGAGCGTCGACTCGACGATCGCACGGGCCCACCAGCACGCCGCTCGAGCCCGCAAAGACGGTGATCTCCAGCGTGAGCCACCCGGCGGGGTAGAGACCGAACCGGACGACCACGCCTTGGGTCGTTCGCGGGGCGGGTGGACCACCAAGGCGCATCTGGCCTGCGAACAGGGCCGCAAGCCCTTGTCGATCGTGATTACCGCCGGTCAATACGGGGACAGCCCGCAGTTCACGACGGTTCTCGCTGCGATCGAGGTGCCTCGCCTCGGTGGTGGCCGGGCTCGGACGCGACCGGATCGAGTGTTGGCGGACAAGGCGTACAGCAGCGCTGCCAATCGTGCTCACCTGCGTAAACGCGGGATTCGGGCGACGATTCCGGTCAAGTCGGATCAGGTGGAACATCGCCGACGCAGAGGATCGGCCGGCGGTAGGCCGCCGGAGTTCGATCCCGCACACTACAAGCAGCGGCATGCTGTCGAGTGCGGGATCAACCTGCTCAAGCAGAATCGTGCTGTGGCAACGAGATACGACAAGCTCGCGGTCCGTTACACAGTGGTGGTGCGTATCGCTGCGATCAATATGTGGTTGCGGAGCGCTTGCTTATGAAACAGGGCCTAGATCCTAGCGAGAGGGCTCTGCGTGGTCTTCTCATGCCCATCGCTGCACGTCGCATGGT
>NZ_JCAXDU010000004.1:0-302596 GCF_059759155.1 Rhodococcus sp. GQ147
CGATACGACGTGCACGTCATCGGTCCGACGTTGAGCCGCAACCAGTACGAACACGTGTCCGGTCTGCTCTCGGGCATGGCCTCCGGAGGCCGTACCGCGGAAGTGCGTCTACAAGGCTGGGAAGAGTTCGACGAGTCGGTGGTCCGCATCGTCAGCATCGGAGCGTTCGAGCATTTCCGTCGACAGCGGTACGACACTTTCTTCGACCGCGCCTCTCGCATCCTGCCAGACGACGGCAGGATGCTGCTGCACACCATCGTGGGCCATTCCCGCGCCCAGTTCGAGGCGATGAAGGTGCCGGTTACCCGCGAGGACGCACTGTTCCTGCGGTTCATCATGAGGGAAATTCTCCCCGGAGGACAGCTCCCCGACCGGGATCTGGTCATCACCGGCGCACAACGCAACAGCTTCTGGGTGCAGAACATCGAGTCTCTGCAACCTCATTATGCTCGCACGCTCGACCTGTGGGCGCGAGCCCTCGAGGCGCGGCGCAACGACGCGGTGCGGATGGCCTCCGAGGAGGTCTACCAGCGATACATCAGGTACCTCACCGGGTGCGCCGCGAATTTCCGACGTCGCCTCATCGACGTCCAGCAGTTCACCCTCGTGAAGCAGCAGCACCGCTGAGGCTCGGTCCCGAGGGACCGGCGGCACAACGAAACCGGTGAGCCTGCACGCCGATCCGCTGCCCGGGTGGACAACGGATCAGCGAGGGGCAGATCAGTGCGAGCCGCGGCGCTTCTGCTGCAGCTTGGCGAGCATCTCCTTGGCCTTGCGCTGATTCTCGGGCTTGGCCGCTTCGCGTCGGGCGACCTGGATCGCCTTGACCACGGCGGCGCTCTTCATAGCCTTGCCGAACATTCCCATCGAGCACTCCTCCGCAGTGGCGTCACAACCTGTACCTCCACGATACGGATCCGCGGAAGGAACCACCCGTGCGCGTGATTCAGTTCGCCGCGTCGGCGATGCGACTGTTCGGCAGCCTCCAGTCCGGCCGCGGGAAGTGGCAGTTGTACCCGTTCGGGTAGTGCTGAAGATAGTCCTGGTGCTCGGGTTCGGCCTCCCAGAAGGTGCTCGCGGGAGTCACCTCGGTGACCACCGTGCCGGGCCACAGACCCGACGCCTCGACGTCGGCGATGGTGTCCACCGCGACCTGCTTCTGCTCGTCGTCGAGGTAGAAGATCGCAGAACGGTAGGACGCCCCGACGTCGTTGCCCTGCCGGTTCAGGGTGGTCGGATCGTGGATCTGGAAGAAGAACTCGAGCAGCGCCCGGTAGTCGGTCCGTGCGGGGTCGTAGACGATCTCGACGGACTCCGCGTGCCCCGGATGGTTGCGGTAGGTAGGGTGATCGTTCTGCCCACCGGTGTAGCCGACCCGCGTCGACACCACCCCGGGCTGTCTCCGGATCAGCTCCTCCATACCCCAGAAGCATCCGCCTGCCAGAATCGCGTTGCGTGTATCGGTCATTACGCCTCCTCGGGAGGTGGAACCGATACGACGGTCGCGACATTCCCTGCCCGCGCCCGCTCGTGGTCAGAGGACGAACACCGCCGCCCGTTCGGCGAGGTCGAGGACGGGTTGCGGCAGGATGCCGAGCAGCACCGTCGCCACCGCCGCGAACGCGATCGCCGCGCTCGTCGCCACGGTCGAGGTCGCGAGCCGCGGGGCGTCGTCGGTCGGGTCGGTGAAGAACATCAGCACGATCACCCGCACGTAGAAGTAGGCGGCGACCGCACTGACCAGCACACCGACGATCACGAGCGGAGCCGCACCGCCCTCGATCGCCGCACCGAAGACCGCGAACTTCGCGATGAACCCGCTGGTGAGCGGAATGCCCGCCAGCGACAGCAGGAACAGCGCGAACGCCCCGCCGAGCAACGGTGAGCGCCGCCCGACACCGGCCCAGCGCGACAGCTCCCACGTCTCGCCTTCCGGGTCGCGCACCAGCGTCACCACGGCGAACACACCGACCGTCCCGATCCCGTAGACGAGCAGATAGAACAGCGTCGACGACACCCCGGACGCGGTGCCGGCCACGACACCGGTGAGCACGAATCCGGTATGGCTGATCGCCGAGTACGCGAGCATGCGCTTGATGTCGTTCTGCGTCACCGCCAGAACCGCGCCGACGACCATCGTCGCGATCGCGACGGCCCACAGAATCGGCCGCCACTGGTCGGCGGAACCGGGAACCGCGACGTAGAGCACACGCAGCAGTGCACCGAAGGCGGCGATCTTCGTCGCGGCGGCCATGAACGCCGTCACGGGGGTCGGTGCCCCCTGGTAGACGTCCGGAGTCCACGAATGGAAGGGCACCGCCCCGATCTTGAAGAGCAACCCGACGGCCAGCAGACCCACCCCGACGAGCGCGGTGGTCTCGCTGCCCGCACCGGTGTCCATCGCCAGGGCGATCCCACCGAGGTGGACGGTCCCGGCGTAGCCGTAGAGCATCGCCACCCCGTACAGGAAGAACGCCGACGAGAACGCGCCCAGCAGGAAGTACTTCAGTGCTGCTTCCTGGGAGAGCAACCGCCGGCGCCGCGCCAGACCGCACAGCAGGTACAGCGGCAGCGACAGCACCTCGAGCGCGACGAACATCGTCAGCAAGTCGTTCGAGGCCGGGAACACGAGCATCCCGCCCACCGCGAACAGCAGGAGCGGGAAGACCTCGGTCCGTGCGCCGCCCGCCGCGAGCGCCTGCCGTTCGGCCGCGGTACCCGGAATCGCCGACGCCTGGGGCGCGAATGCGTCGAGATGCGCACCGGCCGCGGCGCGGGAAACTGATTGCGCGCGAACCTGTTCGATACTCCGTTCCGCGACGAGCGCAACCGACAACACCGCCACGATCAGGACCGATCCCTGCAGGAACAGCGCCGGTCCGTCGATCACGACCGCCCCCGACAGGGTGGTCGCACGGGTTCCCGCGAGCATCACCACGGCGACGAACGCCGCCACGAGCGCACCCGTCGTCAGGAGCACGTGGGCGAGGTAGCGTGCCGAGGTCGGCGCGAACGACTCGATCAGCACACCGACGACGGCGGCGGCGAAGACGATGAGGATCGGTGCGATCAGTCCGTAGTCGATCGCCGGGGCGGGAATTGATGCGGCTAGAACGACGATGCCCTCGGAGGGGTTCATTCGGCTTCACCTTCCTCGGAACCGTTCGCGGGAACACCACTCTCGGCGACGGGTCGCTCGGCGGGCACCACCGGTTCGGGCCGGGAGATGTCGATCGAGACGAGCGTGTCGTCGACCGCCGGGGTGATGACATCGAGCGCGGGTTTCGGATAGATCCCCAGAACGAGCAGCAACGCGATCAGCGGCGCGACCACCGCGACCTCACGAGGCACGAGATCGGAGAGCCTGCGGGCGTGTTCGGCACCGCCGTTCCCGTCGTCACCGTCGACCCCACCGGGCAGGCGCACGGGTCCGCCCATCATGCGCTGGTAGAGCCACAGCACGTAGAGCGCGGACAGCACGAGCGCGAGTGTCGCGATCACCGCAGCCACCTGGTAGCGCGGATAGGTGCCGACGAAGACGAGGAACTCGCTGACGAACGGCGCGAGCCCGGGCAGGGACAGGGTCGCCAGTCCGGCGACGAGGAAGGTTCCGGCGAGGACCGGAGCGACCTTCTGCACCCCGCCATAGGCGGCGATGGTGCGGTCTCCGCGCCGCGAGACGAGGAAACCGGCAATGAGGAACAGTGCGGCCGTGGAGATCCCGTGGTTGACCATGTACAGCGTCGAGCCGGCCTGCCCCTGCGAGGTCAGCGCGAAGATGCCGAGGACGATGAACCCGAAGTGCGAGATGGAGGTGTAGGCGATCAGGCGCATCACGTCGGTCTGACCGATCGCGAGCACCGCGCCGTAGACGATGCCGATGACGGCGAGAGTCACCACGACCGGCGCGAAGGTCACCGAGGCGTCGGGGAAGAGCTGCAGGCAGTAGCGCAGCATGCCGAAGGTGCCGACTTTGTCGACCACTGCCATCATGAGCACCGCCGCGACCGGCGTGGTCCGCACCGCCGCGTCGGGTAGCCACCCGTGCAGCGGCCACAGTGGAGCCTTCACCGCGAAGGCGACGAGGAAACCGAAACACAGTGCGGCGAGCACGGCGGGGGTTGCGTCGAGATCACCGGCGACGGCGGCGGCGGTGACGGTCCGGACGTCGAAGGTGCCCACTCCCGCGGTCTCCCCCAGCCCGGATCGGGCGGTGACCACGTACAGGCCGATCAACGCGGCGAGCATCACCAGTCCGCCGAGCAGGTTGTACAGCAGGAACTTCACGGCGGCTCGTGCCCGGTCGGCACGCGGTGTCCCCGGCGACCCGAACCCGCCTATGAGGAAGTACATCGGGACGAGCATCGCCTCGAAGAAGACGTAGAACAGCAGGATGTCGAGGGCGGTGAACGACACGAGCACCATCGACTCGACGAGCAGGATCAGCGCCACATAGGTGTGCGCGGAGCGTGGGCGGGCCGCGCCGGCGTCCTCGTCGGCGGCGCGGTGATCGTGCCATCCGGCGGCCAGGAGCAACGGCACGAGCGCGGCGGTCAACAGGACCAGCACCAGGGCGATGCCGTCGACGCCGAGCCGGTAGCCGGCGCCGAACGAGGGGATCCAGTCGTGCGATTCGACGAACTGGAAACGCTCTCCCGCGCGGTCGAATCCGACGGCAACGATCACCGCGACCACCAGAACGGCGATCGACACCGTCAGGGCGATCGACCGGGTGGCGGAACCGAGGCGTGCGGGCAGGGCCGCGATCGCGGCGGCGCCGAGCAGCGGGAGCACCCACAGGATCGTCAACCAGGGAACGGTGGTCACCAGTACACCCCCATCACAGCGTCATCAGGACGAGCGCGCCGACCACGACGGTCGCGCCGGCGAACATGTACAACGCGTACGAACGGACGAAGCCGGTCTGCAGCCGGCGCAGTCCGCGCGAGAGCGCACCGATCCCGGTGGCGGCGCCGGTGACGGAGCCGTCGATGCCGGTGGATTCCACGCCGTCCAGGGCGCGCACCAGACCCTGACCGGGACGCATGAACACCGCTTCGTTCACGGCGTCGCCGTAGAGGTCGCGACGCGCGGCGACGGTCAGCGCCGACACCGCTTCGGGTGCCGTCGCCGGGACCGGTGCGCGCACGTACTGCCGGTAGGCGACGGCGACACCGGCGAGCACGACCGCCAGCGTGACGGTGGTGACGAGCCAGACGGGCAAACCACCTTCGTGATGGTCGTAGCCGACGACGGGTTCGAGCCAGTGCTGCAACGCGCCACCGAACACCAGCAGACCGCCGGCACCGACCGAGCCCATGGCGAGAGCGATCATCGGCCAGGTCATCGAGGCCGGCGACTCGTGCGGGACGGCGTCGGGCGCCCATCGCCGGTCGCCGAAGAAGGTCAGGATCATCACGCGGGTCATGTAGAAGGCGGTCAGTCCCGCACCGAGCAGCGCGACGACACCGAGCACGATGCCTTCGACACCGCCGGCGGCGAAGGCCACCTCGATGATCTTGTCCTTGGAGAAGAAGCCGGCGAACGGCGGGATCCCGATGATGGCGAGGTACCCCAGCCCGAAGGTGGCGAAGGTGATCGGCATGACCGCGCGCAGTCCGCCGTAGCGGCGCATGTCGGTCTCGTCGTTCATCGCGTGCATCACCGAGCCGGCGCCGAGGAACAGTCCGGCCTTGAAGAAGCCGTGGGTGAGCAGGTGCAGGATCGCGAAGGCGTACCCGGCGGGACCGAGACCGGCGGCGAGCACCATATAGCCGATCTGGCTCATCGTCGATGCCGCGAGCGCCTTCTTGATGTCGTCCTTGGCGCAGCCGATGATCGCGCCGAAGAGCAGCGTCGCTGCGCCGACGATCACCACCGCGAGTCGCGCGGCCGGTGCGGCGTCGAAGATCGCGTTCGCGCGGACCACGAGGTAGACACCGGCGGTGACCATGGTCGCGGCGTGGATGAGCGCGGAGACGGGGGTGGGGCCCTCCATGGCGTCGCCGAGCCACGACTGCAGCGGCAGCTGAGCGGATTTCGCGCACGCGGCCAGGAGCAGACACAGGCCGATCGCCGTCACCGTGCCTTCGGTCGCGGCGGGGACCGAGGCGAAGACGGTGTCGTAGTCGAGGCTGCCGAAGGTCGCGAACATGATCATGAGAGCGATGAGCAACCCCATGTCGCCGACGCGGTTGACGACGAACGCCTTCTTCGCGGCGGTCGCGGCGGTGGGCTTGTACTGCCAGAAGCCGATGAGCAGGTAGGAGGCGAGACCGACGCCCTCCCACCCGAGGTACAGGACGAGGAAGTTGTCGGCGAGGACGAGCACCAGCATCGCCGCGAGGAACAGGTTGAGATAGGCGAAGAACTTCCGGCGTTCCGGATCGTGCGCCATGTAGCCGATCGAGTAGAGGTGGATCAGCGAGCCCACGCCGGTGATGAGCAGTACGAAGCAGATCGACAGCGCGTCGAGCCGGAGGCCGAGATCGACCTGCAGCTCGCCGACCGGCACCCAGGTGAACACGGTCTGCTGTGCGAGCCGGGCGTTCGCGTCGAGTCCGAGCAGTCCGGCGAACATGACGGCTCCGACGACGAAGGAGGCGATCGCCGTGGCGCATCCGAGCAGATGTCCCCAGCGGTCGCTGCGCCGCCCGAGGAGCAGCAGTCCGAACGCGCCGGCCAGGGGCAGTGCCGGTATCGTCCACAGCGCCGAGTTCAGGAACGACGTCATGTCGCGTGTCCTCTCGGTTCGTCGTGAGCTCTCACACTCACCGTCCTCGTGGAATCGTCAGTACTTGAGCAGGTCGGCGTTGTCGACGGAGGCCGATCGCCTCGTCCGGAAGATGGTCACGATGATGGCGAGACCGACGACGACCTCGGCGGCCGCGACGACCATCGTGAAGAAGGCGAACACCTGTCCGTGGAGGTTGCCGTGCATCCGCGCGAAGGTGACGAAGGCCAGGTTGGCGGCGTTGAGCATCAGTTCGACGCACATGAATACGACGATGGCGTTGCGGCGGACGAGAACTCCCACTGCGCCGATGGTGAACAGCAGTGCGGACAGGTAGAGGTAGTTCTCAGGGTTCATCGCCGATCCTTCCTCGCGTCGTCACCGCCGGGTTCGCGCAGGCCGAGCTCGGTGTGGTCCCAGTCGCGGCCGATGCGGCCGAGCAGCTCACCGACCGACAGTTCGGAGAACGAGCCGTCCGGGAGCAGGGCCGGAACGTCGGCGGCGTTGTGGCGGGCGTAGACACCCGCAGCCGGCAGCGGAGTGACCCGTTCTCCTTCTCGGAACCGGCGTGCGGCGAGTTCGCGTTGGGTCTGCTTCGGCTGCAGACGTTCCCGGTGGGCGAGCACCATCGCCCCGACGGTGGCGGTGATGAGCAGCGCTCCGGTGAGTTCGAACGCCCAGACGTAGTCGATGAACAGCAGCACCGCGATAGCCTCGACGTTGCCGCCGGCGTTGGCGGCGTCGAGTCCCGCGAAGCCGGAGACCGCGGTGTTCCCGATGCCGCCGATGAGCATCACCGCGAATCCGATCGCCACGACGATCGCGAGAACGCGCTGGCCCTTGATCGTTTCGACGAGGGAATCGGACGAGTCGATGCCGACGAGCATGAGCACGAACAGGAACAGCATCATGACCGCGCCGGTGTAGACCACGACCTGCACCACACCGAGGAACACGGCGTCCTGCGCGATGTAGAAGACGGCGAGCACGATCATCGTCATGGCGAGGAACAGCGCCGAGTACACGGCCTTCGGGGCGACGACGACACCGAGCGCCCCGAGTACCGCGACGGCACCGAGGATCCAGAACTGCACGGCCTCCCCGGTGGAGGTCGTGGTGAGTTCGGCGGCGAGCAGGGCAGTGGTCACCGGCTCTCCTCCCCGTCGGCGGCGGACGCGTGTTCCGGGACGGGGATCGTGCCCCGGTAGTAGTCCTCGTCGGTGGCGCCGGGCGCCATGGGATGCGGAGGTGGCTGCATTCCGGGTTCGAGGGGGGCGAGCAGGCGGTCCTTCTCGTAGATCATGTCGGTGCGGTTGTCGGCGGCCATCTCGTACTCGTTCGTCATCGTCAGCGCGCGGGTCGGGCACGCCTCGATGCACAGTCCGCAGCCGATGCACCGCAGGTAGTTGATCTGGTAGACGCGCCCGTACCGTTCGCCGGGCGAGTACCGCTCCTCGTCGGTGTTGTCGGCGCCCTCGACGTGGATGGCGTCGGCCGGGCACGCCCACGCGCACAGTTCGCAGCCGATGCACTTCTCGAGTCCGTCCGGATACCGGTTGAGCTGGTGGCGTCCGTGATACCGGGGTGCGGTGGGTCTCTTCTGCTCCGGATACTGCTCGGTGTTGGGCTTCTTGAACATCGTCGTGAGCGTCACACCGAAACCGGCGAGCGGGCCGCGGAATTCGACCATCACGATCCTCCTGGGAGACGACCCGCCGGGGCGGGCGGACTCGATCGGGTGCTCGACCGAGCAGGTAGTGGCGGCACGGGGAAGCCCCCGGCCATGGCGTCGAATTCCGCGTCGACGTCGGCGGGTGGTTCTGTCGCCTGGGCGATGCGCCGGGTCCGCCGCCCCTGCAGGGTGAGGTAGGCGAACAACAGGGCGGTGGACAGCACCCCGGCGACGATGAGGCTCGCGGTGCCGGGCAGGACGTCGTCGGTGTCGAGGATGCGCAGCGCGGCCACGATCATCACCCACACCACCGAGACGGGGATGAGCAGTTTCCAACCCAGGGCCATGAACTGGTCGTAGCGCAGTCGCGGCAGGGTGCTGCGCAGCCACACGAAGACGAACAGCACGACCCACACCTTGATCACGAACCACAGCAGCGGCCACCAGCCCGAGTTCGCGCCGCTCCACAGCGTCAGCGGCCACGGCGCGTGCCAGCCACCGAGGAACAGCGTGGTCGCGAGCGCGGAGACGGTGACCATGTTGACGTACTCCGCGAGCATGAACATCGCGAATCGCAGCGACGAGTACTCGGTGTGGAAACCGCCCACCAGTTCGCCCTCGGCCTCGGGCAGGTCGAAGGGAGCGCGGTTGGTCTCCCCCACCATCGACACCGAATACACCAGGAAGGACGGCAGCAGCAGCACGACGAACCACAGGTCGTTCTGCGCGGCGACGATGCCCGAGGTCGACATCGTGCCCGCCTGCAGGAAGACCGCGGCGAACGCGAGTCCCATCGCGATCTCGTAGGAGATGACCTGCGCGGTCGAGCGGAGGCCACCGAGCAGCGGATAGGTCGAACCCGAGGCCCAGCCGGCGAGCACGATGCCGTAGACGCCGACGGAGGTGATCGCCAGGACGTAGAGCACCGCGACGGGAAGATCGGTGAGCTGCAACGGCGTCCGGTTCCCGAAGATCGACACCTCCGGCCCGAAGGGAATCACCGCGAACGCCATGAACGCCGGGGCCGTCGCGATGATCGGGGCGAGCATGTAGATCGGCTTGTCCACCCCGGTCGGGATGATGCCTTCCTTGAGGGCGAGCTTCAGGCCGTCGGCGACGGTCTGGAACAGTCCCTTCGGTCCCACCCGGTCGGGTCCGACCCGCATCTGCATCCGGGCCATGATCTTGCGTTCGGCGAGGATCATCACGAGCGTCGTCAGGACGAGGAACGCGAAGATCGCCACGGCCTTGACGACGACGAGCCACCACGGGTCGATGCCGAACATCGACAGATCCACGGGCTGGGCGATAACGCTCATCGCGGATCCTCCTCGTCCGATCCGGAACCCGTCGTGGCGGCGGCCCGGATCCGCACCACATCACCGGCGGTGACACCGAGATCGACGTGCACCATCGATCCCGGCGAGGCGGTGGGCAGCCAGACCACGCGGTCGGGCAGGTCGTCGACCACCAGCGGCAGAGTGATCGAGCCGCGCTCGGTGGAGACGGTGAGCGAATGATGTTCGGCGGCACCGATCTCCGCGGCTGTCGCGGCCGACAGCCGGGCGACGGGTTCGTGCGCCGTTCCGGCGAGGTGCGGTTCGTCGTCCTGCAACCGGCCCGCGTCGAGCAGCATCCGCCAGGTGGCCAGGACCGCTTCCCCGAGGACGGGACGTCGCGCAGGTCGCGGGGACACTTTCGGCGACTCGGGGACGGTGCCCGTCCATCGTCCGAGCTCGGCGAGTTCGTGGCGCAGGGTCTCGACGTCGTGGGGGCCGGGATCGTCGAGACCGGCGCCGAGGTCCATCGCGTCGGCGATCGCCGCGAGCACCCGGTGGTCGGGCAGTGCTCCGGTGTCGCGGAGCGCGATCGGGAAGGCACGTTCGCGTCCCTCCCAGTCGAGGAAGCTCCCGGCCTTCTCCACCACCGGCGCGACGGGGAAGACGACGTCGGCGCGGTCGGTCACCGCGCTGTGTCGCACTTCCAGACTCACGACGAATCCGGCGCCGTCGAGACCGGCGAGTGCGGCATCGGGTTCGGGCAGGTCGGCGGGGTCGATGCCGGCGACCACGAGCGCATCCACGTCACCCTCGGCGGCGGCGGCGAGGAGGGCGACGGTGTCGCGACCCGGTTCCGTCGGCAGGGTGTCGGCCGGGAGGCCCCACGCCGACTCGACGTCGCGCCTGGCCTGCGGGTCACCGACCGGACGGCCGCCGGGGAGAAGTGTCGGGAAGGCGCCGGCTTCGAGAGCTCCGCGATCACCGGCGCGGCGCGGGATCCACGCGAGGCGGGCTCCGGTCTCGTCGGCGAGGACGGCGGCGGCGGACAGCGTGCCGGGCGAGGCTGCTGCCCGCTCCCCCACCAGCACGATCGCACCGGGAGCCCGGAGCGCGGCCGCGGCGTCGGCGGATGCGCCGGTGCGGATCGCGTCGAGCGCGCGTGCCTCGTCGCCCGGGACGCACTGTTCGACCCGCCCCGACAGCTTGTGGACGCTGCGCGAGGCGAACGGTGCGATCGTGAAGACCTGCAGCCTGTTCCGCCGGACCGCCTTGCGCAGCCGCAGAAAGACGATCGGCGACTCCTCCTCCGGCTCGAATCCGACGAGGAGCACCGCGGGCGCGCGGTCGAGGTCGAGGTAGGTGACGTCGAGACGCCGTCCGGCGACCCTCGAGGCGAGGAAGTCCGTCTCCTCCTCCGACAGGGCTCGGCTACGGAAGTCGATGTCGTTGGTGCCGAGCGCCGTTCGCGCGAACTTCGCGTACGCGTAGGCGTCCTCGACGGTGAGTCGGCCACCGGTGAGGACTGCGGCTCTGCCGTGCGCCGCCGCCAGCCCGCGCGCAGCGACGCCGAGCGCCTCGATCCACGATGCGGGAACGAGCGCTCCGGTGTCGTCGCGGACGAGCGGCGTGGTGAGGCGGTCGTCGGCGGTGGCGTAGGTGAACGCCCAGCGTCCCTTGTCGCAGTTCCATTCCTCGTTGACCGCGGGGTCGTCCCCGGCGAGTCGGCGCAGCACGGCTCCACGACGATGGTCGGTGCGCTGGGCGCAGCCGCTCGCGCAGTGTTCGCACACACTCGGCGTGGAGACCAGATCGAACGGGCGGGCGCGAAACCGGTAGGCGGCGCCGGTGAGCGCGCCGACCGGACAGATCTGGACGGTGTTGCCGGAGAAGTACGACTCGAACGGTTCCTCGGTGTAGATACCGACCTGCTGCAGCGCCCCGCGGTCGAGCATGTCGACGAACCGGTCGCCCGCGATCTGGTCGGCGAAGCGGGTGCACCGCGCGCACAGCACGCACCGTTCGCGGTCGAGGAGCACCTGCGAGGAGATCGCGATGGGTTTCGGGTAGGTGCGTTTGGTGTCCTCGAAGCGGGACTCGGCGCGTCCGTTGGACATCGCCTGGTTCTGCAGCGGGCACTCGCCGCCCTTGTCGCATACCGGACAGTCGAGCGGATGGTTGATGAGCAGCAGTTCCATCACGCCGCGCTGGGCCTTGTCGGCCACCGGTGAGGTGAACTGGGTGCGCACGACCATCCCGTCGGTGACCACGGAGGTGCACGAGGCGAGCGGTTTGCGCTGGCCCTCGACCTCGACGAGGCACTGGCGGCACGCACCGACCGGTTCGAGCAGCGGGTGGTCGCAGAACCGCGGGATCTGGACCCCGATCAGTTCGGCGGCGCGGATCACGAGAGTGCCCTTGGGCACGGCGATCTCGGTGTCGTCGATGGTGACGTTCACGAGGTCGGTAGTCTCGGACTTCTCCGCACCGGCACCGGACACTGCGGTCATCGCTCGCCTCCTTCCGCGGGGGCGTCGGCGGCGAGCGTCGACAGGTGCGGGTCGAACGGGCAGCCGCCGTGCTCGAAGTGGGCGACGTATTCGTCGCGGAAGTACTTCAGCGACGACGTGATCGGGCTGGTCGCGCCGTCCCCGAGCGCGCAGAACGCCCGGCCGAGGATGTTGTCGGAGATGTCGAGCAGCTTCTCCAGGTCGGCTTCGGCGCCCCGGCCGTGTTCGAGCCGCTCGAGGATCTGCACGAGCCACCAGGTGCCCTCGCGGCAGGGGGTGCACTTGCCGCACGATTCGTGCGCGTAGAACTCGGTCCAGCGCAGCACCGTGCGGACGACGCAGGTGGTCTCGTCGAAGATCTGCAGGGCCCGGGTCCCGAGCATCGACCCGGCGGCGGCGACGTTCTCGTAGTCCAGGGGGACGTCGAGGTGTTCGTCGGTGAAGATCGGGGTCGACGAACCGCCGGGTGTCCAGAACTTGAGCCGGTGGCCGGCGCGCACACCCCCGGCGTAGCCGAGCAGCTCGCGCAGGGTGATGCCGAGCGGGGCCTCGTACTGGCCGGGGGTGGTGACGTGCCCGGAGAGCGAGAACATCGCGAATCCCGGTGATTTCTCGGTGCCCATCGAGCGGTACCAGTCCACACCGTTGCGGATGACGAGCGGGACGTTCGCGATGGATTCGACGTTGTTGACGACGGTCGGGCATGCGTACAGGCCGGCGACGGCGGGAAAGGGCGGGCGCAGGCGTGGTTGGCCGCGGCGGCCCTCGAGGGAGTCGAGCAGCGCCGTCTCCTCACCGCAGATGTATGCGCCCGCACCGGCGTGGACGACGAGTTCGAGGTCGTATCCGGAGCCGAGGATGTCGCGTCCGAGACAACCGGCCTCGTAGGCCTCGGCGACCGCCGCGTGCAGGCGCCGCAGCACCGGGACGGCTTCGCCGCGGAGATAGACGAACGCGTGCCGGGCGCGGATCGCGTAGGCGGCGATGATCACGCCTTCGACGAGGGCATGCGGGGTGGCCAGCATGAACGGGATGTCCTTGCAGGTGCCCGGTTCGGATTCGTCGGCGTTGACGACGAGATAGTGCGGCTTGTCGTCGCCCTGCGGGATGAACGACCACTTGGTGCCCGTGGAGAATCCGGCGCCGCCGCGACCGCGGATCCCGGAATCCTTGACTGCGACGATGACCGCATCCGGGTCCATGCCGAGCGCGATGGGCAGGGCTTCGTATCCACCGTGCCGCCGGTAGGCGTCGAGGGTCCACGCCTGTTCCTCGGCCCAATAACGGGTGAGTACGGGGGTCAGACCTGTCGGTGATTTCCCGACGGCGACGACGGCCTCGTCATTCTCCGGCGGTTCGGGTGCCCGCATGTCGTGCTTGCGGGCGACCTCGAGCCCGGCGAGGGAGGCCGGCCCGGCGGTACCGGCGGCCTCGAGCGCACCGGGCCGGTCGTCGGGGATCCCCGCGAGCAGGCGTGCGGTGTCGCGGAAGCTGCGCAGCGGGGCGCCGCGCGTCGGTGCGGGGGTGCCGCCGGCGAGCAGGTCGTCGACGAGTTCGATCGCGGACTCGATAGTGCGGTTGTCGAACAGTTCCCAGTCGACGGTCATCACGGGGGCGTAGTCGCACGCCGCGTTGCATTCGATGTGCTCGAGGGTGATCGCGCCGTCGGCGGTGGTCTCGTCGTGTCCGATGCCGAGCCGGGTGCACAGCGCGGAGAAGATCTCGTCGCCGCCCATCGTCGCGCACAACGCGTTCGTGCACACTCCGACGTGGTGGCGGCCGGTCGGCGAGCGGCGGTACATGGTGTAGAAGGTGGAGACGGCGGCGACCTCGGCGCCGGTGAGTCCGAGCCGCCGGGCGCAGAACTCGATGCCGGCCGGCGTGATGTAACCGTCCTCCGCCTGCACGAGGTGCAGCAGCGGCAGCAGCGCTGATCGTGGCTGCGGGTAGCGCGCGATGATCCGGTCGGCGTCGGCGTCGAGGCGGGCGCGCGCGTCGTCGGGATAGCGGCGCGGTGCGTCAGGTGGGGTGAGATAGGTGTCCTCGTCGGGTCGCGGCCCGAGCGGCACGAGGACGGGTTCGCGTCCGGCCGGTTCGGTCATCGGCACGGCGGCGGTGGTCTCGCTCGTGGCCGCGGTGCCGGTGGTCTCCGCGCCCGCAGCCCGCACGAATTCGGTGCTCATCGGTCCACTCCCCCCATCACCGGGTCGATGCTGGCGACGGCAGCGATCACGTCGGAGACCATGCCGCCCTCGCACATCGCCGCGACGGCCTGCAGATTCGTGAACGACGGGTCGCGGTAGTGCACGCGGTACGGGCGTGTGCCGCCGTCGCTGACCATGTGGACGCCGAGTTCGCCGCGTGGCGATTCGACGCCGATGTAGACCTGTCCCGCCGGGACACGTATGCCTTCGGTGACGAGCTTGAAGTGGTGGATCAGACCCTCCATCGACTCGCCCATGATGTGCCGGATGTGGTCGGGCGAGTTGCCGAGTCCGTCCGGTCCGAGCTGCAGTTCCGACGGCCAGGCGATCTTGCCGTCCTGGACCATCACCGGTCCGGGGCGGAGCCGGTCGAGGCACTGTTCGACGATCTTCAACGATTCGTGCATCTCCCCGATCCGGACGAGATAGCGCGCGTAGCAGTCGGATCCCTCTGCGGTGACGACGTCGAACTCGTAGGTCTCGTAGCCGCAGTAGGGTTCGGCGCGGCGCAGGTCGTAGGGCAGTCCGGTGGACCGTAGGATCGGTCCGGTGATCCCGAGGGCCATGCAGCCGGTGAGGTCGAGGCAGCCGATGTCGCGGGTGCGTGAGATGAAGATGGGGTTGTCGGTGAACAGGGCTTCGAGATCGGCGAGCCGGCCGGGTAGGAGGGCGAGCAGGTCGCGGATCATCGGCACGGCTTCGTCGGGCAAGTCCTGGGACAGTCCGCCGGGCCGGATGTAGGAGTGGTTCATCCGCAGTCCGGTGATCGTCTCGAAGACGTCGAGGATCAGTTCGCGTTCGCGGAAACCGAACAGCATCGGGGTGGTCGCGCCGAGTTCCATGCCACCGGTGGCCAGCGCCACCAGGTGCGAGGAGATGCGGTTGAGTTCCATGAGCATCACCCGCACGACCTGCGCGCGTTCGGGGACGAGATCCTCGATGCCGAGCAGCTTCTCGACGCCGAGGCAGTAGGCCGTCTCGTTGTGGAACGGGGCGAGGTAGTCCATGCGAGTGACGAAGGTGACGCCCTGCGTCCAGTTGCGGAATTCGAGGTTTTTCTCGATTCCGGTGTGCAGATAGCCGATTCCACATCGGGCCTCCGTGACGGTCTCGCCGTCGATCTCGAGGATCAGGCGCAACACTCCGTGGGTGGATGGGTGCTGGGGGCCCATGTTGACGACGATGTGGTCCTCGCCGCTGTCGCGTACGGCAGCGGTGATGCCGTCCCAGTCGCGTCCGACGGCGTCGAAGACGGTCTCGGTCGCGGGTTCGCTCGTCACGTGTACGCCCTCCGTTCGTCGGGTGGCGGGATCCGGGCGCCCTTGTATTCCACCGGGATGCCGCCGAGAGGGTAGTCCTTGCGTTGGGGATGTCCGTGCCAGTCGTCGGGCATCTCGATGCGGGTGAGCGCGGGGTGCCCGTCGAAGACGATTCCGAAGAAGTCGTAGGTCTCGCGCTCGTGCCAGTCGTTCGTCGGGTAGGTGCGGTAGAGCGAGGGGACGTACGGGTCGCTGTCGGGGATCGCGACCTCGAGCCGTATCCGACGGTTGTGGGTGATCGAGACGAGCGGATACACCGCGTGCAGTTCGCGGCCCGTCTCCTGCGGGTAATGCACCCCGCTGACCCCGAGGCACAGCTCGAAGCGGAGGTCCGCATGGTCGCGCAGGGTGCGGGCCACGAGCGGCAGATGTTCGCGGCGGACGAAGACGGTCAGCTGGTGGCGGTGCGCGACGACCTTCTCGACCGCCTGGGCATAGCCGACGCCGGTGTCGCCGGATCGCTCGTCGAGGACGTCCTCGAGCGTGTCGACGAGGTCGTCGAGGTACCCGCCGTAGGGTCGCTCGGTGCTGCCGGGCAGCGTCACCCGGCGCACGAGGCGGCCGTAGCCGCTGGTGTCACCGGATCCACGCACCCCGAACATGCCGCGTCGGACGGCGATCACCTCGTCGGCGCGGTCGTCGTGGTCGGATCCTGTCCGTTCGAGATCGGTCATCGCGGCGGCACCGTCAGTTCGATGAGGGGACGTTGGGCCAGGGCCGCTTCCTCGGCGGCGCGGATCGCCTCGGCCCGGTTCACACCCAGTGGCATCTGCGCGATCTTCTCGTGCAGCATGAGGATGGCGTGCAGGAGCATCTCGGGCCGGGGCGGGCAGCCCGGAAGGTAGATGTCGACGGGGACGACGTGGTCGACCCCCTGAACGATCGCGTAGTTGTTGAACATGCCGCCCGACGAGGCGCACACGCCCATCGCGAGCACCCACTTCGGTTCGACCATCTGGTCGTAGACGCGGCGCAGGGCGGGAGCCATCTTCTGGCTGACTCGGCCGGCGACGATCATGACGTCGGCCTGTCGCGGGGAGGCCCGGAAGGCCTCCATACCGAAGCGGGCGATGTCGTAGCGGCCACCGGCGGTGGCCATCATCTCGATGGCGCAGCACGCGAGCCCGAAGGACGCCGGCCACAAGGAGCCCTTGCGCGCGAAACCGGCCAGGGTCTCGACGGTGCTGAGCAGAAAACCGCTGGGGACCTTCTCCTCGATGCCCATCGCCCGTCACCTTCCCCGGAATCGGACCGGACGCCCGGTCGTTTGTCGTCCGCTCTCGTAACCCCTTCGCTGGCAGGACATCCCGTCGTACACGCGGGTCGTCAGTCCCATGTCAGGCCTCCTCGTTTCCACTCGTAGGCGTAGGCGACGAAGACGTTGAACATGAACAGCGCCATCGCCGCCAGACCGAAGACGCCGAGCGTGTCGAAATGGACCGCCCACGGGTACAGGAAGACGATCTCGATGTCGAAGATGATGAACAGCATCGCGGTGAGGTAGTACTTCACCGGGAAGCGACCACCTCCCACCGGCTGGGGTGTGGGGTCGATGCCGCACTCGTACGCATCGAGCTTGGCGCGGTTGTATCGGCTCGGGCCCGCGAGGCTCGCCACCGCGACGGAGAAGACCGCGAAGGCAAGCGCGATGCCACCGAGTACCAGGATCGGTACGTAAGCGTTCATGCGACCTCCGGTTGCTTGCGCGAATCCGGCCGCGGGTCTGCTCGTCGCCCGCGAACCCACCCCCGCCGTGCACCGGGCGGTTCCGTCCCGGCCCAGGGTTGTGAGTCACGGCACACACTAGTGCTGTTCGCGTCGGACTTGTCGCGATTTCACGCCCTCGATTCGGGGCGGCGTGTCGGGCTGCTCGACAACGGGAAGGAGGGTAGATTTTCCGGCCCCACATACGAGTTCGCGGCCGGGCGGTCGCGCGTCGGAAGGGTCAGGAGGGGCGGGAGCGAGGGGTGAGCAGCGCGAGGACCTGCCGGCCGAGCCGAATCGGGTCGACGGGATGACGCAGCACCACCTCGGCGCCCGACCAGCGGGCGAGCCATTCGTCGTCGGCCCGGGCGATCAACACGATGATCGGCGGGCACGAGTCGAGTTCGTCCTCGAGTTGTTTCGCGAGGCCCATGCCGCCCGCGGGGGCGGCCTCACCGTCGAGCACGGCGAGGGCGATGTCGCCGGCGTGCATGCGTTCGACGACGACCGGCGGTGTCGCGACCTCGACGTAGTCGAGTGGAGGCAGATCCGGGTGCAGCCGGGTACCGAGGGCATCACGAACCTGTTGCCGCACGGTCGCATCGTCGCTGTAGACGAGGATGCGCAGCGAGTCGGTCACGGGCAAGATGCTAACCGAGCACACCCGCCCGTCCGGGGAACCCGCGTGTCGCGGCGGTGCCGCGACGTCGGCGGGCCGGGACGAGCTCAGGATCCGCTACCGAGCGGATGCCACCGCTCGCGGATCTCGGGACGGATGGCCGTCTCCGTCTCGTCGTCGTGGATGATCGAGGCGGGCGCGATCATCAGGTGCGCCAGCACGATGCATGCGCCGGTGAGCATGGCGAATGCGGCACCGATCAGATACGACGCGGTGAACACCGCAGCCAGGAATCCGATCGTGAGCATTCCCGTGAGCGCGATGATCGCGAGAATCCGCCGGTTCGAGCGTGGCATCGAATCGGACCTCTTATCCGTGGATGCAACCATGAGCATCTCCGTTCCTCCCCGGAACGACGCATCCGGTACCCCCGCATCCACTCATCGTTCCCGGTCGACGAATCGTCGGTGATGAGCGAACCCCCGCGGTGGCCGAGTGCGGCCGTCCCCTTTCCCGCTCGGGGCGTGAGCGGTTTCGATAACAGAATACTATCAAATGTGACATCCGTCTCGTGATCTGTTTGTGGGACATCACGAAGTTGCGGACGGCCCGGAAATCTGCCGATAACCGTCATCCCCTTCAGAAGGTTAGGCTCACCTCTCGAACCGGTCCGATCAGTGAGAGGTATCCATGAAATTTCTGTCCCCGCGCCGCCTCGGGTCACGCGCGGTAGTCGCGCTCGCCGCCGCCGTCGCACTCACCGCCTGCTCGTCCGGCAGTGGCGACAACTCGAACGGTTCTCCGACGGGCGACTTCGAACCCGTCGCGATCGAGCACGCACTGGGCACCGCCGAGATCGACGCGCAGCCCGAAAGGGTCGTCACGCTCGGGATGGGTTCGGCCGAGACGGCGATCGCACTGGGTGTCACCCCAGTGGGGATGGAGGAATATCCCTGGGGCAGCGACGAAACCGGATATCTGCCCTGGATCCACGAGGAACTGACCGAACGCGGCGAGCCGCTGCCCGAGCAGTTCACCGGTGGCGCCGAGGTGGACGTCGAGGCGATCGCCCGACTCGCCCCGGACGTCATCCTCGCGCCGTGGTCGGGCATCACGCAGGAGCAGTACGACCTGCTGTCGGCGATCGCCCCGACCGTCGCCTACCCCGAACTGCCCTGGACGATCACCTGGCAGGACCAGATCGAGACCGTCGGCACCGCACTCGGCAGGCACGACGAGTCGCTGGATCTGATCACGGAGATCGACGACACCTTCGAACGCACCGCGGCGGAGCATCCCGAATACGCCGGGGTGACGTTCTCGTATATCTACAACACCGGCCCCAGCACGCTGGGCGTGTTCATGCCCGACGAGCAGCGCGTGGCGATGGTCCGCGGACTCGGGCTGACGGTCGACCCGGTCGCGGAGACGCTCGAGGAGACCGAGGGCACCGACTCGGCGGTCATCGGGCTCGAGAACGCCGGACTGCTGAAGGACTCGGATCTGATCTTCACGTTCTATTCCGACCCGGCGAACCGCGCGGAGATCGAATCGCAGGCCGTCTACCAGCAAATTCCGGCGATCGGGCGCGGCTCGCTCGTCGCGCCGGAGGAACAGCCGTTCGTCACGGGATCGTCGATGATCAATCCGCTCACCGTGCCGTGGTCGATCGACCGCTACGTCCCGCTCGTCGACGAGGCGATCGCGAAGCTCGACCGCTGAGCCGGACGCACCGGTGGTGCGCCCGGCTCTCGGGCGTCACCGCCGGTGCGCGAGCCTGCGGACCATGAGATCACCGATCGACTGCATGATCTGCACCATCACGATGAGGACGACCACCGCGAGCAACAGCACCGGCGTGTTGAACCGCTGGTAGCCGTAGACGATCGCGAAGTCGCCGAGACCGCCACCACCGATGACACCGGCCATGGCCGAATAGCCCACCAGCAGCACGAGGGTGAGGGTGGCACCGGCGATCAGCGGGGACAGTGCTTCGGGCAGCAGCACCTTGCGCACGATCTGCCCGTTGGTGGCCCCCATCGCCTGGGCCGCCTCGACCCGGCCCCGGGGCACCTCCCGCAGAGCGGATTCGACGATCCGGCCGAAGAACGGGATGGCACCGATGGTCAACGGCACGATCGCCGCGGTCGGCCCGATCGCGGTACCCACGATGAAGCGGGTGAACCCGATCAGCGCGATCAGCAGGATGAGGAAGGGCAGCGACCGGAAGAGGTTGACGATCACGCCGAGGACGGTGTTGAGCGTCCTGCGCGGCCACAGTCCGGACGGGGACGTCAACTGCAACACGATTCCGACCAGCACACCACCGACGACGGTGAGCACGAAGGACACCGCAACCATGTAGAGCGTCTCGAGGGTGGCTTCCCACACCTCCGGGAAGGCGTCGTACCACTGCAGTTTGTTCATCGCGCCTGCACCGTCATTCCGTGAGTCCCTCCAATTCGGCTTCCGTCCCCCACGCCAGGCTCAGATACGGGCGTTCGGCCACGAACCCCTCGATGAGTGCCCGATCGGTACCCGCCGTGAACCGAAGGCGCATCCGGCCCACGGTGACGCTGCCGACCTGTTCGACCCGGCCGCCGACCACAGCGATGTCGGCGTCGATCGCGCGGATCATCTCAGCGAGCCACGGTCCGTGCGCGGCATCACCGATCGCGGTGACCAGAGCCGTGTCGGCACCCGAACCCGTCGACGGGTCGGTGCCGACCGGGACGAGCGCATGCCCGAGCGCCGACTCGGGATCGGCGACGAGATCGACGATCCGGCCCGTCTCGACCACCTGTCCGGCGGCGAGCCGAGCTGCCGAGCTGCAGATCCGGCGCAGCACCCCGAGTTCGTGGGTGATCACCACGACCGTGACGCCCAGTCGTCTGTTCACCTCGGCGACGAGATCGAGGACCTGATCGGTGGTGTCCGGGTCCAGGGCGCTCGTGGCCTCGTCGCACAGCAGTACCTCGGGTTCGACGGCGAGTGCGCGGGCGATGCCCACGCGCTGCTGCTGTCCACCGGACAGCTGCGAGGGATAGCTCTCCCCCTTGCCGGCCAGGCCGACGAGATCGAGCAGCTCGAGCGCCCGCTTGCGGCGCTGTTCCTTGTCGATCCCCGCCACTTCGAGCGGGAATTCGACGTTCCGGATCACGGTGCGCGAGTGCAGTAGGTTGAACTGCTGGAAGACCGTCCCGATCCGGCGACGCGCCGCTCGCAGTTCCGCGCCGGACAGGGTCGACAGGTCGTCCCCGCCGAGCAGGATCCGTCCCGAGGTAGGCCGCTCGAGCAGGTTCAGACAGCGCAGAAGGGTGGACTTGCCGGATCCGGACGGGCCGACGATGCCGTAGATCTCGCCGTCGGGGATCTCGAGCGACACCCCTCGCAACGCCGCGACCTCCCCGGAGCGCCCGGCTCCGGGGAAGGTCTTGACGAGGTTCTCGACGACGATCATCAGTTCGTCGAGTGGACCGGCAGCACGGCGCCGGAGTAGGTCTCCTCGATCCAGGCAGCCGTCTCGGGCGACTCGAGGGCCTCGGCCAGCGCGGTCACTGCCGGGTCGTTCTCGTTCTCGGCCCGCACGACGAGCAGGTTGGAGAAGGGGTTGTTCTCGACCTCTTCGGTGACGATGGCGTCCTCGGCCGGGTTCAGGCCGGCTTCGAGCGCGTAATTGGAGTTGATCACGGCGGCGGTGATCTGCGCGTCGTCGAGCTGACGGGCGAGCTGCGGACGCTCGATGCTGACGAGGTTCAGGTTCTTCGGGTTGGCGGTGATGTTCGATTCGGTGACCACCGACAGGTCGGCCTCCTCGAAGGGCACGTCCATCTCGAGCAGACCGGCCGATTCGAGCAGGTACAGCGCGCGGGCGTAGTTGGTGGTGTCGCGCGGCACGGCGACGGTGTCGCCGTCCTTCAGCTCGTCGAGCGAGGCGATCTTGTTCGAGTAGAGGCCGATGGGCTCGAGGTGCACGTCGGCGACGGCGACGAGGTCGTCGATACCCTTCTGCTTCTGCCAGTCCGTCAGGTAGGGCTCGTGCTGGAAGAAGTTCGCGTCGACGTCACCGGCCTCGAGCAGTTCGTTGGGATCGACCTCCCCGGTGATCTCGACGATGTCGAGCTTGTAGTCGCCCAGCGCCCCGGTGCTCACGATCTGGTCGAGGATCTCGACGTGCGGGGTGGACGACGCCGAGATCCGGAGGGTGGTGTCGTCACCTTCGGACGACGAGCAGGCCGCGAGACCCGCAGCGAGGGTGAGCGCGGCGGACGCGACGACGATACGACGCAGTGACATCGGGTGGATACCTTCCGTTGGGAATGCGGGGACGTTGGAAATACGGGGACGGACAGATCGATTATCGGGGTGCGGCGAAGCGGGCGAGGAGATCCGCGTGAAAACGCTCCGCCACGTTCGGATGTGCCCGCAGGCGGGACTTGAGTGCGTTGAGGCCGTAGACGGCGTGCAGCGTGCCGCCGTGTGCGTCGGGGCCGACGCCGCGGGCGGCCGCGGCCAGATCTGCGGGCAACTCCACCGCCGGGAGTTCGCGGTCGAGACCGGGATTGAGGAAGAAGGGCAGCGACACCCGGTCGGTGCCCGCCGGGGGCGGCAGCACACGATGGACGGTCGCCTGGAGGTAACCGCCGGTGGCGACCTCGAGGAGTTCTCCGATGTTGACGATGAAATGCCCTGGGAGCGGGTCGATGTCGACCCAACGTCCGTCGCGTTCGACCTGGAAGCCGGTGCTGCCGGGTTCGGGATACAGCAACGTCAGCGCGCCGACGTCCTTGTGGCTGCCGACCCCTTGATCGGTGACCGAGCGGTCGTGCCCGGGATACCGCGCGATCTTCAGCAGCGGGTCGGGATCGGCGAAGGCGTCCTCGAAGTGATCGGCGGGGGCACCGAGGGATTCGGCCCATGCACCGAGCAGTCGGCGTCCGACGTTGCCGGCCTCGTCGATCCACCGCAGGGCCAGTTCGCGTAGTCGGGGGACCTGCTCGGGCCACAGATTGGGGCCGTGCAGCACCTCCCAGGGGCGGTCGGGGTCGACCTCGGCGACGGCATCGCGTTCCGGGCCGATGTCGAGTTGTTCGCGCCAGTCGACATAGCCCTGGGTGCGTTCGCCACCGACACGGGTGTAGCCGCGGAAGTGGGGCGAGCGGATGTTCTCGATCGCGAGCTTGTCCGCCTCGGGGAGGGCGAAGAATTCGCGTGCCGCCGCGACGAGCCCGTCGGCGAGCGCGGGCTCTATCCCGTGACCGGCGAGATGGAAGAACCCGATCTCGTGGGTGGCCTCCCGGAGGCGATCGAGCAGGGCGTTGCGTGTGGTGTCGTCGCCGTCGAGATCGGACAGATCGATGACGGGCAATACTGTCGAATCGGACATGATGTGCCTTTCGAACCGCATCGGATGCGAGGAATTCCCGGTCACCGCCGGATCGTCGGTCACAGCGGACTCAGGGGAATCGTGAGAGCAGTGCGAGCAGCCCCGACAGGGGTGATCAGCGGCAACGACAACACGCAGGAGCCACGGCGCTTCGAGCGCGTGTGCTCACAGTCTGCGCGTGAGTGTTGCCCATGTTCTCCTCCGATGAGGTCGCGTGCGACCTTCGACGACAGTGGCGCCACGACGTGGTCCTGATCAAGGCTAATCGCCGCCTGGACCACCCGGCAAATCATCCTCGACCGGCAGTGCGACACCATTGACAGCAGGCTGTCGTTTTGTCAGCATACTGTCATGACCGAAACAGTTCACGTCGCCGTGTACGACACCCTGGCGGACTGGGAGATCGGATACGTCACGCCACATATCGCAGATCCCGAATGGCAGCGCAGCCCCGGCCGGTACCGCGTCCGTACCGTCGGAGCCACGACGGAACCGGTCACGACCAAGGGCGGACTCCGCATCCTTCCCGACGCCGTGCTCGCAGACATCACGCCGGAGGACAGCGCGATGCTGATCCTCGCGGGCAACGACATCTGGCCGACCGACGCCTACGCCCCGTTCGTCGACAAGACCCGGCAATTCCTCGACGCCGGCGTTCCGGTGGCCGCGATCTGTGGCGCGACCGGAGCGCTCGCGGCTGCCGGCCTGCTCGACGAGCGGCCGCACACGAGCAACGCTCCAGAATTCCTGCAGAGCGTCGGATACGGTGGCGCCGATCTGTACCGGGACGAACCCGCGGTCACGGACGGCGATCTCATCACCGCGAGCGGCATCGCCCCGGTCGACTTCGCCCGCGCGATCTTCACCCGGCTCGACATGTACGAACCGCGCGTCCTCGACGCCTGGTACGCCCTCTACGGCGAGCGCGACCCGCGCGGCTACTACGAGCTCATGTCCTCCGGCTCGTGACGGAGCAGAACGCGGCCGAGCAGCACCCGGCGGAGGCCGAACTGCTCAGCGCGGCCGCACTGACGGCCTTCCGGCTCAACGGCCAGTTCTTCGCGCTGGCCGAGACCCTGGCGCGTCCGGTGGGCCTGACCGCGGCCTGGTGGCAGGTCCTCGGCGCGGTCTCCTCCGCTCCGCTGCCGGTGTCCGCGATCGCCCGCGAGATGGGCATCACCCGGCAGAGCGTGCAGCGCATCGCCGATCTCCTCGTCGACAAGGGCCTGGCGGAGTACCGGCCCAATCCGGCGCACCGTCGCGCCAAGCTCGTCGCGATGACACCGGCCGGTCGCGACGCGATCCGTGCCATCGGCCCCGCTCACGCCGACGCCGCGCGGGCACTGTGCGAGGAGACCGGATCCGAGAACCTGGCGCGGATCGTGGAGGGCATGCGCGCGCTGTCGGCCGCCCTCGACCGATCGGCCGATCAGCTCCCCGACGGACGACGCGGCGGGAAGTGACGGATGAGCCCTTCCTGCACGACGGTCGCGACGAGTTCGCCCTCGATGGTGAAGTAGCGTCCCGTCGCCATACCACGGGAACCGGCCGCTACCGGGGATTCCGTGGCGTACAGGTGCCATTCGTCGAAGCGGAGCGGACGGTGGAACCAGATCGAATGGTTGACCGTCGCCGCCACGATCCGGTCGAGTCCCCACGACAGGCCGTGCGTGGTGAGGATCGAATCGAGGACGGTCGTGTCGGACGCGTAGGCCAGCGTGGCGACGTGGAGCAGCGGATCGTCGGGCAGTTGCCCGTCGGCGCGCATCCACACGCGGTTGTGGCCGAGCTTCTCCCCCGTTCCCCGCAACACCCAGGCGGGGTCGTTGGCGTACCGCATGTCGATCGGCTTGAGCGCGCCGACGAAATGCGGCAACTGCTCCTCGAAGCCGCGCAGGCGTTCGCCGATCGGCGGAAGCGCTTCGGGCAGGGGAACATCGGGAACGGTCACCGAGTGTTCGAGGCCTTTGCCCCACCGCTGGAAGGCGGCGAGCATGACGAACAGTTCCTGGTCGTCCTGGTAGGCGGTGACCATCCGGTTCGCGAAGTCGCGGCCGTCCCGGTGGGTGACGACGTGGTAGTCGATGGGCCGCTTGACGTCGCCGCCCCGGATGAAATGGGCGTTGATCGCGTGCACAGGACGATCACCCACGGTGCGTCCGGCCGCAATGAGCGCCTGCGCGACGAGCTGACCGCCGAAGGTGCGGCTGCCGACCTGCTCGGGATGACCACCACGGAAGACGTTCTCCTCGACCTGCTCCAGATCGAGGAGGCCGAGGAGAACGTCGAGATCCGTTGTGTCCGACAGTGTCACCGGGTGTCTTTCTCACCCAACCGGTGCACGTGGATGAGGTTGGTCGAACCCGAGCGTCCCGGAGGCGCTCCGGCGACGATCACCACGAGGTCGCCGCGCTGGTACCGGCCCAGCGACAGCAACGCCGCGTCGACCTGTTCGACCATCTGGTCGGTGGTGTCGACCGGCTCGACCGAGAAGGTCTCGGTGCCCCACGTCAGCGCCAGCTGGTTGCGGATGTGCGGGACGGGCGTGAACGCGAGCAGCGGCAGCGGGGTGTGCAACCGCGCGAGTCGTCGCACGGTGTCGCCCGACTGGGTGAACGCGACGAGCGCCTTGGCGTCGAGACGCTCGCCGATGTCGCGGGCGGCGTACGAGATGACACCGCGCTTGGTGCGCGGAACGTGCGTCAGCGCAGGCACTTCCGTCGAATCCGACTCGACGGCGGCAATAATGCGCGCCATCGTGCGGACCGTTTCGACGGGGAACTTGCCGACGGAGGTCTCACCCGAGAGCATCACGGCGTCGGTGCCGTCGAGCACGGCGTTGGCCACGTCGGAGGCCTCGGCTCGAGTGGGACGCGAGTTCTCGATCATCGATTCGAGCATCTGCGTCGCGACGATGACGGGCTTGGCGTTCTCACGTGCTATCTGGATCGCGCGCTTCTGCACGAGCGGTACTTGCTCGAGCGGAAGTTCGACGCCGAGGTCGCCGCGCGCCACCATGACCGCGTCGAAGGCGAGGACCACGGCCTCGAGATTCTCGACGGCCTCGGGCTTCTCGAGCTTGGCGATCACCGGCACGTGCCGCCCGACACGGTCCATGACCTCGTGAACGAGTTCGACGTCGGCCGGCGACCGCACGAACGACAGGGCGATGAAGTCGACACCGAGGCGCAGTGCGAACTCGAGATCCTCGATGTCCTTCTCCGACATGGCCGGAACGGAGACGTTCATCCCCGGCAGGGAGACACCCTTGTTGTTGCTGACGGGTCCGCCCTCGATGACGCGACAGACGACGTCGTTGCCCTCGACCGCCTCGACGACGAGACCGACCTTGCCGTCGTCGACGAGCAACCGGTCGCCGGCGACGGCGTCCTGGGCGAGTTCCTTGTAGGTGGTCGAGACGCGGTCGTGGTCTCCGACCACGTCGTCGACGGTGATGCGGACCACTTCACCGTGTTCCCACACGGTGCGGTCCTCGGCGAATCGTCCGAGCCGGATCTTCGGCCCCTGGAGATCGGCGAGGATACCGACGGCGTGCCCGGAGGCCTCCGACGCAGCGCGGACCCGGTTGTAGTGGCCCTCGTGGTCGGCGTGTTCACCGTGGCTGAAATTCAGGCGGGCGACGTCCATTCCGGCGTCGACGAGATTCCGCAGGACATCGGGGTCGGCGGTGGCCGGCCCCATAGTGCAAACGATCTTGGTGCGTCGGGTCACGCTTCGAGCCTAGCCTCCGAGCCTGCGACCCTCCATCCCAGCACCCCGGTGCGTGTCGCCGGGGTGCCGATGGGACGGAGACGTCGGGATGTCACAGGCGACGGAGACGTCGGGATGTCACGGACGGAGCTGGCGTCCGTTCTTGTCGCGGACCTTGCCGGTGAGCATGAGGATGCCGTCGATCAGCGGCCAGATGCCCCCGATACCGCAGGTGAGCCACGTGACGGCGATCTGCGCGACCGCCGTGCCCGGCTGGTCGAGGTAGAAGCGTCCGGCACCGAAGGCGCCGAGCAGGATCCCCAGCACACCTGCGGTGACCTTGCTCTTGTCGGAGTACGGCTCGCCGGTGTAGGGATCGCGTCCGAAGGGCGCTGCGGCGTCGTGACCGTACGGGTTCGACGGGTCGGGGTAGCCGTAGGCGGGCATCACCCCGTAGCCGGGCGGCGGACCGTATCCCTGTCCGCTCTGCGGAGGCGGACCGTAACCCTGCCCGCCCTGCGGAGGCGGACCGTAACCCTGCCCGCCCTGCGGAGGCGGACCGTAACCCTGCCCGCCCTGCGGAGGCGGACCGTAACCCGGCTGCTGCGTTCCCTGCGGACCGGTGTACCGGCCCTGCGACGGGTCCTGCTGCGGGGACCCGATCGGGTAGTGCGGGTCGGGTGTCCCGTAGACCGGTCCGGTGCCGGTCTCGGGCCGGCCCTGATGCTCGCCGTAGGGGTAGTCGCCCGGGGACGGATAGTCGGACTCGTGCTCGGCCGGCGGCGGGTAGCTGGGCGTGGTCCCCCAGCCCGGTCCGTTGCCGACACCCGAGTAGGTGTCCCATCCCGGTCCCGGAGTGCCGGTGGCGCCACCGAGGGAGTCGAGTGTGGGCGGTTGAGCGGACAACGAGGCCTGCGCGGTGGCGTCGTAGTCGAACGCGCGTCCGAGATCGGGCGGCGGGGTGTGCTCGCTCTCCGAGGACCGCTCCGGCGTGTCGGCGCCGGAGGCGGACTCGCTCCGCTTCGTCAGGTCGGGCTGGGCAGGCTCCGTCTTGTCGGGCTCCGGCTTGGCAGGCTCCGAATCGGATGCTCCCGAAGCTTCCGGGTCCTGTCTGGTCACGAGTGATCCCCTTTGCTGTCTCCGGACGTCGCTTCGTCGACTCTACCGGCGGCGGACGACGAGCTGTCCGACTCCGCATCCGCCGACTCCGAAGTGGGCGCGGCCTCGTCTGCGGCCGCCCCGCCCTCGTCCTGTGCGGCCGGCTCTGCGTCCGCGTTCCCGGCGACCGGATTCAGCGTCGCAGGGTCCTCGCGGCCCTTACGTGCGAGGACGAAGTAGGCGACCGCAAGCACGAATACGATGCCCGAGGTGAACGAGTTGATCCGGATACCGGCGATCTGGGTCGCCGCATCGGTGCGCATCAGCTCGATCCAGAACCGGCCCGCGCAGTACCCGGCGACGTAGAGGGCGAACAGGCGTCCGTGACCGATCGTGAACTTTCGGTCGACGAACACCAACAGCAGCACGACGGCGAGGTTCCACAGCAGCTCGTAGAGGAAGGTCGGGTGCACGACGAAGGCCACCTCGCCGGTGGACACGCCGTCGACCAGCCCGGGCGCGACCTGACCTGCGTCGTTGCGCCGTTCGTAGATCTCGAGTCCCCACGCCACCGTGGTCTCGCGACCGTAGAGTTCCTGGTTGAACCAGTTGCCGAGGCGTCCGATGGCCTGCGCCAGCAGGATCGCCGGGGCGAGGGCGTCCCCGAAGGCCGGCAGCGGGATCCCCCGCCGACGGCACCCGATCCACGCACCGAGCGCACCGAAAGCGACCGCACCCCAGATGCCGAGGCCGCCCTCCCAGATCTTCAGGGCGTCGACCGGGTCGTTGCCGTCTCCGAAGTACTTCTGCCAGTCGGTGGCCACGTGGTAGAGCCGCCCACCGATCAGACCGAAGGGCACCGCCCACACGGCGATGTCGAGGACGGTGCCGGCCTGTCCGCCGCGTGCGACCCAGCGGCGGTCGCCCCACCAGATCGCCACGACGATCCCGACGATGATGCACAGGGCGTAGGCGCGGAGGGCGAACGGTCCGAGATACCAGACGCCCTGCGGCGGACTCGGCAGATAGGCCAGAACAGACGCAGTGGATGTCACGAGTGCACGTTAGCGGAGCGAACGCCCTTCGCGAGATCCCGAGTCAGTGCGAGCAACGCGTCGGGCCCTTCGGCGACGGCGGAGACCAGCGCCGAACCGACGATCACGCCGTCGGCGTAGCCCGCGATCTCCGCGGCCTGGGCACCGTTGCGCACACCGAGACCGACACCGACCGGGATGTCGGAGTGCGTGCGCACCCGGGCGACGATCTCCGGCGCGCGGTTGTCGACGCTGTCGCGGGCGCCGGTGACACCCATGGTCGAGGTGGCGTAGACGAAGCCGCGGCACTTGTCGAGGGTGGTCGCGAGGCGCTCGTTGGTCGACGACGGTGCGACCAGGAAGATCCTGCCGAGTCCGTACTTGTCGGCCGCGGCGATCCATTCTTCCGCCTCGTCCGGGACGAGGTCGGGCGTGATGATGCCGAGTCCACCCGCGGCCGCGAGGTCGCGCGCGAAGTTCTCGACGCCGTACTTGAGCACGAGGTTCCAGTAGGTCATCACGACCGCGGCGCCGCCGGCGGCGGTGATCGCCTCGACGGCCGGGAAGACGTCGCGGACCCGGACGCCGTTGGCGATCGCTTCGAACGCCGCGTTCTGGATGGTGGTGCCGTCCATGACCGGGTCGCTGTAGGGGATGCCGACCTCGATGAGATCGCAGCCGCCCTCGACGAGCGTCTTCATCGCCTCGACGGAGCGCTCGACGGTGGGATAGCCGACCGGCAGGTAACCGACCAGTGCGGCGCGGTTCTCGGCGCGGCAGGTCGCGAAGATCTCGGTCAGGCGTTCGTGCGGGGCGCTCACTGGGCTGCTCCTTCGGGGCCGGTCCGGTCGGCGGACTCGTCGGTCGGCAGGTAACCGAACCACTTGGCGGCGGTGTCGACGTCCTTGTCCCCGCGGCCGGAGAGGTTGACCAGGACGATGGCGCCCTTGCCGAGTTCGGGGCCGAGTTCGACGGCACCGGCGACGGCGTGGGCCGACTCGATAGCGGGGATGATGCCCTCGGTGCGGCACAGCAACGCGAAGGCCTCCATGGCCTCACTGTCGGTGACGGCGCGGTACTCGGCCCGGCCGGTGTCGGCGAGCCAGGCGTGTTCGGGGCCGACGCCGGGATAGTCGAGACCGGCGGAGATCGAATGCGATTCGATGGTCTGGCCGTCCTCGTTCTGCAACAGGTACGAGAACGCGCCGTGCAGGGCACCGTGAGTGCCGCCGCCGATGGTGGCGGCGTGCCGTCCGGTCTCCACCCCGTCTCCCCCGGCCTCGCAGCCGACGAGCTTGACGGACGGGTCGTCGATGAACGGGTGGAAGATGCCGATCGCGTTCGATCCGCCGCCGACGCAGGCGACGACGGCGTCGGGCAGGCGACCGGTGAGTTCGCGGATCTGTGCGCGGGCCTCGAGGCCGATGATGCGCTGGAAGTCGCGGACCATCGCCGGGAAGGGGTGCGGGCCGGCGGCGGTGCCGAAGCAGTAGTAGGTGTTGTCGGCGTTGGTGACCCAGTCGCGCATCGCCTCGTTGATCGCGTCCTTGAGGGTGCGCGAGCCGGTCTTGGCGGCGATGACCTCGGAGCCGAGCAGACGCATGCGCGCGACGTTGAGGGCCTGCCGTTCGGTGTCGACCTCGCCCATGTAGACGCGGCATTCGAGACCGAGCAGCGCGCATGCGGTGGCGGTGGCGACGCCGTGCTGGCCGGCGCCGGTCTCGGCGATCACGCGGGTCTTGCCCATGCGCTTGGCGAGCAGCACCTGCCCGAGCACGTTGTTGATCTTGTGCGAGCCGGTGTGGTTGAGATCCTCGCGCTTGAGGAAGATGCGCGCTCCGCCGGCGTGTTCGCTCAGGCGGGTGGCCTCGTAGACCGGGGACGGGCGGCCGGTGTAGTCGCGCTGCAGGCGGTCGAGTTCGGCCAGGAAGCCGGGATCGACGCGCTCCTTCTCGTAGGCAGCGGTGACCTCCTCGATCACCGCCATGAGCGCCTCGGGCACATAGCGGCCACCGAAGACTCCGAAATGGCCGCGGACGTCGGGTTCGTGCGCGGTCGGAGTGGCGAGAGCTTCGCTCATCGAGGGAAGCCCTCGGCCCTTGGCGGAAAGTGCGGAATCGTCTGCAGTCACGCGTCCAGTCTGCCCCACCACGCGACGCGGATCACGTGGGGGTCCGGACCTGCCGGGACGGTCAGCGTGCGGGCTTGGGGCACGACGGATGCGTGCCTACCGTCACCAGTTCGGCGACTGCCTGGCGCGGATCCCCACTGGTCACCAGTCCCTCTCCGACGAGCACCGCGTCGGCACCCGCGCCCGCGTACGCGAGCAGATCGGCCGGGCCGCGAACACCCGACTCGGCGATCTTGAGCACGTTGCTGGGCAGGCCCGGCGCGATGCGCGAGAAGGTCGTCTTGTCGACCTCGAGGGTCTTGAGGTTGCGGGCGTTGATCCCGATGACGGTGGCGCCCGCCTCGAGGGCACGGTCGGCCTCCTCCTCGGTGTGCGCCTCGACCAGCGCGGTCATGCCGAGCGACTCGACGCGGTCGATCAGCGCCGTCAGGACGGTCTGCTCGAGGGCCGCGACGATGAGGAGCACGATGTCGGCGCCGTGTGCCCGCGCCTCGTGGATCTGGTAGGGACCGACCACGAAATCCTTGCGCAGTACGGGAATACGGACAGCGCGACGGACGGCGTCGAGGTCGGCGAGACTGCCGTGGAATCGGCGTTCCTCGGTGAGAACGCTGATGGCGCGAGCGCCTCCGGACTCGTACGCTGCTGCGAGTTCGGCGGGATCGGCGATGTCGGCGAGAGCACCCTTCGAGGGGCTGGCACGCTTCACTTCGGCGATGACCGCGATGCCCGGTTCGCGCAGCGCGGCCTTGGCGTCGATCGGTGGGGGCGCGGCTGCGGCGGCAGCCTTGACGGACGCGAGATCGAGGGCCGCCTCACGGGCGGCGACGTCTGCTCGCACTCCTTCGAGAATCGAATCGAGAACTGTCATCGTGGCTCGAGTCCTTTCCCACCCTGCTCAATCCCGATGTGATCAAGCTCATCGGATCTGTCTAGAAGAGTAGTGAAGTGGTTTACAGCGGTCACCGGCGGGTGCCCGTATCACCCTCGCCACCGTCGTCGGTGGGATCCTCACCTGCGTCCAGTGCGTCCCACAGACCGCGTTCGGACAGGGGTTCATCGTTCTCGGCGCGCCGGGCGGCCGCCTCGCGACGTGCTGCCGGGGCGTCGTACTTCGACGACAGTCCGGCCGCCTCGCGCGGGGTGCGCCACAGCGTCACCGCCGCGGCGAGGGCCGCGACGGCGCCGACGATCGCAAGGACGGCGGGCAACGGATAGGTCTCGACGGCGGTCACGGTCGCGCGGTCGGGCAGCGCAGCGACACCGGCCGCGGTCTCGGGGTCTGCGTCGCCGGTGAGCAACCGGACGGCGGGGATCGCGGCGGCGACGGCGACGGCCGCGACCACGAGCGAGACGAGACGCAGCGCGAGTCCGCGCACCGCGAAGACGGCGGCGACCGCCGCGAGCAGCACGAGAGCGAGCGGGGTCAGTGCCGCCGCCCAGCGGCCACCCTCGAGGTCGTCGACGCGGTCGATCCCGAGTCCGTCGGACGAGACCGCGGTGACCCATGCCATTCGGCTCGACGCCCAGAACAGGGCCGCACCGACCCCGAGCAGCAGGGCGGCGATGACGGTCGGCCGGCGCCGGCGTCCGGTGGTGGGGCCGGCGTCCGGCGTCTCCGCGGTCACCGTGCGTCACCGCCGTAGGTGGTGAGGGTGGACGCGGCGGCCACGGCGGCGAGGGCGGACATGGCCTTGTTGCGGGCCTCGGTGTCCTCGGCCTCCGGGTCGGAGTCGGCGACGATGCCGGCACCCGCCTGCACGTAGGCGACGCCGTCCTTGACGAGCGCGGAGCGGATGGCGATGGCGGTGTCGGCGTCGCCTGCGAAATCGAGATAGCCGACGATGCCGCCGTAGATGCCGCGGCGGGTGGGTTCGAGTTCCTCGATCAGTTCCATCGCGCGCACCTTCGGCGCCCCCGACAGGGTCCCGGCGGGGAAACACGCCGTGACGGCGTCGAGGGCGTGTTTGCCCTCCGCGAGTCGCCCGGTGACCGTGGAGACGAGGTGCATCACGTGGCTGTACCGCTCGATGTGGCGGTAGTCGTGCACCTCGACGGTGCCCGGCGTGCACACCCGGCCGAGGTCGTTGCGGCCGAGATCGACGAGCATGAGGTGCTCGGCGTTCTCCTTCTCGTCGTGGACGAGGTCCTTCTCGAGCAGGATGTCCTCCTCCTCGTTCGCGCCGCGCCACCGGGTCCCTGCGATGGGATGGGTGGTGGCCATCCCGTCCGAAACCGTCACGAGCGCCTCCGGGCTCGATCCGACGATCGAGAAGGCCGTCTCACCGTCCGGGCCGGGGATGTGGAGCAGAAACATGTACGGGCTGGGGTTGGACGCGCGGAGCATCCGGTAGACGTCGATCGGCTCTGCGTCGCAGTCGATCTCGAAGCGCTGCGAGAGCACCACCTGGAAGGCCTCACCGGCCTCGATGTCGCCGATCAGTTTGCGGACGTCCGTGCAGAACGACTCGGTGGTGCGCTGGCGGCGGTAGTCGGGTTCGGGCCGCGAGTAGGTCGCGACGGTGGCCGGTGCGGGCGCGGCGAGGGCCGCGGTCATCCGGTCGAGGCGGGCGACGGCGTCGTCGTAGGCTTCGTCGACGCGCTCGTCGGAGCCGTCCCAGTTCACGGCGTTGGCGATGAGCCAGATCATGCCCTCGTGGTGGTCGACGGCCGCGAGGTCGGTGGCCAGCAGCATCACCATTTCGGGGATCTGCAGATCGTCCTCGGCGAGCGTCGGCAGCTTCTCGAGATGGCGGACGACGTCGTAGCCGAGATAACCGACCATGCCGCTGGTCAGGGGCGGCAGTCCGTGGATGCGGTCGGTGTGGAGCAACTGGAGGGTCTCGCCGAGGACGTCTACGGGGTTGCCACCCGTGGGCGCGCCGGCCGGGACGTTGCCGTACCAGGCAGCGTCGCCATCGACGACGGTCAGTGCGGCCGGGCTCCCGGCGCCGATGAACGACCACCGCGACCACGACCGGCCGTTCTCCGCCGACTCGAGCAGGAAGGTTCCGGGGCGGTCGGCCGCGAGCTTGCGGTAGGCCGACAGCGGGGTCTCCGCGTCCGCGAGCACCTTGCGGGTCACCGGGACCACGCGGTGCTCGGCGGCCAGCTGGCGGAACTGCTCGCGGGTGGTCGTCGAATCGGAACGGCCGCCACCCGAGGAGTCGGTGGTGGCTGCGGGAATGGTGGTGGGCTCGCCGGACATGCGCCCCATCATCCCAGGGACCTCGTCCGGCTCTGCAGCCGCCGTCAGGCGACCTGGAACGAGCGCTTGGCCAGGCCCATCCAGAAGCCGTCGACGACCTGGTCGATGCCGCGGCCGGGGGCGTCGGAGGCACCGAGGGTGACGAACAGCGGAGCGAAGTGCTCGACCGACGGATGCGCGTAGGGCATGCCCGGTGCGCGGTGCCGGAAGTCCAGCAGAGCGTCGACGTCGCCGCGCGCGAGTTGCTCGGCGGTCCAGTGGTCGAACTCCGACGACCAGCCCGGCGCGGCGGCCTCGGGCCGCGGGTCGCGCAGGAAGGGCAGACCGTGCGTGGTGAACCCGGACCCGATGATGAGTACGCCCTGCTCACGCAGCGGACGCAGCCGGGCGCCGAGGTGCAACAGCCGTTCCGGGTCGAGGGTGGGCAGGGAGATCTGCAGCACCGGGATGTCGGCGTCCGGGTACATGACGGTCAGCGGTACGTAGGCACCGTGGTCGAGTCCTCGGTTCGGCTGCTGCACCACCGGTTCGTCGTCGGGCATCAGTGCCGCGACCTGCCGGGCCAGTTCGGGCGCGCCGGGGCTGGTGTAGGTCACCTCGTAGAAGCGGCGCGGGAAGCCGCCGAAGTCGTACACGAGCGGGGTGCCGGTGATCGTCGACCCGATGGTCAGCGGAGCGGATTCCCAGTGCGCCGAGACCACGAGGATCGCTGTGGGTCGCGGCAGGTCGGCCGCCCAACGCTGCAGCTGCGAGACCCACAGTTCGCTGTCGACGAGCGGCGGGGCGCCGTGACTGAGGAACAGGGCGGGCGTGGTCGCGGAATCGATGGTCATGACATCCCCTCAAGTTGAAGCTTCAAGTATCATAGAGGAGAACCCGTCGCGCGGCCATTCCCATTCCCCGACCGGGTGCGACAGCGAAACCGAACGAGCGAGGAGCAGGCATGAGCAACGAGGACCCGCAGTGGCTCGATCCGGCGCAGCAGAACGCCTGGCGGGCGCTCGTCTCCGTCGTCACGCGACTGCCGGCCGCGCTCGACACCCAGATGCAACGCGACTCCGACATGACGCACTTCGAGTACTTCGTCCTCGCACTGCTCTCCGAGAACCCCGAGCGTCGACTGCGTCTCAACGCCCTCGCCGCCGAGGCCAACGCGTCGCTGTCGCGGCTCTCGCACGTCGTCACGCGCCTCGAGAAGCGCGGCTGGATTCGACGCGAACCCGTTCCGGGCAGTCGCGGTTCGTACGCAGTGCTCACCGATGCCGGCTACGACACAGTAGTCGAAGCGGCACCGAGCCACGTGAAGGCGGTGCGCAGGCTCGTGTTCGACGGCCTCGACGACAACCAGGTCCGCGAGCTCGCGCGTCTCGGTTCCGTTCTAGTCGAGCAGATCGACGAGGGGATCGCCGGCGGTATCGGCAAGGCCTGAGCCGTCCCACCGTCACGTGGTGGGGCGGCTCCTCGGTACGTCCCGGAACGACATGTTCGGGTCGTGGCTGCGCTCGTCCCGGACGGCACCGCTCGCGTCGGTGACCTCGTAACCGAGGGTGTTCAGCCGAGGGGAGTTCCACCCACACCCCAGTTCTCGCGGGGCACCTCGGTGATCGTCACCCACACCGACGACGGATTCTTGCCCGAGGCCTCGGCGTACGCGCGGGTCACTGCGGAGATCACCTCGGCCTTCTGCTCGTCGGACAGGCCCGGCGTCTGGCTGATCTGGATGAGAGGCATGCGGGCATTGTCGCAGCCCGCCGCACGACCCGCCGATCGGTCCCGGCTATTCGGCGATCTGCGGCGTTTCGAGCAGGACGTCGGTGTCGAAGCAGGTGTGCGTGCCGGTGTGGCAGGCGGCACCGACCTGGTCGACGACCAGCAACACCGTGTCGCCGTCGCAGTCGAGGCGCACCTCGTGCACGTACTGGGTGTGCCCGGACGTCTCGCCCTTGACCCAGTACTGCTGCCGCGACCGCGAGTAGTAGGTGGCCTTACGGGTCGCCAGGGTGCGGGCGAGCGCCTCGTCGTCCATCCACGCCATCATCAGCACGGCGCCGGTGGCCCGCTCCTGCACGACGGCGGCGAACAGACCGTCGTCGTTGCGCTTCAGCCGGGCGGCGATCGCCGGATTCAGGATGTCGCTGCTCATCGAACCGTGATCCCTTCCGCACGCATCGCGTCCTTGACCTCGCCGATCGTCAGCTCCCGGAAGTGGAAGACGCTCGCGGCGAGCACCGCGTCGGCACCGGCCTGCACGGCGGGCGCGAAATGCTCGACGGCTCCGGCGCCCCCGGAGGCGATGACGGGCACGTGCACGGCCCCGCGCACGGCCTCGATCATCTTCAGGTCGAATCCGTTCTTCGTGCCGTCGGCGTCCATCGAGTTGAGCAGGATCTCGCCGACGCCGAGTTCCTCGCCGCGCCGGGCCCACTCGACCGCGTCGATCCCCGTACCGCGGCGGCCGCCGTGCGTGGTGACCTCCCAGCCGCTCGGCGTCGGTTCCTGACCGGCGGGCACGGTGCGCGCGTCGACCGACAGCACGATGCACTGCGAGCCGAAGCGCTCGGACATCTCGCGCAGCACCTCGGGCCGGGCAATGGCCGCGGTGTTCACCGAAACCTTGTCGGCGCCGGCACGCAACAGACGGTCGACGTCCTCGACGGTGCGGACGCCACCTCCCACGGTGAGCGGGATGAACACCTGCTCGGCGGTGCGCGTGACGACGTCGAGCATGGTGCCGCGGTCACCGCTCGACGCGGTGACGTCGAGGAAGGTCAGTTCGTCGGCGCCCTGTTCGTTGTAGAGGGCGGCGAGCTCGACCGGATCACCCGCATCGCGCAGGTTCTCGAAGTTGACACCCTTGACCACCCGCCCCGCGTCCACGTCGAGGCACGGGATGACCCGCACGGCCAGCGTCATGTTCGATCTCCTTCGGAACCCAACTGCTCGGCCACGGACCGTTCCGTCGCCGACTGCACAATCTTCAGTATCTCGCCGTGTACTCCGGGCGCTGCAGCGACCACCGATCCGGACCCGATCCGCCAGGGCCGGCCCGCGAAGTCGGTGGCGATGCCACCGGCGGCCCGCACGAGTGCGACACCAGCGGCGTTGTCCCAGGGGTGGTGGCCGAACACGACGGCACCGCCGATCGCGCCTCCCGCGGTGAACGCGAGGTCGGCGCCGGTGGAGCCGTGCATCCGCAGCCGGGCGACGCGCCGGCTCAGCTCGGTGATGACGGCGAGACGCCGGGTGCCGGGTACCCGACCGCGACTGTCGATGTCGAAACTGCCGACCGCGATCATCACGTCCTCGAGCCGCGCCGGCTGCAGCGGTGCGGTGGGCTCGCCGTTCACGAGCAGCGGCCCGTCGGCGATTCCCGCGAAGCGCTGATTCGTCAGCGGCAGCCACGTGAGGCCGAGGATCGGTTCGCCGTCCTCGACGAGAGCGAGGAGGATCCCGGCCATCGGCAGCCCGGCGGAGTAGTTGATGGTGCCGTCGATCGGGTCGAGCAACCAGACGGTGCCCTCCCCCGCGGACGGGCCGCCGAACTCCTCACCGTGCACGGGGATACCGGTGCGCTCTGCGAGGGCACCGGAGATCCGCCGCTCGAGTTCGAGATCGAGATCGGTCGCGAAGTCGTTCGGTCCCTTGTCGACGGAGCGCGGCGCACCGTGCCCGGCGACGAACCGTTCCGCGACCTCGTCGAGTACACCGCTCGCGACGGCGAGCAGCCGGTTCAGGTCTGCGGGATCGGCCATGGGTCAGCGCGAGACGGCGTCGAGCGCCTCGGTCAACGTGAATCGGCCTGCGTAGAGCGCCTTTCCGATGATGGCGCCTTCGACGCCCTCCTCGGTGAGCGTCGCGATGGCACGCAGGTCGTCGACGGTCGAGACGCCGCCGGAGGCGACGACCGGAGAGTCGGTGGCCGCGCACACCTCGCGGAGCAGGTCGAGGTTGGGGCCGGAGAGGGTGCCGTCCTTGGTGACGTCGGTGACGACGTAGCGCGAGCAGCCGTCGCGTTCGAGGCGCTCGAGCACCTCCCACAGGTCGCCGCCGTCGGAGACCCAGCCGCGGCCGCGCAGTCGCCACTGGCCGTCGAGGAGCTTGACGTCGAGGCCCACGGCGATGCGGTCGCCGAACTCGCCGATGACGCGCGAGCACCACTCGGGATTCTCGATCGCGGCGGTGCCGAGGTTGACGCGGGCGCAGCCGGTCGCGAGGGCGGCGGCGAGGGTCTCGTCGTCGCGGATGCCGCCCGACAGCTCGACCTTCACGTCGAGTTCGCCGATGACCTCGGCGAGGAGGGCGCGGTTGTCGCCGCGACCGAACGCCGCGTCGAGGTCGACCATGTGCACCCATTCGGCGCCGGCGTTCTGCCATTCGAGGGCGGCGTCGCGGGGCGAACCGTAGCCGGTCTCGCTGCCCGCCTCTCCCTGAACGAGGCGAACTGCTTCACCGTTGACGACGTCGACTGCGGGCAAAAGGACCAGGCTCACTGCGTACACATTAGTGCCTGTACCTGTGACATCGCCAAACGCGTGGCCGGGGCGCCGGGAAAGCGCCGCGCGTCATGCCGACCGTGCTGCGTCGAGGGCCCGGCAGGTCGGGGTCGGACGGCCGGTGTACTCGTCGACGGACCCCTCGTACAGCACGGTTCCGCCGTGCCGTCCAGGTCCCGGCCCGAGGTCGACGATGTGGTCGGCGTGCCGGATCACGTCGAGGTGGTGTTCGATGACGACGACGGTGTGCCCTCGGTCGACGAGGTCGTCGAAGACGCACAGGAGGGTGCCGACGTCCTCGGCGTGCAGGCCGGTGGTCGGCTCGTCGAGGACGTAGAGGGTCGGCGTCTTCGCTCGTCCGAGTTCCTTGGCGATCTTCACCCGTTGACACTCGCCACCGGAGAGCGTGTCGAGCGACTGTCCGAGGCGGAGGTAGTCGAGGCCCACCCCGGCGAGCGCACTCAGTCGGTGCGCGATCTCCGCGTGCGGCAGATCCTCGATGGCGCGACCGACGGTGAGGTCGTCGACATCGGCGATCGACAGGCCGTTCACGGTGTGCCCGAGCACCTCGGCGGTGAACCGGCGGCCGTGGCAGGTGTCGCAGACGACCTCGCGTCCGTCCATGAAGGCGAGGTCGATGTACACGACACCGGCCCCCGTGCAGGTCGGGCACGCACCCGCCGAGTTCGCGCTGAACAGGCTCGCCGGCACACCGTTGTGTTCGGCGAACATCCGCCGCAGGGTGGGTGCGATGCCGGCGTAGGTGATCGGGGTGGAGCGGCGATTGGTGCTCACCGGCCGCTGGTCGATCACCGTGGCGTCGTACTGATCGACGAGTTCGGCTGCGAGACTGGACTTTCCCGAACCAGCGACCCCGGTGAATACGGTGAGCACGCCGGTGGGGATCCGCACCGTCAGGTCGCGGAGGTTGTTGCGACACGCATCGGCGATCGTGAGACGACCGGTCGCCTCGCGGGCGGGGTGACCGCGGCCGATGTCGCGCCGCAGCGATCGGCCGGTGGGAGTGTCGGCCGTTCGGAGCCGGTCGAAAGTGCCCTGGAAGACGAGGCGACCACCGGACGAGCCCGCACCGGGACCGATCTCGATCACCTGGTCGGCCCGGGCCATCACGCTCGGGTCGTGTTCGACGACGAGGACGGTGTTGCCGCTGTCGCGGAGCCGTTCGAGGAGGTCGATCATCGTCTCCACGTCGGCGGGATGCAGACCGACCGTCGGTTCGTCGACGACATAGGTCATCTCCGTCAGGCTCGACCCGAGGTGCCGGACCAACTTGATCCGTTGCGATTCGCCGCCCGAGAGCGTGGTGGTCGCCCGGGCGAGCGCGAGATAGCCGAGGCCGATCGTCACCATCGCCTCGAGACGGCCCACCAGTGCGGACACCACAGGTGCGGCGCGCGAGTCGTCGATCGTGCGCACGAATTCGAGCAGCTCGATGATCTCGAGGCGGGACAGCTCCCCGATCGTGCGGCCGCGAAGGGTGACCGCCCGCGCGGCCGCGTTCAGCCGTTCTCCGGCGCAGTCCGGGCACGTCTCGGCGCGGGTGAAACGTCGGATGACGTCCTGTTTGCGTTCGGAGAGGTTGTCGGAGGTGTGCAGGTGGATGCGCTCGAACCTCTCGACGACGCCCTCGTATCCGTCCGGCGGTTTGTGGCCCAGCGCCGCTGCGGCCTCGCCGCCGTAGAGCAGTGCCTCCCGCTCGGCGGGCTTCCACTCGCGCAGGGGTGTGTCCGCGTCGAAGGAACCGATGTCGGCGTACTGGGAGTACCAGTACCCACCGTTGCCGAAGCCGGGCACCAGGATCGCGCCCTCGGCGAGGGACCTGTCGAGATCGAGGAACCGCTCGACGGCACTGACGACGATCTCGCCGAGCCCGGAGCAGGTCGGGCACATCCCGGTGGGGTCGTTGAACGAGAAGCGGTTCGACTCCCCGAGGACGGGTGTGCCCACACGGGAATACAGCAGCCGCAGATAGGTCCAGGTGTCGGTGATGGTGCCGACCGTCGAGCGGGCGTTGCCGCCGAGGCGGCGCTGGTCGACGACGATCACCGGCGTCAGACCGTCGATGTGGTCGACGTCGGGTCGTGTCCACTTCGGCAACCGATTGCGCGTGAACGGCGGGTACGTCTCGTTGAGCTGGTAGCCGGCCTCCGCGGCGATCGTGTCGAAGACGAGCGACGACTTCCCGGAGCCGGACACCCCGACGATCACCACGAGCCGGTTGCGCGGAACGGTCAGATCGACGTCGGCCAGGTTGTGGGTGCGGACGCGACGGATCGTGATGGCGCGGCCTCGCACTGCCGCCTCGGTGGTCGTGACGGTGGTGGTCATGGATTCGACGCTACGACCGGTTGCGGCCGGATCCTGACCGCAACCGGTGGGAGGATGACGGCATGGCGGACGTCACCGAGCGGATGCTCGCGTTGTTGTCGATCCTGCAGACCGGACGCGCGATCGGCGGGGACGAGCTGGCCCGGCGGCTGCAGGTGAGCCGCCGGACGCTCCGCCGCGACGTCGACCGGCTGCGCGGCTACGGATATCCCGTCGAAACCCGCTCCGGGCCCGGCGGTTTCTACCGTCTCGCGTCGGGACGTTCGATGCCGCCGCTGGTGCTCGACGACGACGAGGCCGTCGCGGTGCTTCTGGGGCTCGGCGCTCTCGCCGCGACCGGGCCGGCCGAAGGCGGACTCGACGACGCTGCCACCCGCGCCTACGGCAAGCTCGACCAGTTCCTGCCCGCGCGGCTGCGCCCGCGGGTCGCGGCCGTCCGCAGCGCGGTGGAGACGAGTGCGCTGCAGGCGCCCAGCGTGTCGGCGGAGCTGCTCGGCTCCGTGGCGGAGGCGATCGCACGGTGTGACACGCTCACCTTCGACTACGTCGACGCGCAGGGCTCGCCGACCTCGCGCAGGGTCGAGCCGTACCGGCAGGTCCACCACCTGCTGCGGTGGTACCTCCTCGGATGGGACGTCGATCGCGAGGACTGGCGGGTCTTCCGCCTCGATCGTGTGCGCGACCTGCTCCGCACCGGCCGACGGTTCGCACCCCGCCGACTTCCCGCCGGGTCCGCCACGGAATACCTGCGGCAAGGACTCCGGCAGGGGCGGACACCGGTGCACCTGGACGTGGCGGCCTCGGCCACGCACGTCGCCGACGCGCTGAAGTACCAAGACGCCGAGATCCGGCCGACGGGGGACGACCGGACCGAGGTGCACCTCGCGGTCGAGTCGTGGCAGTGGCTCGTCCTCGCGCTCGCCACCCTCGACGCCGACGTCCGGATGCGCGCGGACCCGGAGATCGTCCGGGCCTGCGCGGTGTTCGCCGATCGTCTGCGCGCGGCGGCGCAGGACGCCGTCGTCCCCTCCGAGGACGGCGCGAGGTGAATCTGGGCGCGGCAGATCGATTTCGAGTTCCGCACAGCTGCGTTACGAAGCTCCTCGCGCGCCCGACCGGGGTTCGCTACCGCAACACGCCGGGCGAAATCCGGTTCGGCGCGTCAGCTTCCGGGGCGGTCGTCCTCGGCGGGACCGAAGGCGCGGCGGGCCGACCGCGTCGACACGACACCCATCGCCACGACGGCCGCCACGATGCCGACGAGTGCGACGACCAGCCCGACGACCGGCGTGGGACGGACCGCCACGACGACGATCGCGGTGACGAGCAGCACGACGGTCGCCGTGCCGACGGACATCAGGGCGTGACGGCCGAAGGAGAAGTCTCCGCTCGACCGGCCGCGCCGCGGGTCGGTCACAACGAGTCGACCCAGTTCTGCAGCAGCTGCGCGCCGGCGTCGCCGGACTTCTCCGGGTGGAACTGGGTGGCCGACAGCGGACCGTTCTCCACGGCGGCGACGAACCGGCTGCCGTGTTCGGCCCAGGTCACCTTCGGCGGGGCGAGGCGCTCGGGAGCATCCAGTTCCCACGTGCGGGCGGCGTAGGTGTGGACGAAATAGAACCGGGTGTCGGCGTCCATGCCGGCGAAGAGCACCGAATCGGCGGAGGCCTCGACGGTGTTCCAGCCCATATGCGGCAGCACCGGCGCGTCCAGACGCTCGACCGTGCCCGGCCACTCCCCGCAGCCCTCGGTCTCGATGCCGTGCTCGACGCCGCGTTCGAACAGGATCTGCATGCCGACGCAGATGCCGAGCACCGGGCGTCCACCGGCGAGGCGGGTGCCGATGATCTTGTCTCCGCCGACGCTGCGCAGGCCCCTCATGCACGCGTCGAAGGCGCCGACGCCGGGGACGACGAGTCCGTCGGCGGCGAGCGCGATCTTCGGGTCGGCGGTGACCTCCACGTGCACGCCGGTACGGGCGACCGCCCGCGTGGCGGAGTGGAGATTGCCCGAGCCGTAGTCGAGGACGGCGACCGTGGTTGCGCTCATGATGTCGATTCTATGTGGTGGGACGGGGACGTTCCGACGGCCCGGCCAGTCGGGCCAGCAACGGCAGCGCCGGGACCAGGACCGCGGCGGCGGCGAAGGCCGCCGGGTATCCGGCCGCGGCGGCCACCGCGCCGAGGGCGAACGAACCGGCGCCGGTGCCGGCGTCGAAGCCGATGTTCCAGGCGGCGCTCGCCGACCCGGTGTTGCCCGCGCCGGCGCGACGGAACGCGACGAGCAGCGCCTCGTTCTGCACGACACCGAAGCCGAAGCCGAAGGCGATCGCGGCGACGATCAGCAGCACCGCTCCCCCTCGGTCGTCGGCGACGAGCGCGAAGGGAATCATCGCCAGGCCCGCGAGCCCGAGACCGACCGGCAGCAATTTGCCGGCGCCGATCCGGTCCGCGACGGAACCGGCCGCGTACCGCCCGATCAGCGAGGACGCGCTGAGCACGGCCAATGCCGCCGCGACGGGCAGACCGGCGACCGCGATGCGCAACAGCGAGGTGAGACCGCCGTAGGCGATCGCACCCGCGCCCACCGCGACCAGCGGGAACAACAGCACGACCGGAGGCACCCGTCGCGCCGTCCGGGATTGTTTCGCGGTCAGCCGCGGCAGACGGATCGCGGCGAGCAGACCGGCGGACGAGATGATCGCGCCGAGCACGAACACCGGCGTGGTGGAGAACCGCTCGGCGATCGCCAGGCCGGCGGGCAGGCCGATCGTCTGGGACGCGGCGATGGCGATGCCGAGCATGCCGGTGGCCCGGCCGAGCAATCGCGGCGGCGCGAGTTCGCCGACGAGGGCGGCCGCCGCCACGGTGATCATGCCGAAACCGATACCGCGCAGCGCGGAGATGCCGAGCACCGCCGCCGGAGCCATCGATACGAGGAACAGCAGCGACGGCGGCCCGAGGAACAGGCAGCCGGCCGCGAGCGTCGCGCGGTGACCGAACGCGCGCAGCAGTCGCGGCATCGCGAGCTGGGTGAGGACGGTGGTGAACATGAACACCGCCGTCACCGACCCGGCGAGCGTGTCGCTGCCGCCGGCCTCGGCGATCGCCCATGGCACGACCGGCAGCAGCAACGAGAAGCCGCCGAAGGCCGCCGCGGACGTCGACCACGCCGGGATCAGACCACGAACGGTGAACAGTCCTTGTTGTTCCGCCACGTCAGAGCAGCCGGAAGACGCCCGCGGCGACTGCCAGCACGGTCAGAGCCAGCAGCACACCCGCGAACAACGTGTTGCGCGCCTTCCACATCGACCACGTTCCGCCCGCGGCGAATCCGGCCACGATGAAGCACAGGTAGGTGAGGACGACATCCATATGTCAGAGACTGCCCTTCGTCGACGGGATGCCGGTCACCCGCGGGTCGGGTTCGACGGCCTCACGCAGCGCGCGGGCGACCGCTTTGAACTCGGCCTCGGTGATGTGGTGCGGGTCGCGGCCGTAGAGCACCCGCACGTGCAGTGCGATGCGGGCGTGGAAGGCGAACGACTCGAACACGTGCCGGTTGATCACCGTCGAGTAGGGCACGCCCGGATATCCCCCGATCACCGAGTGCACCATGTAGTCGGGCTCACCGGTGAACACGCAGTAGGGACGGCCGGAGACGTCGACCGACGCGTGTGCGAGGGTCTCGTCCATCGGGATGAAGCAGTCGCCGAAGCGCCGGATGCCACGCTTGTCGCCGAGGGCCTGACCGAAGGCCTGGCCGAGGACGATGGCGGTGTCCTCGACGGTGTGGTGGGCCTCGATCTCGATGTCGCCCTGCGCCTGCACGGTGAGGTCGAACGAACCGTGCTGGCCGAGCGCGGTGAGCATGTGGTCGTAGAACGGGATCCCCGTGGAGATCTCGGTGCGACCGGTGCCGTCGAGGTCGATCTCGACGGTGATGCTCGATTCCTTGGTGGTGCGTTCGACGCGCGCGATGCGGTCGCTCATCGGGTTTCCTCGATTTCCGTGGCCGCGAGCTTCTCGCTCACTCGCAGCAACTCGTCGTTCTCGTGGGTCAGGCCGATCGTGGTGCGCAGGTAGCCGGGGATCCCGACGTCGCGGATGAGCACACCCTCGTCGAGATACCGCTGCCAGGTGGCAGGGGCGTCCGCGAAGTGGCCGAAGAGGATGAAGTTGGCGTCGGAGGGAATCACGTCGTAGCCGAACCGGGCGAGTTCGGCGGCGACGCGGTCGCGCTGGGCGGCCAGTTCCGCAACCGACGCGAGAGTTTCGTCGGCGTGCCGCAGGGCCGCACGCGCGGCGGCCTGGGTGACGACCGACAGGTGGTAGGGCAGGCGCACGAGCAGCAGCGCCTCGATCACCGCGGGGGCGGCGGCGAGATAACCGAGCCGTCCGCCGGCGAAGGCGAACGCCTTGCTCATCGTCCGCGAGACGACGATCTTCGTCGGGTACTCGTCGATCAGCGACAGAGCGCTCGGCTGCGAGGAGAACTCGACGTACGCCTCGTCGACGATCACGATGCCGGGGGCGGCGTCGAGGATCACCCGCAACTGGTCGAGCGGGATGCTGTGTCCCGTCGGGTTGTTGGGGCTGGTGACGAAGACGACGTCGGGCCGCCGCTCCCGCACGGCCGCGGCGGACGCCTCGACGTCGAGGGTGAAGTCGTCGCGCCGGTAGGTGGACAGCCACTCGGTCTGGGTGCCGTCGGCGATGATCGGGTGCATCGAGTACGACGGCACGAAGCCCATCGACGTGCGCCCGGGGCCACCGAAGGCCTGCAGGAGCTGCTGCAGGATCTCGTTGGAACCGTTCGCGGCCCAGACGTTCTCGACGCCGAGGGGAACACCGGACGCCTTCGTCAGATAAGCGGCGAGGTCGGTGCGCAGCGAGACCGCGTCGCGGTCGGGATAGCGGTGCAGCTGCGTCGCCGCCTCACGCACGGCCTCGGCGACGTCGTCGACGAGCGCCTGCGTGGGCGGGTGCGGGTTCTCGTTGGTGTTGAGCTGGACGGGCACCGTCAGCTGCGGTGCACCGTAGGGCGACTTGCCGCGCAGATTCTCGCGCAACGGCAGGTCGGCGAGGGTGATGCGGGAGCCGGGGATCTGGGTCACTTCAGCGCCTCGAATCGCAGACGGACGGCTTCACCGTGGGCGGGCAGGTCCTCGGCGTTCGCGAGGGTGATGACGTGACCGGAGACGTCCTTCAGGGCCGCCTCGGTGTACTCGACGACGTGGATGCCGCGCAGGAAGGTCTGCACGCTCAGGCCCGACGAGTGCCGGGCGCAGCCGGCGGTGGGCAGCACGTGGTTCGATCCGGCGCAGTAGTCGCCGAGGGAGACCGGCGCCCACGGCCCGACGAAGATCGCGCCCGCCGACCGGACACGCGCGGCGACCTCGGAGGCGTTCTCGGTCTGGATCTCGAGGTGCTCGGCGGCGTAGGCGTTGACGACCTTCAGGCCCTGCTCGATGTCGTCGACGAGGACGATGCCGGACTGGCTGCCGGACAGCGCGGTGGTGACGCGCTCGCGGTGCTCGGTGAGCTCGAGCTGCGCGGCGAGCGCGGTATCGACGGCGTCGGCGAGGTCGGTGCTGGTGGTGACGAGCACCGAGGCGGCCATGACGTCGTGCTCGGCCTGACTGATCAGGTCGGCGGCGACGTGCACCGCGTCGGCGGTGTGGTCGGCGAGGATCGCGATCTCGGTGGGACCGGCCTCGGCGTCGATGCCGACGACCGCGCGGCACAGCCGCTTGGCGGCGGTGACGTAGATGTTGCCGGGGCCGGTGATCATGTCGACCGGGGCGAGTTCGGCGCCGTCGGTGTCGGTGCCGCCGTAGGACAGTAGTGCGACACCCTGTGCGCCGCCGACGGCCCACACCTCCTCGACGCCGAGCAGGGCCGCGGCGGCGAGGATCGTCGGGTGCGGCAGTCCGCCGAAGTTCTTCTGCGGCGGCGAGGCGATGACGAGCGATTCGACGCCGGCGGCCTGCGCCGGCACGACGTTCATCACGACCGACGACGGGTAGACCGCGTTGCCACCCGGCACGTAGAGGCCGACGCGTTCGACCGGCACCCAGCGTTCGGTGACGGTACCGCCGGGGACGACCTCGGTGGTGACGTCGGTGCGGCGCTGGGCCGCGTGCACGACGCGCGTGCGCGCGATGGCCTCCTCGAGAGCGGCACGGACGGCGGGGGCGAGTTCGGCCAGCGCGCGGCCGAGTTCCGCGGCGGGAACACGTACCGAGGCGGGGCGGACCCCGTCGAACTTCTCGCAGTAGTCGAGCGCGGCCTCGGCGCCGCGATCGCGTATGTCGTCGACGACGGGACGGACCTGATGGAGCACCGCGTCCACATCCACTCCGCCGCGGGGCAGTGCGCCCCTGAGCTCCGCAGTGGTGGGAGTACGACCGCGCAGGTCGGTGCGGGCAAGCATGAGGTGTCCTCTCTCGTCGAACAGGGGTCACCTTCTACTATCTCGCATCGAGTGGTGACGTTCGAAGTCGCGCCCGCGTGAGGATGCTCTCGACACGGATCACCGTGCTTATGCTGACGGCATGGACGAGGACGAGTCGCGCCCGAGCACGTTGGGCGAATTGATCCGCCGCCAGCGTGAGCTCGCAGAACTGCCCATGCGTCAACTCGCGGCGATGGTGGGCATTTCGAATCCGTACCTGTCGCAGATCGAGCGGAACCTGCGGGCGCCGAGCGAGCGTGTGCTGCAAGCGATCGCCGAACAGTTGCACCTGTCAGCGGACACCCTCGCGACCCACGCGCAGGCCGACGACGGAGCGGAGTCCGCGGTCCTGCGGGCGATCCGCGAGGATCCCGACCTGACCAATCCCCAACGGCGTTCGCTCGAGGAGATGTACGAGGCGTTCCGCGAGGTCACCGTCGCGCGCCGTCGGCGTGGTGGAGGACGCGAACCCGACGAGAAGTGAGCATTCTCACAATCGGTACCGAGTGCGTTCGTGCGCCACCCAGCGTCCGAGGTCAGCCCGATTTCGTCGCCTCATCGACGAACATGCAGGTAGCACGTACCTGGGGGTAAGATGCGCACCTTTCTCGGCGACGTCACCATCGGCTCCGGACCATTCACCCAGTTCTGGAGTTGCTCGGTGCTCAACCATCTGCAGAAGAAGCTCACCTCCTCCCTCGACCCGATCGGGTGGGGACCGGCCGTCGCATCCGTCGCCGGCCGTGCAGTGAAGAATCCGCGGGCCGTGGCCGGCGCGACCACGGAGTACGCCACCCGCCTGGCGAACATCCCGGCAGCGGCGACACGCGTGTGGAACGCCGGCGATCCGCAGCCCCCGATGCCGCTGGATTCGAAGGACCGCCGGTTCTCCGATGCCGCCTGGAAGGAGAACCCGGCCTACTTCTCGCTGCTGCAGAGCTATCTCGCCACCCGCGAGTACGTCGAGGATCTCGCCGACGCCGGCTCGGGCGATCCCGTGCAGGACGGCAAGGCCCGCCAGTTCGCGAACTTGATGTTCGACGCACTCGCCCCCTCGAACTTCCTCATCAACCCGGGTGTGCTCGTGCGCGCGCTCGACACCGGTGGCGCAAGCCTGTTCCGCGGCGCGAAGTACGCCATCGAGGATGTCGTGCACCGGAAGGGCCTGCCGCTCAAGGTCGACCGCGAGGCGTTCACCCTCGGCGAGAACATGGCCGCGACCCCCGGCAAGGTCGTCTTCCGCAACGACCTCATCGAGGTCATCCAGTACGCCCCCCAGACCGGTGAGGTGCACGAGATCCCGATCCTGGCGGCGCCACCGTGGATCAACAAGTACTACATCCTCGATCTCGCGCCGCAGCGCAGCCTCATCGAGTGGGCCGTGCAGCACAACCGCACCGTGTTCGCGATCTCGTACCGCAACCCGGACGAGTCGATGCACGAGATCACGATGGACGACTACTACCGGCAGGGTGTCGCGGCGGCTCTCGACGCCGTCGAGGAGATCACCGGATCCTCGCGTATCGAGGTGCTGTCGATCTGCCTGGGCGGCGCGATGGCGGCGATGGCCGCGGCCCGCATGGGCAGGCTGGGCGACAAGCGGATCAGCGCGTTCACGATGCTCAACACACTCCTGGACTACAGCGAGGTCGGCGAGCTGGCACTGCTGACCGACCCGGCCACACTCGACCGCGTCGAGTTCCGGATGAGCAAGCAGGGCTTCCTCTCCGGCAACGAGATGGCCGGCAGCTTCGACATGATCCGCGCGCGCGATCTGATCTTCAACTACTGGGTGTCGCGGTGGATGAAGGGCGAGAAGCCCGCCGCCTTCGACATCCTCGCGTGGAACGAGGACAGCACCCGCATGCCGGCGAAGATGCACTCGCACTACCTGCGGTCGCTGTACGGCCGCAACGAGCTCGCGCGCGGCGTGTACGAGCTCGACGGCGAGGTCCTCGACCTGTCGGACATCACGTGCGACACCTATGTGGTGGGCGCGATCAACGACCACATCGTGCCGTGGACGTCATCGTATAAGGCCACGGGCCTGCTCGGCGGGTCGGTCCGGTACGTCCTGACCAGCGGCGGCCATGTGGCCGGCGCGGTCAATCCCCCCAACCCGAAGGCCTGGTTCGAGGCCGTCGGCGCGCCCGACGGCGAGAAGCTGCCGACGCTGCCCGAGGACCCGAAGGCGTGGTCGGAGAAGGCCACTCGCACCGCCGGGTCGTGGTGGGAGGACTGGACCGCATGGTCGACGAAGCGCGCCGGTGAGCTGGTCGCTCCCCCGGCGATGGGCAGCGCGCAGCATCCGCCGCGGTGCGATGCCCCGGGAACCTATGTCTTCGAGTGACGTTGCGCGTTAGCTATCATATTGCTAACCTGCTAACAGCGCTGATCCGAGCGCACCCCACAGGGGAAGCCCCGCTCCTGTCACGAGCGCCCACGGAAGGTACACACCATGACCGCACCGACCAAGACCACCGCCGCCAAGGCCACCGATGCCGCAGCCAAGGCGACCGAAGCCGCCACGAAGGCCGCCGCCGAGGCCACCGCAACGGCCCAGCAGTCGGCCGAGAAGCTGACCTCGACGGCCGCTGCGGTTGCCGACAAGGCCGCGACCGAGTTCACCAAGACCGTCGACGAGGCCACCGAGCGCTTCCAGGAGTTCAACGCGAAGTTCGTCGACGCCGCGAAGCAGAGCGGAAACCTCGGTGTCGACACCTACGAGAAGGCCGTCTCGAGCCTCCTGGATCTGCAGGAGAAGGTCGCCGACGCCACCCCCGTCGAGTGGGTCGCCGATCTCGCCAAGGCGCAGGTCTCCTTCGCTCGCGAGCTCACCACCACCGTCATGAGCACCGCTCGCGACCTGCTGAAGTAATCGTCGACTCACTCGATGCAGTCGATACCGAACACCCCATCAGCGGACGTTCTCCGGTGCAGTGCATGCTGACACTGACACCAGCCCGGATCGCCGCGGCCCCGTTTCGTCTCGGGACCGCGGCGATCGCCGGCTGGAGCGGCTATCTCGCCGGCCTCGTACGACGCGGCGCCACGCCGTGCACGCTGATCTCCGACGCGAACCGGTACAGCCGCGCCCTGACATCGGCCACGCCGCCGCGCTGGACCACGGACTGGCCGGTCGTGCGCCGGTGGCCCCTCGGAGGTCTGCGTGATTGCAGCACCTCCGACCCCGCACGCGACGAGATCCCGACGCTGCTGTTGCCGCCGCAGGCGGGCACCCATTCGTGCATCGTCGACCATTCCGCCGACCGCAGTCAGGTCGAAGCCCTCCGAGCCGGTGGCCTGACCCGCCTGCACTGTCTCGACTGGGCGCCCGCGACCCTCGCGACGGACGGCTGCTCGATCGACGAGCACCTGGCGGTCGTCGCCGAGGCCGTCGACCATCTCGGTGGCCGGGTGAACCTGATCGGCGACAGCCAGGGCGGGTGGCTCGGCACGGTCTACGCGGCGTTGCATCCCGAGCGCGTGCACTCGCTGACCGTGGCGGGAGCACCCATCGACTTCCACGTCGACCAGCCGGCGTTGTCGGTGCTGGCCCGCGCGCCCCACGGTGCCGCGGCCACAACGATCGACTTCTGGTACGGGGCGGCTCGGACCGTCGGAGTGCCGACCACCGATCCGATCGGTGAGATCGAACGAGCGATGACGCTGCTCGCCCTGCTCCACGATCCCGACGAAGTGGCGCGCTGGGAGGCCGAACGGCACTGGTTCACGTGGAAGCAGGAGATCCCTTCGGCCTTCCGCGCGTGGATAATGCGCCACCTGTTCGTGGGCAACGAACTCGTCGCCGGCAGCATGAAGGCCGAAGGACGCGTCGTCGATCTCGCGGCCGTCGACTGCCCGGTCCATCTGATCGCCGGCTCCGCCGACCCGATCGCGACTCCCCGGCAGGTCACCACGCTCGCGGAGTACGTATCGACCTCGCCGCAGAGGATCACCACCACCGTCGCCGACGCCGGTCACATCGGGCTGTTCATCGGCCGCCGCACCCTCACCGAAGTGTGGACGCCGCACGCCCGCCGTGTGGCGGCGACGTCCTGACTCATCCCGGGCCGTTCGGCGATGCGGCGCGCCGATTCTCGAAACGGCACGGTCAGTCGTTCCCGGCGTCGTCCTCCCCGCTCTCCTCGTCGTCGACCTCCACCCGGACGCCGAGGGCGGATTCCAGCGCCTCGAGTTCCTCGTCGAAGCGATCGAGCAGCCAGACGAGATCCGGGACCGTGCGACCGCACGCCGTGAGACCGAAGGCGATCTCGTCGTCGGTGCTCGTGCACGTGATGTTCAGCGCCTGCCCGTCGACGGGCACCGACAGCGGATACAACGCGTCGACGCGCGCACCGTTCCAGTACAACGGCGCATCGGGACCCGGCACGTTCGAGACGATCACGTTGAACGGCGGCCGCGGCAGCGCCCGGTTGCCGGTAAGTACTCCCACCGCCAGAGGCGCCACACCCACCGCGCTCGTCGCGAGACGACCGAGCTTCGACATCGAGTTCATCGCGTGCTTGCCCTCGATCATCGAACCACGCACGCGCGCAAGACGTTCTACCGGATCCACGCACTGCGTCCCGAGCGTGCACATGAGAATGCCGATCTCGTTGCCCGACGAGCTCCTGCTCTGACGCAACGAGACCGGGACCATCGCCACCAGCGAATCCTCCGGCAGCGCATCGTGTTCGGAGAGATACGCCCGCAACGCCCCACCGGACAGTTCGAGGACGACGTCGTTGAGCGTCGCGTCGGCCGCCTTGGCCGCCATTCGCAGTCGCTCGATCGGCCAGGATCGGGCCGCGAATCTGCGCGATCCGGAGATCTTCCGGTTGAGGATCGTGTTCGGAGCGCCCAGCGACAACGAACCACCGCGATTGTGCAGGGCACGGTCGACGGTGCCGACGAGCGCCGGAACCAGAGCGACCGCCTCGGACACGACGTTCACTGCATCGTTCACCGCACCGGTCGCCGCACGGACGGCGGCGCCGGGGAACCCGATCGCGGTACCCATCACCGAGCGGCTCGACGACTGCGCGTCTGCGACCGCCCACGGGGCCGGCATGTCGGTGCGGCCCGGGTCGGTGCTGAGCGCACGGCGCAGCAGGCGCATCGCCCCCACCCCGTCGGCGACCGCGTGGTGGATCTTCACGTAGAGGGCGTAGCGACCGTCGGCCAGCCCTTCGATCAGGTGCATCTCCCACAACGGGCGGGTGCGGTCGAGCAGCGACGCGTGCAGGCGGGAGACGAGTTCCCACAGATCGTCCATCGTGCCCGGGGACGGCAGCGCGTTGAACCGGACGTGGTAGTCGATCGAGAAGCGCGGATCGTCCTCCCAGGCCCACTGCCCGAGGGTGAACAGCGAGCGGGTGGGCCGCTTGCGCCACAGCGGCCCGGCGGGTTCCTCCCGGGCGAGCGCCTCGGCGAACATCGACTTCAGGTCACTCGCGTCCTTGCCCTCCGGCGACTGGAACAGCAGGAGACCGCCGACATGCATCGGGTGGTCGCGCGACTCGCCGAGCAGGAACATCGAGTCGGTCGGTGACATCGGTAACCGCATCGTGTTCTGTCTTCCTCCCCCACCCGGCACCGGCGACAACCGGAGCACCGCCCCTACGTGACCGGTACCGGCACGTCGATGTGCTGTCAGTTCTACCCCAGAAAGCGCACGTGCGGGGACCGTCTCACCGACGGATGTTCCGGTGGCGCGTCCGATTCATCCGTGCCGCGACCTGCGACCTACACGCTCACATGTCGAGGCCGAAGTCCAGGACGGTCACAGAGTGGGTGAGCGCACCCACCGCGAGGAAGTCGACGCCCGTGCGCGCGTAGTCCGCGGCGACATCGAGGGACAGGCCGCCGGAGGATTCGAGTCGTGTCTGCGGCGCGTGGGTGTTGCGCCGCTGCACCGCGATCTGCGTCTGCCACAGCGGGAAGTTGTCGAGCAGGATCAACTCGACGTTCTCGGCGAGCACCTCGTCGAACTGTTCGAGGGTGTCGACCTCCACCTCGCACGCGATGTCGGGGGCATGCTCGCGGACGGCTCGCAGCGCCGCGACCACCGAACCGGCCGCCGCGACATGGTTGTCCTTGATCAGCGCCTCGTCGCCGAGCCCCATGCGGTGGTTGACGCCGCCACCCATCCGCACCGCGTACTTCTGCAGCGCGCGCATTCCCGGCAGTGTCTTGCGGCTGTCGCGGATCTTCGCCTCGGTGCCCGTCACCGCATCGACCCAGTGCGAGGTCGCCGTCGCGATGCCCGACAGGTGACACAGGAGATTGAGCATCGTGCGCTCGGCGGTGAGCAGGCCGCGGGTCGGCGCCTCGACGGTCAGGACCGAATCCCCGGGCAGCACGCGCTCGCCGTCGGACCTGCGATCGAGCACGCGGTAGTGATCGGCGCCGATGACCTCGTCGAGGACGAGCAGACCGACATCGAGACCGGCGAGGGTGCCGGCCTGCCGCGCGACCACCGAGGCAGTGGCGACGGCGTCGGCGGGCACGGTGGCGTCGGTGGTGACGTCCGCTCCGTAGCGTAGATCCTCGTCGAGCGCCTTCCGGACCAGCTCGCGGGTCTCGGCGAGGTCGAGTCCGTCGGGCAGGGCGGTGGTCATCTCAGTTGACTCCTGTCAGTTCCGGTGTGGTGAAGGACAACTTGCCGTCATCGTCGATGCGCAGTTCGAGGCTGCGTGCCTGCGTCGGGTCGGTGTCCGGACGGTCGCTGCGGGTGTGGCATCCCCGCGATTCGGTGCGGCGCTGCGCCGCGAGCAGCAGGGCCCGCGCGGTGACGGTGAGGGCCGAGTCCTCGAGCCGATCGGCGTCGGTACAGCTTGCTGCGACGCTCATCCTGTCGAGTTCGACTGCGGCAGCGGCCAGTCCGTTCGCGTCGCGCACGACCAGCGCGTGCCGGGTCATGAGCTGCTGCAGCACCGTCCGATCACAGACGGCCGAGGCGACGGCGGGAATGCCGTCGGTCTCGACACGCGTTCCGGCCCGTTCGATCGCCGCGGCCATCCCCGCGCGCTCGCCGAGGACGAGCCCTTCGAGAAGGCTGTTGGAGGCGAGCCGGTTCGCGCCGTGCAGGCCGGTACGTGCCACCTCACCGGCCGCGTACAGACCGGGAATGCGGGTGCGGCCGTGCACATCGGTCACGACACCGCCGCACGAATAGTGCGCGGCGGGAGCGACCGGCAGCAGATCACGGGCCGGATCGAGACCGGCGTCGGCACACATCGCCGTGATGGTCGGAAAACGCGTGGCAAAGCCGTCGAGGTGACGGGCGTCGAGGTACACGTGATCCTCACCGAGTGCAGTGAGTCGCTCGGCGATGGCCCGCGAGACGACGTCTCGGGGTGCGAGGTCGCCGAGCGGATGCACACCCTCGGTGATCGATCGGCCGCGGGAGTCGACCAATCGTGCTCCCTCCCCGCGCACTGCTTCGCTGATGAGCGGCCGACGTCCGGTGCCGCCTTCCGCGAACAGCACGGTCGGGTGGAACTGGACGAATTCGAGGTCGGCGACACCGGCGCCGGCGGCCAGGGCCAGCGCGATGCCGTCGGCCGTGGCGCCGGGCGGATTCGTGCTGCACGCGTACAGCTGCCCGAGGCCACCGGTCGCGAGCAACACGGCCGGGGTGTGGACGACGCCGAACCCGCGCTCGTCGAGGACGAGCAGTCCGGTGACGCCCCGCGCATCGGTGAGGATCCGGGCGGCAGCGGCGCCGAACAGGACGGGCAGACCCGCCGCGCCGAGGGCGCGCTGGACCGCCGTGCCGAGGGCGCGCTGAACTTCGGCGCCGGTCGCGTCGCCACCGGCGTGGATGATGCGGCGGGTGCTGTGCCCACCCTCGCGGGTGCGGGCGATGTCGCCGTCTCCGGCGGTGTCGAACACCGCTCCGAGGTCACGCAGGGCGGTGACGGCGTCGGGGCCGGCGGTGACGATCGAGCGCACCGCGTCCTCGTCGCACAGTCCTCCGCCCGCGGCGAGGGTGTCGGCGACGTGGGCGTCGACGCTGTCGCCCACCGGCGCCACCACGGCGATGCCGCCCTGGGCGTACTGGGTGGCCGTGTCGGTGGGGCCCCCTTTGCTCACCATGAGCACCCGTGCGCCGCGCCGGGAGGCCGCGCGCGCGGCCGTGAGACCGGCGACGCCACCCCCGACGACCACCAGGTCGGCGTGGTCCTCCCACGCGACCGTGATGGCGGTGGTCACTCGCCGCTGCCCGGGTTGCCGATGGCGATCATGCGCTGCACCGACAGGCGGGCCCGCTCGGCGACGTCGGCTGCGACGTGGACCTCGTCGCGTCCCTCCTGCAGGCAGCGCAGCAGCGCGGCGGGCGTGATCATCTTCATGTAGGGGCACGACGCCCGGTCGTTGACCGCCTGGAAGTCGATCCCGGGCGCGGCCTTGCGGAGCTGGTGCAGCATGCCGACCTCGGTGGCGACGAGGACCTGCTTCGCGCCGGTCTCCCGGGCGGCGTCGATCATCCCGCCGGTGGACAGGATTCTGACCTTGTCGTCGGGCACGAAGCCCTCCCCGGCGAGATACAGCGCCGAGGTGGCGCAACCGCACTCGGGGTGGACGAACAGGTCGGCGTCGGGGTGCGCCTTGGCCTGCGCGGCGAGCTCGTCGCCGTTGATGCCGGCGTGCACGTGGCACTCCCCAGCCCAGATGTGCATGTTCTCGCGACCGGTGACGCGCTTGACATGGGCGCCGAGGAACTGGTCGGGCAGGAACAGCACCTCGCGGTCGGGGTCGATGGACGCGACGACGTCGACGGCGTTCGAGGACGTGCAGCAGATGTCGGTCAGGCCTTTGACCTCGGCGGTAGTGTTGACGTACGAGACCACCACGGCGTCGGGGTGGTCCGCCTTCCACTCGCGCAGCTGGTCGGCGGTGATCGAGTCGGCGAGCGAGCAGCCGGCGCGCTCGTCGGGGATGAGCACCGTCTTGTTCGGGCTGAGGATCTTCGCGGTCTCGGCCATGAAGTGCACGCCGCAGAAGACGATGGTGTCCTCCTCGGCCTCGGCGGCGATACGCGAGAGCGCGAGCGAGTCGCCGACGTGGTCGGCGACGTCCTGGATCGCGGGAAGCTGGTAGTTGTGCGCGAGCAGCGTGGCGTTGCGCTCACGGGCCAACCGGCGGACCTCCTCGGCCCACTCCGGCGTCGCCTCGACGCCCGTGTATCCGCCGGGGCCGTCGACGATGGTGGCGGCTCCCGCCCACTCGGTCGTGGTCATGGCCTAGCTCCTTCGAGGGTGTCATCCCGGCGGGTTCTACCGGAATTGCCGTATTCGAGGTTTTCGACTTAGGATCGAAAACATGACACATGGTAACACCCGTCACGAAGTGCTCATCGCCGTGTTCCAGGTTCGCCGCTTCCCGGACGCCTCGGGAGCCCTCCGCGAGGAGCCCGAACTCGGGGTGCTGCTGTGGCAGCGGGCCCTCGATCCGCAGGTCGGCACGTGGTCGCTCCCCGGCGGCCAACTACGCAACGACGAGGACCTCACGACGTCGGCGAGGCGGCAACTGGCGGAGAAGGTCGACGTCCGCAAGGTCGCGCACCTCGAACAGCTGTCGGTCTTCTCCGAACCGGATCGGGTGCCGGGACCGCGCACGATCGCGTCGACCTATCTCGGTCTGATCCCCCTCACCTCGGATCCCCAGCTGCCGCCCGATACGGCCTGGCATCCGGTCTCGGACCTTCCCGCGATGTCCTTCGACCACGGGGTGATGGTGGCGAACGCCCATGCGCGCCTTGCCGCGAAGCTGTCGTACACGAACATCGCATTCGGCCTCGCACCGGCGGAGTTCTCGATGTCCACGCTGCGCGACATCTATTGCGCTGCATTGGGTTACGAGGTGGATGCCACCAATCTCCAACGGGTGCTGGCGCGCCGGAACGTGCTCACCCGCACCGGCAACACCGCACCGTCCGGCAAAGCGGGAGGTCGCCCCCCGGCGCTCTACCGCTTCACCGATTCCAGGCTGCGCGTGACGGACGAATTCGCCGCCCTGCGACCGCCGGTGTGAACCTCCCGGAGGAGATCAGAAAGGCCGTCCCATGATGACCTCGAGCAACTGCAGCGGCATCGTCAGGAAGGCCGACCCGACGAACAGCGCCGAGCGCAGCGGGTCGCCCGCCAGATAACCTTCGCGGATCCATTCCAGAACATCGACCGAACCCATGCTGCCCCTCCCCTGATCGTCATGTGATTCCGACGTGTGTGTCGGACAAGAGGAGTCGCGCGTTACATGCTCGAAGACGGGATGCCCTCGGCCGAGCGCGTCAGGCCGGCGAGGATGGTCTCGACCAGTGTGCGGACGTAGTCCTCCGACGGGGGTTCGCCGGTGGTCGACCATTTCTGGGCGACAGGCGCGAACAGCATGTCCACGGCGACATCGAGATCGAGGTCGTCCGGCAGTTGCCCCGCACTCTGCGCGGCCCGAAGCCTGGCCTTCTTCATCTCCCGCATCGGCGCGTCGAGGCGGTGTTCGTATTCCGCTGCGAGTTCGGGGTCTTCGAGTACCGCCACGGTCAACGCTCGCAGGGGGACGGCGAACGTCGGATCACGCAGCTCCGCCACGGTGGCCTGCAGCACCGCGACGAGGTCCGCGCGGAGGTCGCCGGTGTCGGGCAGCGCGGCCTCGTCTCCGGCATCGCCCTGCGTGTGTGCCAGATACGCGTCGAGGAGGACGGCTCCTTTCGACGGCCACCAGCGATAGATCGTCTGCTTCCCCACGCCGGCCCGGGCGGCGATCGCCTCGATACCGAGTTTCGAGTAGCCGACCTCGGCGACCAGGCCGAAAGCGGCATCGAGGATCGCTTTCCGCGAGGCGGGGTTCCGCCGGGAGTGTCCGGTTTCGGGGCGTGGGGGCATGGAACGACGATATCTCATCGAGACGAGACGTTGCGTCTTGACAGGCGCCCTCCGGCGGGTCATCCTCGAATTAACGAGACGGACCGTCTCGTCTCACTCAGGAGATATGCATTGAAGACCCAACCGACGACCGCGTCCCCCGCCACCCCCGGCGTCCGTCCCCGCACCTGGTTGATCACCGGCGCGAGCCGCGGCCTGGGCAGGGAGTTCGCCCGTGCGGCGCTGTCGAGAGGCGACAACGTCGTGGCCGTCTCCCGATCGATCGAATCGGCCGATCTCCCCCGGGATCCGGAACGTCTCCTCCGACTCCCGGCCGACGTCACCGACCGCACGGCGGTGTTCGCCGCTTTCGACACCGCCCGCGAGCATTTCGGAGGCCTCGACATCGTCGTCGACAACGCGGGCACCATGGCCTACGGATTCGTCGAGGAGTTCACCGAGGACCAGGCGCGTGCACAGTTCGAGACGAACTTCTTCGGAGCGATGTGGGTCAGCCAGGCCGCCATGGCGGCCTTCCGGAGCCGAGGACGCGGGCATCTCGTGCAGATCTCGAGCATCGGGGGCGTACTGAGCGGGCCCGGCACAGGGCTGTACAGCGCGAGCAAGTTCGCCCTCGAAGGACTCAGTGAAGCCCTGGCTGTCGAGGCCGCGCATTTCGGCATCGACGTGACGATCGTCGAGCCGGGCGGCTACTGGACCGACCTCTATACCACCATGACGGTGAGCACTCCGCGATCGGACTACGATTCGCTGCGAGCCGAGATCGAAAAGCAGAGCGCGTCCACGAGCATCGACAGCCACCCCGCCCTGGCCGCGCGGGCACTGCTCGAGGTCGTCGATGCCGACCGGCCACCTCGACGCATCGTCCTGGGCAATGCCGTCCTGGATGCGGCCGTGGCCGCCACCCGGGAGAAGATTGCCACCTGGCTCGAGTGGGAGTCGGTGAGCCGTGCCGCGGAGGACGCCGTACCGGCACCGGAATCCTCGGGTGGGGCACGATCCGCGATCTAGAATGGGTGGATCGTGTGTCGGGCGGAGCACAGGTCAGGTGATCCCATGAACGTCGACGACATCTGGAACACCATCGACGAGCAGCGCGCACGAACTGCCGACCTGCTGGAACAACTGACCGAGGACGAGTGGAGCCGGCCGTCGCTGTGCGAGGGCTGGACCGTGCGCGACGTCGCCGCGCACCTCACGTTGCAGCAGCTCACCGTGGTCGATTTCGTCCGGATGGTCGTGCGTCATCGCGGCGGGGTGAACACGATCATCCGCGAGTCCTCTCGCGACCGTGCCCGGCGACCGACGCAGGAGTTGATCGCCGACCTCCGGGGAATGATCGGCTCCCGGCGGCACAATGTGGGCATCACCCCGCTCGAGGCCATGATCGATCTGCTCGTCCACGGTCAGGACATCGCGGTGCCGTTGCAGCGCGACCTGCCGATGCCACCGGATGCCGCGGCGGCGGGGGCCAGTCGGATGTGGTCCACCCGCGGCACCGGGAAGGCCCGGGTCTTCGCCGACGTCCCGCTCGACGGATTCCGTTTCAGCGCAACCGATACCGAGTGGTCCTCCGGTTCCGGACCCGAGGTGCGGGGACCGATCTCCGCGATCCTGCTGCTGCTCGCCGGCCGTCGTGCGGGGTTGTCCCGATTGGAGGGCGACGGCGCCGAGGAACTACGCCGGCGGGTCGCGCACGCGTGATGGGACGATGGGTGCCATGAGTGCCGACTCCCGCGTCCTGTGGACCATCGGCCACTGGACGTGCCCGCAATCGGTCCTGCTCGACACGCTGACCTCGGCCGACATCGAACTCGTCGTCGACGTGCGGAAGATGCCCGGTTCGCGCCGCAGCCCGCAGTTCGACGCCGACGAGATGCCCTCCTGGCTCGACAGCGCCGGGATCGGCTATCTGCACCTCACCGAACTCGGTGGCAGGCGGCCGAAGCAGAAGGGCATCGATCCGGCCGTCAACGCGGGCTGGAAGAACGCGAGTTTCAAGAACTACGCCGATTACACCCTCACCGACGACTTCGAGGCCGGATTGGAGCGCCTTACCGAACTGGCCGAGCATCGGCACGTCGCGATCATGTGCGGCGAGCCGATGCCGTGGCGCTGTCACCGACTGTTGATCGCGAACACCCTCGCCGCACGGGGATGGACCGTCGTGCATCTCGTCAACAACGCAAAGCCGCGACAGCACGAACTGGGACAGTGGGGCGCGACGCCGTCGGTGGGTTCCGACGGGATCGTGACCTATCCTGCCGAAGAACGTGAGCTCCCGTAGCGTTCCGAGCCTCGCAGAGGCCAGCGTGCTCGCCCCGCCCGGGAGACAGCGACAACACGCATCATCCGAGATCCCGTGAGTAGTGCACGGCGAGGGCTTCCGCCCCCGACGGAGTGACGGTCCGGGTTCGGTCACCGCGGATGTAACCACACCGCTCGAGCACGCGCTGTGATGCTTCGTTCTCGGGGAGGGTGCGCGCGGTCAGGCGAAGTAATCCGCTGCGCCGCGCGAGCTCGGCCGCAAGTTCGAGTGCATCGGCAGCGAGCCCTTTCCCACGACCGTGCGGATGCAACCAGAATCCGACTTCTGCCTCCTCGTCGGCGATGTCGAACAACACCAGGCTGCCGGCAAAGCGATCGATCTCCGGATCGGCGATCGTCAGTACGGCCAGATCTCCGCGCTCCAGCCCGTGCCGAATCTCGCCGTCTATCAACGCTGCGACGGACGCTTCCGTATACGCCGGTTCGGGCAGGTGCGCGTACCGGCGCACGAGTGGATCTGCCGTCCCGGCGGCGTAGGCGGCCGCGTCGTCGCCGATCATCGCCCGCAGCTGTGCTCGGTCGTTGCGTAACGGCAGCAGTCGAGTATTCAGCATGCACACGAAGTTACATCGTTCGGTCGCCGTAACTTTCGCGAATCGGTCGCGCAGTCGGCCCGGCACGATCCGAGACGCGCCACGGTAGGTCAGCGTTGTTCGCTCATCACCGAGTCGACGGTCCCGTGGCGCGAGCACCGTGCCCACCACCCGTCCGGCGCGATCTGGACGATCATCCGGCGACCGCACTGCGCGCAGAAGCGCGGCGGTTCGAGCCCGAGTTGCACTGCTGTGGAACGGGTTCGGATCGTCCCGTCGACGATCGCTTCGCCGGTGAACGGATCGAACATCAGATCGTCTCGCCGAGGGCCTTGATCGGCATCTTGAGTTCGCCGAGCAGGTCGAGGTCGGTCTCTGCCGGTCGGCCGAGCGTGGTGAGGTAGTTGCCGACGATGACGGCGTTGATTCCGCCGAGGATCCCCTTCTGCGCGCCGAGGTCGCCGAGCGTGATCTCGCGGCCACCGGCGAACCGGAGGATGGTGCGCGGCAACGCCAATCGGAAGGCCGCCACCGCCTTGAGCGCCTCGGTGGCGGGCAGCACCTCGAGATCCCCGAAAGGGGTGCCGGGGCGCGGATTGAGGAAATTCAGCGGCACCTCGTCGGGTTCGAGCGCCGCGAGGTCGGCTGCGAATTCGGCTCGCTGCTCGACGGTTTCACCCATTCCGAGGATGCCTCCGCAGCACACCTCCATACCCGCCTCGCGGACCATGCGCAGCGTCTCGAAGCGCTCCTCCCAGGTGTGGGTGGTGACGACATTCGGGAAGTGCGAGCGGGCGGTCTCGAGGTTGTGGTTGTAGCGGTGCACACCCATCGCGACGAGTCGGTCGACCTGTTCCTGGGTGAGCATGCCGAGCGAGCACGCGATCTGGATGTCGACCTCGTTGCGGATCGCCTCGATACCGGCCGCGACCTGCGCGAGGAGGCGTTCGTCGGGTCCGCGCACGGCCGCGACGATGCAGAACTCGGTCGCTCCGGTCTTGGCGGTCTGCTTCGCGGCCTCGACGAGCGACGGGATGTCGAGCCGGGCGGCCCGCACCGGGGAGGCGAACAGGCCGGACTGCGAGCAGAAATGGCAGTCCTCGGGGCAGCCACCGGTCTTGAGGCTGATGATCCCCTCGACCTCGACCTCCGGTCCGCACCACGCCATGCGCACGTCGTGGGCGACCGCCAGCAGGTCGTCGATGCGATCGTCCGGCAGCTGCAAGACCTCGAGGGTCTGGTCGCGGTCGAAACCGATGCCGCGACGGAGCACCTGGTCGCGAGCGATGTCGAGGATGTCGGTGCGGGCGGGCGCCTGGGTCACTGCCGTCTCCTGGGGTGGCGAGAACTTGAACATCGTTCAATTGAACAGCGTTCAGGTTAGGGCGAAGCGTCCGATAGTGTCAAAGGCACGAATCCTTCGGTTCGGATCCCCGGTGGCGCGGTACCGCCGCGGGCAGTGGGAGAAGCGGGAGCAGAAGAGCAGTGCAGTTGCGACGCGGCGACGTCCTCGACGGCGCCATGGCGATCCTCGACGAGTACGGGCTCGGCGACCTGACGATGCGCAAGCTCGCGTCGTCGCTCGGCGTCCAGCCCGGTGCGTTGTACTGGCACTTCCCGAACAAGCAGACCCTGCTCGGCGCCATGGCGGACCGCATCCTCGATGGTGTCGACGAGCCGCCCGCGAGCGATGTCTGGGACGACGCCCTCTCCGAGCTGGCGCACCGTTTCCGCGCCGCGCTGCTCGCCCATCGCGACGGCGCCGAACTCGTCGCCTCGAGCTACGCCTCCCGGCTGACCACTTCCCGGGCCCGCGACGCCTTCGTGGCCACCGCCGAACGCGCGGGTCTGTCCCGGGCGTACGCAGAACTGACCGGCTACGCGCTGCTGCACTACGTGCTCGGCCACACCGTCGACGAGCAGTCCCGCGCGCAACTCGAGCAACTCGGTGCGCTCACGCGCGCACCTCTCTCCCCCGATGTCGCGACCGAACAGCCGGCCGAGGCCGACGACGACCTGCTCGACGGCGACCCCGCCGTCCGGTTCGAATTCGGTCTGCGGTTGTTCGTCGACGGCATCCGCGCACGTCTGGAGACCCGTGCGACATCCTGATCCCGCCGTTCCTGTCGGACCCGTCTCCTACCTTCGACGCTCGTGACCGCCCCCTGGACCCTCCAGCAGATCAACGCCGTCGCGCCCGATCCGTCCTCGATGACGGCTGCGCGCGGCGTCGCCTCCGCATGGCTCGAGACCGGTCACGACACCACCGCCCTGTGGGGACTGTGCCGCGGACGCGGCACCACGCCGTACCGCACGGCGATCGACCCGAGCGCTCCCGCCTACACGTGCACGTGCCCGAGCCGGAAGCTGCCCTGCAAGCACGCCCTGTCACTGCTCGTGCGCTGGTCCGAGGGTGCCGTGCCGGCCGCGCAGGCGCCCGACTTCGTGACCGGATGGCTCGCCGCCCGCATCGCGTCCACCACACCTCCCGCACCGGCGGACGAGCCGGTCAAGGCGCCCGACCCTGCGACCGCCCGGCGTCGCGCCGAGCGGGTCGCGGCAGGACTCGACGACCTCGACCGCTGGCTCACCGACCGCATCCGGCACGGCCTCGGGGCGGTGGATCACGGCTACGACATCTACGAGGCGATCGCTGCCCGCATGGTGGATGCCCAGGCTCCCGGCGCGGCGTCGGCACTGCGCGCTCTGGCCGCCGTCGTGAACGACGAAACCGATTGGCCCGCCAGGCTGCTCGAAGAGTATGCGCGCCTGCACCTCATGGCCGTGGCGTACCGGCAGCGCGACGAGCTGCCGAGGCCGCTCCTGCGTGCGCTGCAGACCCATCTCGGTTTCGGCACCCGCAGCGAGGAGGTCCGCGCCGAACCGGCTGTGCGCGACCGCTGGCAGGTCCTCGCCGTGCGCGTCACCGAGGAGAGCCGGATGTTCACCCGCAAGACGTGGCTTCGGGGGAGGTCGAGCGGACGCTGGGCGATCCTGCTCGACTTCGCTCATGGCACAGCGCGTTTCGTCACGCCCCTCCCCTTCCCCGGTTCGCTGGTCGACGCCGATCTGCACTTCTACCCCGTCGCGGCCCCACTGCGAGCCGTACTCGGCCGGCAGCACGGGGAGACGGAGCCGTTCACGACCCTGCCCGCCACCGGACTCGACGCTGCGCTGGACGAGTACGCCCGCATGCGCGGAGCAGATCCGTGGTTGCGCACCTGGCCCGTCCTGCTCGACGCGGTCACTCCCACCGACAGCAAGGACGGCTGGTACGTCGTCGACCCGTCCGGACGGGCGCTGCCGCTGGCCGGTGACGACGACAGCCGCTGGCGGCTGCACGCCGTCGCGGGAGGCCGTCCCGTGACGGTCTGCGGCGACTGGGACGGAACCGCTCTCACTCCCGTCTCACTGTTCACCGGAGGACAGGTGATGACCTGGTGACCGCCTTGCCCGAATCGCTGACGGCCGCAGCACTTCTCGGAACGGCACGCTCCGCTCCGGAGTTCGGCGCGCTGCACACGGCCGGTGCCGCGGGCGAACTCACCGGAGACCCCGCCGCGACACTGCTCGCCGCTGCCGCCCTGGAGGCGACCTTCCTCACCGCCGCGACCGTGCCGGTGATCCGCGAGCTGCCGTCGCCGGCCCCGGACGACGACCGTCCCGTCCTGCCCGGCGCGGCTGCCGAACGCCTGCGCGCGCTGCTCGCCGTCCGCTCCCCGCTACTCGACGAATGGTTCGAGGTGGCGGCCCGGCTCCGCGCGTCGCACGACATCGTGGTCGACCTGTTGATCGTCGCGACCACCAATGCGGTGCACCGCGACCGGCTGATCGCTCTCACCGGCGCGCGCGGGCGCTGGGTGGCCGCGCGCCACCCGGAATGGGCCGATCTGCTGCCACCCGACCCGCTCGACGACACGCCCTGGCACGTCGGTCCGCCCGCCCGGCGACGCCGATGGTTCGAGGTGCTCCGCGCGCACGATCCGGCCGCGGCGACAGCCACGCTCGCGGCGTCATGGGGTGCGCAGACCGCCGCCCAGCGGGCCGAGCTCGTCGCCCTGCTCGCGGTCGGTCTCGGCCCGCACGACGAAGACCTGCTCGAGCGCGCCCTCGACGACCGTAGCCGCAAGGTTCGCGCCGTCGCGCTCGACCTTCTTCCCCGCCTCCCCGACTCCGCGTTCGCGCGACGCATGACCGAACGAGTGCGGCAATGGCTGCTCGTCGACGGCTCGACCGTCACCCTCGCCGTCCCCGAACGGCCGGACGAGAGCGCACTCCGCGACGGTCTCTCCGACGGTCCGGCCCGCGATCTGCTGGTGGCGGCAGTCGCGGCCGCTCCGCTGTCGGTGTGGCGCGAGCACGTCGGAGACGGGGTGCTGCCGGAGTTCGACGTCGACGACGCCCTCCGCACGGCACTGACGGACGCGTGGGGCCGCGCGGCGGTCCGGCAACGCGACAGCGGATGGGCCGCGGCGTTGCTGCGACGCGACGGCACCGGCGACACATCGGTCGCCCGGGTCGTACCTCGCGACATCCTGCTCACGCACCTGCGCGAGGCGTCGCCGCCCGCGGTTCTCGACGACGCGTTGCTCGCCGCGCTCCCGGCGCCGTGGCCGCGCGATGTCGCCGAGAAGGTGCTCACCGCGCTGTACACGAAGCTGACGACCACCCGTCTGGTGCGCGACGTCCTGACGCTGCTCGCCCACCGGGCACCGTTCGAGCTGGCCGATCTGCTGGCCGACGCCGCGAACCGCACCGACGATCTCGGTCGCCTGCACCTGTTCGCGAGCGCAGCCGACACCCTGACCCTCCGCAAGACGATCCACGAGGAGCTGAGTTGACCGACTTCGAGTCGACCCCTGCAGTTGTCGGCACCGACGAGGCCGCGATGCCCGAGACGGGCACGTCCGAGACCGCCGGGTCCGGCACCGACCTGCTGCGCCCACACGCCGAGCAGCAGTACGCGCACGAACTCGCGGCGCTCGCGCGACTCGACGACCGGCTGCGCCCGCCGTCGTGGCAACTGTCCCCGTGGGCGGTGGTGACCTATCTGCTCGGCGGCGAACTGCCCGACGGCACCGTGATCACCCCGAAGTACGTCGGTCCGCGCCGGTTGATCGAGGTTGCCGTGGCGACGCTGGCGACCGACCGGGCACTGTTGCTGCTCGGTGTGCCGGGTACCGCGAAGACCTGGGTGTCGGAGCATCTCGCCGCCGCGATCAGCGGTTCGTCGACCCGGCTCGTGCAGGGAACGGCGGGTACGACCGAGGAGTCGGTGCGGTACGGCTGGAACTACGCGCGGTTGCTCGCCGAAGGGCCGAGCGCCGACGCGCTGGTCGCCTCCCCGGTCATGACCGCGATGCGCGACGGCGCCGTGGCACGGATCGAGGAACTCACCCGCATCCCCGCTGACGTGCAGGATGCGCTGATCACCGTCCTGTCGGAGAAGACGCTTCCCGTCCCCGAACTCGGCATCGAGGTGCAGGCGACGAAGGGGTTCAACGTCATCGCCACCGCCAACGATCGCGACCGCGGGGTCAACGACCTGTCGTCCGCGCTGCGTCGACGGTTCAACACCGTCGTGTTGCCGTTGCCGGCGAGCGAGGAGGACGAGGTCGCGATCGTCACCCGCCGCGTCGAACAGCTCGGCACCGCACTCGAACTTCCCACCGTGCCTGCGGCCGCGGAGGAGATCCGCCGCGTCGTCACGGTGTTCCGGGAGTTGCGCAGCGGCGTCACCACCGACGGCCGGACCAAGCTGAAGTCCCCGTCGGGCACGCTGTCCACCGCCGAGGCGATCTCGGTGGTCACGGGCGGCCTGGCGTTGTCGGCGCACTTCGGTGACGGGGTGCTTCGGCCCTCCGACGTTGCGGCCGGAATCCTGGGGTCGGTGGTCAAGGACCCTGTCTCCGATCGGGTGGTCTGGAACGAATATCTCGAGGCCGTCGTCCGAGAACGCGGCGACTGGACCGACTTCTACCGGGCGTGCCGGGAGATCACCGGGTGACCGACGCTCTCTTCGACCGCGCGGATGCTCCCGCGGAGATCCGGGTCTTCGGGATCCGGCACCACGGGCCGGGTTCGGCGCGTGCGGTCCTGCAGGCACTCGCGGAGTTCGAACCCGACACCGTCCTCATCGAGGGTCCGTCGGACGCCGATCCGGTGCTCCCGCTCACCGTGGCCGACGACATGGTGCCGCCGGTAGCATTGCTGGCCTACGCACGCGACGAACCGGCGCGGGCGGCGTTCTGGCCGTTCGCGGCCTTCTCCCCCGAATGGCAGGCCCTGCGCTGGGCGTACCTGCACGATGCCGACGTGCGGTTCTGCGACCTTCCGGCGTCGATGTCGCTCGGCGCGGAGCGCGAGGTCGGCGACCGCGCGACCGACAACCTGCTCGGCATACTCGCCCGCGCCGGCGGATACTCCGACTTCGAGCAGTGGTGGGACGCGGTGGTAGAGCACGGCACCGCACAGGCCTTCGACGAGATCACGGACGCGATGCGCGCGCTGCGCGAGGACGTCGGGATCGACGACCACACCGCGCGACGCGAGGCGCACATGCGGCAGGTGCTGCGCGCGACGGTCAAGGCCGGGGCCCGCGCGATCGCCGTGGTGTGCGGAGCGATGCACGCACCCGCGCTGACCTGCCGGCTCGGACCGGCAGCGCCCGACGCGCGCCTGCTCAAGGGCATGCCCAAGGTCAAGACCACCCTCACGTGGGTGCCGTGGAGCCACTCCCGGTTGTCGCTGTCGTCGGGCTACGGCGCCGGCATCACCTCACCCGGCTGGTATCACCACCTGTTCACACAGCCCGCGGACACGACCGCACGCTGGTTCACCCGCGTGGCCCGTGTCCTGCGCGAGGAGGATCTGCCCGTCTCGAGCGCCCACGTCATCGAGGCGACACGTCTCGCCGACACGCTCGCGGCGTTGCGCGGTCGCGCGGTGGCCGGACTCGACGAGGTCGTCGAGGCGACGCGGTCGGTGCTGTGCGACGGCGACGACGTCCTGCTCGGTCTCGTCTCCCGCCGGCTCGTCGTCGGTGAGGCACTCGGTTCCGTCTCCGAGGACACCCCCACCGTCCCGCTCGACACCGACCTGCAGCGGAATGCGAAGTCGTTGCGTCTCAAGCGGTCCGCCGAAGCCAGGCATCTCGATCTGGACCTGCGCCGGGAGATCGACGTCGCCCGGTCGCGACTGCTGCACCGCCTGGCGCTGCTCGGTATCGACTGGGGTAGACCGGCGGAGAGCGAGGTGCGCTCGACCGGCACCTTCCGCGAGACCTGGACGCTGCGGTGGGAACCGGAGTTGTCGGTGGCGATCGTCGAGGCGTCGCGGTGGGGCACGACGGTGGAATCCGCAGCGGGCGCCACAGTGGCCGACCGTGCCACTCGTTCCGGGATCGCGCTCGCCGACCTCACCGAACTGCTCGAACGGGCGTTGCTCGCCGACCTGCGGACCACGATCCCGTCGCTGGTGACGGCGATCGACGCGGCGGCTGCACTCGATCACGATGTGCTGCACCTGATGAGCGCCCTGCCGACCCTCGTGCGCACCGTCCGTTACGGCGATGTGCGGGGCACCGATCTGTCCTCCCTGGAACATGTCTGCGACGCCCTGCTCGCGCGTGTGTGCGCCGGTCTCCCGGCGGCGGTCACCGGTCTCGACCACGACGCCGCCGATGCACTGCGCACCGCGATCGACGACGTGCATCTCGCTCTCGCGCTGCGTGAGGACCCGACCGCGACCGTCCGATGGCTCGACACACTGACGTCGGTGAGCGAGCGTGACGACATCGACGGTCTGCTCGTCGGCCGCACCACCCGGATGCTGCGCGACACCGGCCGACTCGGCGAGTACGAGGCGTCCGTGCGGGTCGCGCGAGCGTTGTCGGTGGGGTCATCGGCACCCGCGAAGGCGCGCTGGATCGACGGGTTCCTCGGCGGGGGCGGACTCCTGCTCGTCCACGACAGCGCACTGTTCGATCTCGTCGACGAGTGGATCAGCGGTCTCACCGACGACGATTTCGTCGACGTCCTGCCCGTCCTCCGGCGCACCTTCGGGTCGTTCGCCTTCGGTGAGCGACGCCTGCTCGGGCAGACGGTGCGGGGCGAACGCACCCGCCGCACGGAGGCACCGCCCGCCGTGGATCGCGGCCGGATCGCCCTGACCGCCACCGCGTCGATCCTGGGAGTGTCGGCATGACAACCGAATCCGGAGACACCGAACGTTTGCGCCGCTGGCGGCTCGCACTCGGCGAGGCCGCCGAGGACTCGACGGGCTCCCTGTCCTCGGCCGACGACAGCGCCATGGACGCCGCGCTCGCCGCGCTGTACGACACCGCGCCCGGCGACGGCACCGCACCGCGCACCGCAGGTCTCGGCGCGTCCGCGCCCCGGGTGGCGCGCTGGCTCGGCGACATCCGCACCTACTTCCCGACATCCGTCGTCCAGGTGATGCAGCGCGACGCGGTGGATCGGCTCGGGTTGACCCGGCTGCTCCTCGAACCCGAGATGCTCGAGGCCGTCGAACCGGACGTGCATCTCGTGGGCACGTTGCTGAGCCTGAACCGCGTGATGCCGGAGACCACCAAGGCGACGGCACGGACGGTCGTCGAGAAAGTCGTGCGCGAGATCGAGGCCCGCATCGCGCAGCACACCCGTGCCGCCGTCACGGGTGCGCTCGACCGGTCGTCGCGGACGTCGAACCCGAAACTCCGCGACATCGACTGGGATCGCACGATCCGCGCGAACCTGGCCCACTACCTGCCGGAGCATCGCACGGTGGTGCCCGAGAAGCTGGTGGGCTACGGGCGCCGCTCCCAGGCGGTGAAACGCGACGTGGTGCTCGCGGTGGACCAGTCCGGGTCGATGGCGTCGAGCGTGGTGTACGCGTCAGTGTTCGCGGCGGTCCTGGCGTCGATGCGGGCACTGCGCACCTCGTTGGTCGTCTTCGACACCGCGGTGGTGGACCTGACCGATAAGCTCGCCGACCCGGTGGACGTGCTGTTCGGCACCCAGCTCGGCGGCGGCACCGACATCAATCGGGCGATCGCCTACAGCAGGTCGCTGATCACGCGCCCGGCCGATTCGCTGTTCGTGCTCATCTCGGATCTGTACGAGGGCGGCATCCGCGCCGAGATGCTCTCGCGCATCCAGGAGATGCTCGCCGCGGGTGTGCAGGTCGTGGTGTTGCTGGCTCTGTCCGACGACGGGGCGCCGTCCTTCGACCGCGACAACGCGGCGGCACTCGCCGAACTCGGAGTTCCTGCCTTCGCGTGCACGCCCGACCGTTTCCCGGAACTGCTCGCCGTCGCGCTCGAGCGGGGTGACGTCGGACGCTGGTCGCAGTCGTTCTGACCGCCTGACCGACCCGGACTGCGTGAGGATCCGGGTTCAGTGGGCCGGTTTTTCCGACGAGTCGACCGCCGCGTCACCGTCCTCCTCGGCGTACCGTTCGAGCAGCGCGATCTCGGCCGAGCGTGAGGGGAACGCAAGGGCCACCAGCGCCGCTCCGACCAGCACGATCGCGATCGCGGCCGTGTAGGCGCGGGTGTCGCCGTCGAGGAAGGCCGACCGCGCGGCCTCGATGATCTGCTGCGCGTACTGCGGATAGTGCTCGGCGATCCCGACGGCACCCGCGAACGACTTCTCCAGTGCGGTCTCGGTCTGCTCGTCGACGGCCGTGGCCTGAGGACTCGCCGCGATCGTCGCGGCGAGGGAGGCCGAGTATCCGGCGGTGAGCAGGGCGCCGAGGATCGACTGGACGATCGCGCCACCGAGATCGCGTTGCAGATCGGCCGTGCCGGAGGCCATCCCGGCACGGGCGACCGGCACCGAGCCGGTGAGCGAATGCGAGGCCGGGGTACCGGCGAGACCGACACCGGCTCCGAGACACATGTATCCGAGGGCGATCACCCAGTAATGCGCGTCCTCGTCCCAGAGCATCAGTGCGACGACGAGTCCGGCCACGATCGCCACGTAACCGGACAGCAGCGTGAAACGGGAGCCGCGCGACCCGACGAGTTTCGCCGACTGCGGCGCCACCAGCACCATCACGAAAGCGGCGGGCAGCGCCGCCGATCCAGCTGCGAGAGTCGAGTAGCCGAGCACGTTCTGCAGGTACTGCTGACTGATGTACATCGTGCCCATCAGGGTGCCGAACACGATGATGCCCGCGACGGCCGCGACCCAGAACACGCGACGCCGGGCGACCCGCAGGTCGAACAGGGGGTTCGCCGCTCGCAGCTGGCGCATGACGAAGAGGATCACCGCGACGAGAGCGATCACGAGAGCGGACACCGCGATGGTCTCCATCCCGTCGACGGGCACGAAGTTGATGCCGAGGACGAGCGAGCCGACCAACACGATCGAGACCACACCGCCGAGATGATCGACCGGATCGGTCGATTCGTTGACGTGGCTGGGCACGAATATCCAGGTCAGGGCGAAAGCGATCAGCGCGAGCGGAATCGTCACCAGGAAAACCGAACCCCAGAAGAACTGTTCGAGCAGGGTGCCGGCGACGAGCGGGCCGAGCGCGGTCAGGCCACCACCGATCGACGACCACAACGCGATCGCGCGCGTGCGGGCTGCGCCCGACCACAGTGCAGTGATAAGGGCGAGAGTGGTGGGGAACGCCAGACCGGCGGAGAGACCGCCGAGCACCCGCGCCGCGAACAGCACCTCGGTGCTCGGCGCGAACCCGGCGACCGCCGAGGCGGGAACCGACAACGCCATGCCGAGCAGCAGCATCGTCTTGCGTCCGTAACGGTCGCCGACGGCACCGAGGTAGAGCACGGACGCGGCGAGACCGACGGAATAGCCGACTGCGACGAGGTTGAGCTGGGTCTGGCTCGCGTCGAACGCCTTCCCGATCTCGGGCAGTGCCACGTTCGCGACGGCGAGGTTCGAATTCGCCACGGCGGCGACGAGGATCAAGGAGGCCAGCACCGGTTTCGCCCGTGCCGGCCGACCGTCGTCAGGTCGGGTCACGGACACATAGTGCGCGCTCGAGCGGCTGCCCTGCGCGGTTTCCGGCGGGTTTTCACCTTCGGTCACCCCGCCGGGTTAGGATCGCCTCACTTGTTGTTCGACAGACTCGAGGCCCGTCATGACACGCCGATCCGCTGCGTTGCTCCGTTCCGCCGCTCTGTTCACGGCCACCGCGATCGTGCTGACCGCGTGCGGATCGTCCGACACGGAGTCCGACTCCGGTTCGGCACCGGCCGACGGCGCCTTCCCCGTCACGGTCGACACGAAGTTCGGGGAGGTCACCATCGAGTCCGCCCCCGAACGCGTCGCGGCTCTGGGCTGGGGCGACGCCGAAACTGCACTGGCACTCGGCGTTCAGCCGGTGGCGGCGAGTGACTGGCTCGCCTTCGGCGGCGACGGCGTGGGGCCGTGGGCGCAGGGGCTGTACGACTCGCCGCCGGAGCTCATCGGCACGATCGAGCCGTCCTTCGAGATGCTCGCGGCGCAGGAGCCCGATCTGATCCTCGACACCAAGAGTTCCGGTGAGCCGGCCCGCTACGAGACGCTGTCGGGGATCGCCCCGACCGTCGGCGGCCCGGAAGGCAGCGACGCCTACCTCACGTCGCTCGACGACCAGGTGGCCACCGTGGCAGCGGCGCTCGGTGTCCCGGACAAGGGTGCCGAACTGCTGTCGCAGATCGACGCGGATTTCGCGCAGGCCGCCGCCGACAATCCCGAGTTCGCGGGCAAGACCGTCACCGTCGCCTCCTACACGTCGGAGGGGTGGGGCGCCTACGTCGTCGGCGACTCGCGCGTCGACTTCATGACCGAGCTCGGCTTCGTGAACAATCCGCAGGTGCAGGCCGCGGCGACGGACGACTTCTTCATCACAGTCTCCGACGAGAACCTGGACATGCTCGACTCCGACCTGCTGATCGTGCTGCCGATCTACGTGCCGGCCGCCGAGGTGACCGACAATCCGGTCTTCCAGCAGATCCCGGCGGTGCGCGACGGCCGGTTCCTCGTGCTCGACAGCGATTCCCACATCTCCGCGGCGTTCTCGACGAACTCGGTGCTGTCGGTGCCGTTCGCGCTCGACGAGCTGGTTCCGCTGGTCGCCGAACGCGTGAACTGAGCCGGTCCCTGCGTCCGGCCCGGTCCCTGCTCCCTGCTCAGCGCCGGAACAGCTTGTTGCCGAGCCACACGATCGGGTCGTAGCGGCGGCCGGCGACGCGTTCCTTCATCGGGATCAGCGCGTTGTCGGTGATGTGGATGTTCTCCGGGCACACCTCGGTGCAGCACTTGGTGATGTTGCACATACCCAGGCCGTGCTCGTCCTGCGCGACGTCGCGCCGGTCGGCGACGTCGAGCGGGTGCATCTCGAGTTCCGCGATGCGCATGAGATAGCGGGGACCGGCGAAGACCTCCTTGTTCTCCTCGTGGTCGCGCACCACATGACAGACGTTCTGGCACAGATAGCATTCGATGCACTTGCGGAACTCCTGGGAGCGCTGCACGTCGACCTGCTGCATCCGGTACTCCCCCGGCGCCAGATCAGGAGGCGGCGCGAAAGCCGGTATCTCGCGTGCCTTGCGGTAGTTGAACGAGACATCGGTGACGAGATCTCGGATGATCGGGAAGGTGCGCATCGGGGTCACGGTGATCGTCGCGTCGGGATCGAACAGCGACATGCGGGTCATGCACGTCAGGCGCGGGCGACCGTCGACTTCCGCCGAACACGATCCGCACTTGCCCGCCTTGCAGTTCCAGCGCACGGCGAGATCCGGTGCCTGGGTGGCCTGCAGACGGTGCAGGATGTCGAGGACGACCTCCCCTTCGTTGACCTCGACGGTGTAGTCCCGCAGTTCCCCGCCGTCGGCGTCGCCCCGCCAGATCCTGAACGCCGCCTGGTGTCCCATCTCAACCCCTCCGTCCGGGATGATCCGCGAGTTCCTCGTCGGTGTAGTACTTCCCGAGTTCGTCGATGTCGAACAGCTCCAGCAGGTCGGGACGCATCGGTTGCTGCCGTTCGGCGGTGACCGTCACGGCGGGGACGAACGGGTCGCCGCCGTCCAGGCGACAGGCGAGCAGAGTGCGACGCCATTCGGAGTCCATCGACGGGTGGTCGTCGCGGGTATGTCCCCCGCGGCTCTCGGTGCGCTGCAACGCGGCCCGCGCGACGCACTCGCACACGAGGAGCATGTTCCGCAGGTCCAGGGCGAGATGCCAGCCCGGGTTGAACTGGCGGTGGCCCTCCACCGCGACGTTGCGGATCCGTGTGCGCAGGGTGTCGAGTTCGCGCAGGGCACGTTCGATCTCGTCCGCGCGCCGGATGATGCCCACGAGGTCCTGCATGACCTGCTGCAGGTCGGTGTGCAGGGTGTACGGGTTCTCGGCGCGATCGGTGTCGGCCGGATCGAAGGGCGAGAGCGCCGCACGGGCGGCGGCGTCGATGTCGGCGTCGCCGACGATCGGCCGCGAGGTGAGGCTCTGCACGTAGTCGGCGGCGCCGAGACCTGCCCGGCGACCGAAGACCAGCAGATCGGACAGCGAATTCCCGCCCAGCCGGTTCGATCCGTGCATGCCACCGGAACATTCCCCGGCGGCGAACAGCCCCGGGACTGCCGCAGCGGCGGTGTCGGGGTCGACCTCGATGCCGCCCATCACGTAGTGGCAGGTCGGGCCGACCTCCATGGCCTCGGCGGTGATGTCGACGTCGGCGAGTTCCTTGAACTGGTGATGCATCGACGGCAGGCGGCGCATGATCTCGTCGGCCGGCATCCGCGAGGCGATGTCGAGGAAGACTCCGCCGTGCGGAGTCCCCCGGCCGTCCTTGACCTCGGAGTTGATGGCGCGGGCGACCTCGTCGCGCGGGAGCAGGTCGGGCGTGCGGCGATTGTTCTCCTGGTCCTCGTACCAGCGGTCGGCCTCCTCCTCGGTCTCCGCGTACTGGCCTTTGAACACCGGCGGGATATAGGAGAACATGAACCGCTCCCCCTCGGAGTTCTTCAGCACTCCGCCGTCGCCTCGCACACCCTCGGTGACGAGGATGCCCTTCACGCTCGGCGGCCAGATCATCCCTGTCGGGTGGAACTGGACGAACTCCATGTTGATCAGGGTGGCGCCGGCACGCAGGGCGAGGGCGTGACCGTCGCCCGTGTACTCCCAGGAGTTCGACGTGACCTTCCACGACTTGCCGATACCACCGGTGGCGATGACGACCGCGGGCGCCTCGAACAACACGAAACGCCCGGTCTCGCGCCAGTATCCGAACGCACCGGCGATGCGTCCCTCGTCGTCCTTCAGCAGTTCGGTGATGGTGCATTCGGCGAAGACCCGCACCCGGGCCTCGTAGTCGCCGTGCTCGGCGTGGTCCGCCTGCTGCAGCGACACGATCTTCTGCTGCATCGTGCGGATGAGTTCGAGTCCGGTGCGGTCGCCGACGTGGGCGAGTCGCGGATAGGTGTGGCCGCCGAAGTTGCGCTGGCTGATCCGTCCGTCGGGGGTGCGGTCGAACAGCGCTCCGTAGGTCTCCAGCTCCCACACGCGGTCGGGGGCCTCGCGGGCGTGCAGTTCGGCCATCCGCCAGTTGTTGAGGAACTTGCCGCCGCGCATCGTGTCCTGGAAGTGCACCTGCCAGGAGTCGCGGGGTTGGCATTGCCCATCGCGGCGGCACATCCGCCCTCGGCCATCACGGTGTGGGCCTTTCCGAACAGCGACTTGCACACCACGGCGACGGAGAAGCCGCGTTGCCGCGCCTCGATCACCGCGCGTAGCCCGGCGCCGCCTGCTCCGATCACGACGACGTCGACCTTGTGCCGTTCGACATCCACCATCCGTGTTCCCCCTCCTCCGGTGCGGCCGGTGTCGTGCCGTGCGCGTCAGCCGATGAACCGCAGATCGGCGATGGTGTCGCTCGCCACGAGCATGATGTAGAAGTCCGTGAGGATCAGGGTTCCCAGCGTGATCCACGCGAACTGCATGTGCCTGGTGTTGAGTTTCGAGACGAACGTCCAGATCCGGTAGCGCACGGGGTGTTTCGAGAAGTGCCGCAGCCTGCCTCCGGTGACGTGCCGGCAAGAGTGGCATGACAACGTGTAGCCCCAGAGCAGCACGACGTTGATCAGCAGGATCAGGTTGCCGAGTCCGATGCCGAACCCGCTCGGACCGCGGAAGGACAGGACGACGTCGTAGGTGTTGATCAGCGACACCACGAAGCCGGCGTAGAAGAAGTAGCGGTGCGAGTTCTGCAGGATCAGCGGGAACCGCGTCTCCCCGGTGTAGTGCCGGTGCGGTTCGGCGACCGCACACGCGGGCGGCGACAACCAGAACGATCGGTAGTAGGCCTTGCGGTAGTAGTAGCAGGTCAGCCGGAAGCCGAGGAGGAACGGCAACGACAGGAAGGCGAGCGGGATCCACATCGGGAGTTCGCCGACCCACGTGCCGAAATGGCGGGCGCCGTCCACGCAGGACGCGCTCACGCACGGCGAATAGAACGGCGTGAGGTAGTGGTAGTCCTCGACGTAGTAGGCGCTGCGCACGAACGAACGGATCGTCGCGTACACCACGAACACACCGAGACCGAGGACGGTGAGTGCGGGTGTCTGCCACCAGCGGTCGGTCCGCAGCGTCCGCGCGGTGATCCGTGCGCGGCCCTCGGATCGGACGCCGGTGGCCGGCTCACCGCGAGCCGCCGGCGTCGCCTCGGAGGTGCTCACCGCGAGCCGTGCAGCCCGCCGAGACCTTCGTCGTCCGTATCCATTCCGCGGAACAACGAGTCGTCGTACGGCGTATCGGGAATCGGGATGCGTTGACCGAGGCTGTTGACGACCTCGCGCGGAGGATGTTCGGCGAAGTCGCGTATGTCGATGTCGAGACGTTCGACGTCGTTCGACAGCCTCTTCACCGGGGCTGCGTCCCCGTAGCGCGATCGTAGGGATCCGAGGCATTGGCGCAGGTGGGCGGCGGTGCGCTGAAGTTCCTGCAATTCGCTGATGGACATCCGTACCTCCGGGCCGAGCGGTCGACATGTCCCTTCCGTAGCGGGTATCGGCATGTCGCGCCGGCCGACACGATGGGAACAGGCCAGTTGCAATGTGGCATCCATCACAGTACAGCGGAAGATCCGCCCGCACGCCGTTTCGTCGGGAGCGGCAGATCCGACCACCGAGAGGCACGGGTGGCGAAGACGCGGGCGTCGAGAGCGCCGCTGCCGGCCGGGATCCTGCCCACGATGGGGACGCCGGTGACGTCGGGGAGGTCGTCGAGATTGCACTGCTCCGCCAGATCCGGTGCAGCAGGCCAGGATCCGACGATGACCCCCGGACATTCGATCCCCGCCGAGCGGAGCGCGGCCACGGTGAGCGCGGTGTGGTTGAGCGTGCCCAGTCCCGCGGCGGCGACGATCACCGCCGGCGCTCCGAGCGCGGCCGCGACGTCGGCGAGGGTGAAACCGCCCGCGCCGAGCCGGACGAGCAGACCTCCCGCCCCCTCGACCAGGGTGAGGTCGTACTCGGTGTCGAGAATCCGGACGGTGTCGACGATCTCCTCGAGGGTGAGCATCGGGCGTCCGCTGCGCCGCGCGGCGGTATCCGGTGCGAGCGGATCGGGATACCGCGCGAGTTCGACGAGCCGGACACGGTCCCCGGCCAGTCGCCGGATCTCCTGCAGGTCGCCCGGCCCGTCGTCCGTCACGCCCGTCTGGGCGGGTTTGCACACCGCGACCCGCAGTCCCGCGGCCACGGCGTTCGCGGCGAGTGCCGCGGTCGCGACGGTCTTGCCCACATCGGTCGACGTGCCGGTGACGACGAGGATGCTCACGCCCGGGCTCCCGCGAGGACGTCGGTGAGCACCTCGTCGACGAGGGCGCGTTCGTCGTCGGTGAGGTTCGCGCGTGCCGTCAGGCGCAGCCGCGAGGTACCGGCCGGAACCGAGGGCGGCCGGAAGCAGCCGACGTGCACGCCGCGGTCGCGGCACCGCGCCGCGGCGTCGGCGGCGACGCGCGGGTCGCCGAGGATCACCGACACCACGGCGGACGGCGGCGCCTCGACGCCCGTGAGACGAGCCAAGCGCCCGGCCTGCTCGAGCACGGCAGCGGCACGTGCGGGTTCGGCGCGCAGCACCTTCAGCGCACCCCGGGCGGCACCGACGGCGGCCGGGGCGAGTCCGGTGTCGAAGATGAAGGTGCGCGCGGTGTCCACGAGATGTTCCCGCACACGCCCGTCGGCGAGGACGGCTCCGCCCTGGGAGGCAAGGGATTTCGACAGCGTCGCGGTGACGACCACATCGGGCTCGCCGGCGAGGCCCACTTCGTGGACGAGTCCGCGGCCCCCCGCGCCGCGGACTCCTACCCCGTGGGCCTCGTCGACGAGGAGCAACGCGCCGTGCGCTCGGCAGACGCGATGCAGTTCCCGCAGCGGCGCGAGGTCGCCGTCGGTGCTGAACACCGAGTCGGTCAGGACGAGCGCGCGGGCCTCGGTGCGGGTCGCGAGGGCGTGCGCGACCGCGTCGACTTCGTTGTGCGGGGTGACGACGATCCTCGAGCGGGACAGCCGGCACGCATCGACGAGCGAGGCGTGACCACCGGCGTCGGAGACGATCAGTGCGTCCTTGCCACCGAGGGCGGCGACGGCACCGAGGTTCGCGGCGTATCCGCTCGAGAACACCAGGCCGCTGTCGGCCCCGACGAAGTCGGCGAGTTCGCGTTCGAGGAGTTCGTGTTCGGCGGTGGTGCCGGTGACCAGCCGCGATCCGGTGGCGCCGGCTCCCCATCGCCGCAGGGCAGCGGTCGCTCCCGCGAGGACCTCGGGATGGCGGGTCAGGCCGAGATAGTCGTTGGAGGCGAGGTCGACGACGGTCGTGCCGGGGGTTCGGACGACGGGGTCGCGGTGCAGGCCCGCTGCGCGTCGCGCCGCTGCGGTGTCGTCGAGCCACGCCAGGGCGGGATGTGCGGTCATGAGCGGTGACCATACTTGAACACCGTTCAAGTCGTCACGTCGGTCGGCTCGGGTCGTAGGCTCGGACGGTTCGGCAGACCCCGACGAACGGCATGGGAGGTGGTCGTCCACATCGAATCCCGGGACGGAACGACGATCGGATTCCGCAAGCTCGGGCAGGGTCCGGGTCTCGTCGTCGTGCACAGCAGCATCGCGACCGGGGACGAATGGTCGCGTATGGCATCCGCCCTGGCGGACCGCTTCACCGTCCATCTCGTGGACCGGCGCGATCGCGGGGTTCCTCACCGCCGTCCGCTGACCCCTTCGGTCACCGAGCATTCGCGCCGACGGCGGCGATCATCCCCGAGGTGATCGCCGCGAGATCGTCGGCCGAGCAGATGTAGGGCGGCATCGCGTAGACGAGATTGCGGAACGGCCGCAGCCAGACCCCGGCCGCCACGGCGGCGTCGGTCGTCGCGCGCATGTCCACCGGATCGGTGAGTTCGATCACGCCGATGCCTCCGAGGACGCGGACGTCCGCGACCCCCGGCAACTCGCGTGCCGGCGCGAGTCCCTCCGTCAGTCCCGCGTTCACCGCCGCCACCTCGGCCCGCCAGTCGCGGGAGAGCAGCAGTTCGACCGCCGCGACGGCGACGGCGCACGCGAGCGGGTTGCCCATGAAGGTCGGGCCGTGCATCACACCGCCACCCTCCCCCGCGCTGATCGCTTCGGCGACGGCCCGCGTGCACAATGTCGCCGCGAGGGTCATGTATCCGCCGGTGAGTGCCTTGCCCACGCACATCACGTCCGGGCTCACTTGCGCGTGGTCGGCGGCGAAGAGTTCGCCTGTGCGCCCGAAACCGGTCGCGATCTCGTCGAAGATCAGTACCAGTCCGTGTTCGTCGCACATCCTGCGCAGCTCGCGCAGATACCGCGGGTCGTGGAAGCGCATGCCGCCGGCGCCCTGGACGACCGGTTCGACCACGATCGCGGCGAGCTCGTCGACGTGCTCGAGCAGGATCGCCTCGAAGTGCGCGACGTAGTCAGGATCGAAACGGGCCGGTGGGGCGGGGGTGAAGACCTGCCGCGCGAGCATGTCGGTCCACAGTGCGTGCATGCCGCCCTCCGGATCGCACACGCTCATCGGGGCGAAGGTGTCGCCGTGGTAGCCGCCGCGCCAGGTGAGCAGGCGACGCCGTCCCGGCCTGCCGACGGCACGCTGGTACTGCACCGCCATCTTCACGGCCACCTCCACCGACACCGAGCCCGAGTCGGCGAGGAAGACGGTGTCGAGACCGGCGGGGGTGATGTCGACGAGCAGTTCCGCGAGCCGCGCGGCGGGTTCGTGGGTGAGGCCGCCGAACATCACGTGGCTCATCCGGTCGAGCTGATCGCGGACGGCCGCGTCGAGCACGGGATGCCCGTATCCGTGCACCGCGGCCCACCACGAACTCATGCCGTCGACCAGCTCACGACCGTCGGCGAGGACGATCCGGGTACCGTGGGCACGGTCGACCACCAACGATTCGGTGGTCGCCGGAAACGCGCCGTAGGGGTGCCAGAGGTGCCGAGCGTCGAGGGTGCGGATCCGCTCGACCGGGAGAGGAGAGTTGCCCACGCCCAAACTGTAGGCGGTTGGAGGTCGCCGCCCGCAGCCGCGTAGTCTGCCCGAGTTGCCGTGAACGACGCTCACGGCAATCGGCCGGTGCGTTCGTCGCCCGGTTCGCAGTACAGCCGAACACGTAAGACACCGGGGGTATCCGTCACATGTCCGTCCACACCTCGGGACCGGAACTCGAGAGTGGCGCGCGGACAGCAGGCAGGCGCCCCGCGCGTCGTGCCGACATCGACGGATTGCGCGGTCTCGCGATCGCGCTCGTGGTGATCTTCCACGTCTGGTTCGGTCGCGTCTCCGGTGGTGTCGACGTCTTCCTGGCGCTCTCCGGCTTCTTCTTCGTGGGCACGCTCCTGAGGACCGCCGACTCCTCGGCCCCGCTCGATCCGCGTCCCGTCCTGCGGCGGATCGGCCGGCGTCTGCTGCCTCCGCTCGTCGTTGTGCTCACCGCTGTCGCGGCCGCCACGGTGGTGCTGCGGCCGTTCACGCAGTGGCTCGAGGTGGCCGACCAGACCGGGGCGTCGCTGCTGTTCTTCCAGAACTGGTATCTCGCCCGCACGGCGAGCGACTATCTGGCCGCGGATCCGATGGTCAGCCCGCTCCAGCACCTGTGGTCGATCGCCGTGCAGGGCCAGTTCTACATCGCGGCGCTCGTGGTGGTGTTCGGCTTCGCGTGGCTGTTGCGGCGGATGTCGGTGCCTGTCCGCCTGCCCCTGACGGTGCTGCTGGCCGCCCTCACCGCGGCGTCGCTGGCGTACGCGGTGCTCGCCGACCGGCCGCAGTCGTGGATGTACTACGACAGCGCCGCCCGTGCCTGGGAGCTGACTCTCGGCGGACTGCTGATGTGCCTGTCGCCGTGGCTGCGGGTTCCGCGCGCGCTGCGGATCGTGCTCGGTGCGCTCGGACTCGCGGTGCTGCTCGCGTGCGGCTTCGTCCTCGACGGCAACTCCCTCTTCCCCGGGCCGTGGGCGCTCGTCCCCGTCGGTGCGGCCATGGCGCTCGTCGTCGCGGGTATCCGCTCCGGCTCCGACTCCGAGCACGACACGCCGTCGGCGCGACTGCTGGCATCCGCGCCCATGGTGCGCCTCGGGGCGATCGCCTACGCGCTGTACCTGTGGCACTGGCCGATCCTCATCGGTTACCTGATCGTGCTCGGGCACCCGTCGGTCGGCCTGGTGGGCGGGCTCATCGTGATCGCCCTGTCGCTGTTGCTCGCCGAGGCGTCGACCCGGTGGTTCGAGGACCCCATCCGCCGCGTCGAACCCCCTCGGCCGTCCCGCACCGCGCTCGTGGGTCTCGTGACGGTCCTGGCCGTCACCCTCGTCGGGGCCGCGAACCTCTGGCACACCCACGTCGACCGTTCGACGGAGGCCCTCGAGGGCGTCGCCGCCCTGCCGACGGAGCTGTACCCCGGCGCTGCGGTGTTCGATCCCGCCGTCTCCACCGAGCCGCAACCGGTGCAACCGCCGCTGCTCGTCGCCCATCGCGACCTGCCTCCCGCGACGCTCGACAACTGCATCGCCCAGCACACCAATCGCGCACCGTTGACCTGTACCTACGGCGACCCGCTCGCGACCCGCCGCATGGTGATCGTCGGGGGGTCGCACTCGGAGCACTGGCTCGCTGCGCTCGACGCGCTCGGCATCGAACACGGTTTCCGCCTCGACACCTATCTCAAGGTCGGGTGTCCGCTCTCCGATCCCCTCGCCCCGCTCGTCGAGGAGTCCCCGACGGTCGAGTGCGACACATGGTCGACCGCCGTGCTCGCCGAACTGCGCGCGGATCCGCCCGACTACGTGTTCACCACGTCGACGCGCACCAAGGACCAAGGCGAAGGGCCGGGCGACTTCGTTCCGTTCTGGTACGTCGATCTGTGGGAGACGCTCGCCGACTACGGCATCCCGGTGGTGGCGATCCGCGACAACCCGTGGCTGTTCCGCGGCGATCTCGCCTATCGGGCCGCCGACTGCCTTGCGGGGGGCGGCACCGCGGAGACGTGCGGGGTGCCGCGCGAGGAGGCGCTGGACCCGATCGACCCGGCCGTCGCCGCATCCGCGCACCTGCCCACCGTGTCGCTGCTCGACCTGTCCGACAAGTTCTGCCGGCAGGATCTGTGCCGGGCGGTGGAGGGAAACATCCTCATCTATCGTGACGAGAACCACCTCACCACGACCTACGTCCGGACGCTGACGCCCGAGCTCGGCCGACAACTCGGTCCCGCCACCGGCTGGTGGTGACGCGCTCACCCGGTGCCGGGACCGCCGGAAGACTACTGTTGGCGGGCATGGAGACCACCGAAGCGAGCGCCAGCGACGAGATGCCCGAGCCCCTGGAAGTGTGGCCGGGATCCCCTTATCCCCTCGGCGCGACCTACGACGGGGCGGGCACGAACTTTGCACTGTTCTCCGAGATCGCCGAGAAGGTCGAGCTGTGCCTGATCTCCCGTGACGGGACCGAGACCCGCATCCCGCTCGAGGAGGTGGACGGTTACGTCTGGCACGCCTACCTTCCGACGGTCTCCCCCGGCCAGCGTTACGGCTACCGCGTGCACGGTCCGTTCGATCCGGAGAACGGTCACCGGTGCGATCCGAGCAAGCTGCTCCTCGACCCGTACGGGAAGGCGTTCGACGGGTCGTTCGACGGCGACCCGTCGCTGTTCTCGTACCCGCTGCCCGGTGCCGAGCCCGTGGCCGACAGCGCCTCGGACGAGAGCACGGACGACACCGAGGACACCGACACCGAGGACACCGACACCGGCGACGCCGTGTCCACCGACGACGCCGAGCCCGAGGCGATCGCGACGGGGCAGACCTCCGACGCCGCCGCAGAGCTTCCCGGCCTGGATTCGCTGGGCCACACCATGACGACCGTGGTGATCAACCCGTTCTTCGATTGGGCGACGGATCGTCATCCCCGCCGCCCCTACAACGAGACGGTCATCTACGAGGCCCACGTCAAAGGCATGACGGCCACGCATCCGGACGTCCCCGAACACATGCGGGGCACCTACGCCGGTCTCGCGCACCCGGCGATCATCGACCATCTCCTCGATCTCGGCGTCACCGCGATCGAACTGATGCCCGTGCACCAGTTCATGCACGACCAGGTGCTGCTCGACCAGGGGCTGCGGAACTACTGGGGGTACAACACCTTCGGGTTCTTCGCGCCGCACGCCGAGTACTCGTCGTCGACCAAGCCGAGCGCCGTGGTCGCCGAGTTCAAGGCGATGGTGCGGGCCTTCCACGAGGCGGGCATCGAGGTGATCCTCGACGTGGTCTACAACCACACCGCCGAGGGGAACCATCTCGGTCCCACCATCTGCTTCCGCGGCATCGACAACGCCGCCTACTACCGCCTCGTCGACGACGACAAGGCCTACTACATGGACTACACGGGAACGGGCAACAGCCTCAACGCCCGTCACCCGCACACCCTGCAGCTGATCATGGACTCGCTGCGCTACTGGGTGACCGAGATGCACGTCGACGGCTTCCGGTTCGATCTCGCGTCGACCCTGGCGCGCGAGCTGCACGACGTCGACCGGCTGTCGGCCTTCTTCGATCTCGTCCAGCAGGATCCGGTGGTCTCGCAGGTCAAGCTCATCGCCGAGCCGTGGGATATCGGTGAGGGCGGTTACCAGGTGGGCAACTTCCCCGGTCAGTGGACGGAGTGGAACGGCAAGTACCGCGACACGGTCCGCGACTACTGGCGCGGCGAACCGGCCACCCTCGGCGAGTTCGCGTCGCGCCTGACCGGCTCGTCGGATCTGTACGAGGACACCGGCCGCCGTCCCGGCGCGTCGGTCAACTTCGTCACCGCCCACGACGGGTTCACCCTCGCGGATCTGGTGTCGTACAACGAGAAACACAATGATGCCAACGGCGAGGACAATCGCGACGGTGAGTCGCACAACCGGTCGTGGAACTGCGGTGTGGAAGGCCCCACGGACGATCCCGAGGTCCTCGCGCTGCGCGGGCGCCAGCAGCGCAACATGCTCGCGACGCTGATCCTGTCGCAGGGCACGCCGATGCTCGCCCACGGCGACGAGTTCGGTCGCACCCAGCAGGGCAACAACAACGTGTACTGCCAGGACAACGAACTCTCGTGGGTGGACTGGTCGCTCGCCGAGTCCAACGCCGACCTGGTCGCGTTCACCCGCAACGTGATCGCGCTGCGCACCGACCACCCTGTCTTCCGTCGTCGCAGGTTCTTCGAGGGCCGGCCCATCCGCAGCGGTGATCAGTCCCGCGACATCGCGTGGCGCACACCGGCCGGCGACGAGATGATGCCCGAGGACTGGGACAGCGGTTTCGGCAAGTCGCTCGCGGTCTTCCTCAACGGCGAGGGCATCCCCGAACCCGATCAGCGGGGGCAGCGCGTCGTCGACGACTCGTTCCTGATGTGCTTCAACGCCCATCACGAACCGATCGAGTTCGTCACCCCCGACGGCCCGCACGCCGAGGAATGGACGGTCGCGCTCGACACCGACGTTCCCGACGGTCTGCGCGAGGAGACGGTCGTCGCCGGTAAGCCGATCCGGGTGCAGGCACGCTCGGTTCTGGTGCTCCGGAAGACCCGGTGACCACCGGCGGTACGGAGTCGGCAGGTGTGAACGGCGCCGGCGCGGGCAATACTGCGCCGGTGTTGTCCACCTACCGACTCCAGATGCGCGGCGACGAGTGCACCTTCGCCGACGCCGTCGCCCTGCTCGACTACCTCGACGCCCTGGGTGTCTCGCACGTCTACCTCTCCCCCGTCCTCAGCGCGACGATCGGGTCCACCCACGGATACGACGTGGTCGATCCCGGCACGGTCTCCGAGTCGCTCGGGGGACGCGAGGGTCTGGAACGGTTGTCGCGGGAGGCACGCGCACGGGGCATGGGGCTGGTCGTCGACATCGTCCCCAACCATGTCGGGGTGGCCGACCCACGTCAGAACGCGTGGTGGTGGGACGTCCTGAAGCACGGCTCCGGATCGCGCTACGCGTCGTTCTTCGATCTCGACCTCGCTGGTGACAACGGTGTGGACGGTCGGATCGCTCTGCCGGTGCTCGGATCGGACGACGCGGTGCAGGAGCTGACCGTCGACCGCTCCGGCGACGAGCCGATGCTCGCCTACTACGACAAGCGATTCCCGATCGCTCCCGGGACCGACGAGGGCACCGGTGAGGAGGTCCACGCGCGGCAGGCCTACCGGCTCGTGGCGTGGAACTCGGGGTTGATCGGATACCGCCGCTTCTTCACCGTCGACGATCTCGCCGCGGTGCGGGTGGAGGATCCCGCGGTGTTCGACGCGACGCACGAGCAGGTCGCGTCGTGGATCGCCGACGATCTGGTCGACGGGATCCGCGTCGACCATCCGGACGGTCTCGCCGATCCGTCCGGTTATCTCGCGCGCCTGCGCGAGGTGATCGGCCCCGAGCGGTGGCTCGTGATCGAGAAGATCCTCGGCGATGCCGAACCGCTGGATGCGACGCTGCCGGTGGACGGCACCACCGGCTACGACGCACTCGGCGAACTGTCGACGGTATTCGTCGATCCGTCCGGCGAGTCGGAGCTGAACGCCCTGTCGCGCAGGTTCACCGGCGCCGAAGGCGACGCGCCGTGGCTGCACGCCCGCGAACACGACCTCAAACGATCGGTGCTCGGCAGCGGGCTCGCGCCGGAGGTGCGCCGCCTCGTGCGGGCGATCCGACGCGAGACCGGCGACACCGGCTGCGACGACGCGGCGCTGCGCGAGGCCGTGATGGCAGTCGCCGCACAGCTTCCCGTCTACCGCGCCGACTACGCGCCGCTCGCAACCCTGGTGCCGCGCATCGTCGGCGACCTCGCGCGGACGCAACCCGCGCTCGATCCTGCGCTCGCGGTGTTCGCCCGGGCGATGGCCCTCGGCGGTGAGGCCGCGTCCCGCTTCGGCCAGGTGTGCGGTGCCGCGACGGCCAAGGCGGTCGAGGACTGCCTGTTCTATCGGGCGGCGCGGCTGATCTCGCTGCAGGAGGTGGGCGGGCAACCCGGCCGTTTCTCGGCCACCCCGGCCGAGTTCCACCTCGCGTGGACCCAGCGGGCACGGCACTGGCCGCGGGCGATGACCACCCTGTCGACCCACGACACCAAACGCAGCGAGGACGTCCGGGCGCGGATCGGTGTGCTCTCGCAGGTCGCCGACGTGTGGTCCCGTCGGCTCGGGCAGTGGAACGAGTCGGCGCCCGCACCGGATCCGGCGATCGGACTGTTCCTGTGGCAGACCCTGTTCGGAGTCTGGCCGCTCGACGGAGTGGTGACCGACGAACTGCGCGAACGGGTACATGCCTACGCGCAGAAGGCGCTGCGCGAGAACGGAACCCGCACCACGTGGACCGAGGTCGACGAGGAATTCGAGACCGCGGTGGGCAGCTGGCTGGACGCGGTGATCGACGGACCGGTCGCGGGTGAGCTCACCGCTTTCGTGACCGAGGTCGAACCGCACGTCGCGGCCGTCTCGTGCGGCCAGAAACTGTTGCAACTGCTCGGCCCCGGCGTCCCCGACGTCTATCAGGGCACCGAACTGTGGGACGACTCGCTCGTCGATCCGGACAACCGGCGGCCGGTGGAGTTCGACGTCCGACGGCGGCTGCTCGACGCCCCTGATTCGGCGCCGGCGAAGTTCACGATCGTGCGCACCGCGCTCCGGTTGCGCCGCGAACGACCGGCGAGCTTCGTCGGTGGCGCGTACGTTCCGGTCCTCGCCACCGGCCCGGCCGCCGAGCACCTGCTCGCGTTCGGCCGCGGTCCGGCGTCGGACGACCTCGATGTCCTCGCGGTGGCTTCCCGCCGCACCGTGGCGCTGTCGCGTTCGGGGTGGAAGGACACGACCGTCGACCTGCCGGACGGCGATTGGTCGGATGCCTTGACCGGACGCTCCTTCACCGGTCGGGTGCGGGTGGCCGATCTGCTCGACTCCCAGCCGGTCGCAGCACTCGTCCGCGCGCGTTAGTCCTCGAGCGCGTCGAGCGCTTCCTCCGCGTCGAGCCGGCGCTGGGTGCGTCGCCGACTCCAGGCGAGAACCAGTCCTGCGAGGACGATGGCGACCGCCGCGCCGACGACGCGCCCCGCCCAGGTCGCGGCGTCGTTCTCGAAAGGATGGCTCTCGTAACGCAGGCGGAGGAAGATGCCGGCGACGCCGACGAGATAGAGCGCGGCGGCGGCGGCACTGCGGGGTCGCCACAGTTTCGCGGTGGCGTACAGGTCGACGTCGCGTTGCCGCGCGTACAACTGGGTCACGATCGACACGACGAACCAGGCCACGAGGATGCCCAGTGCCGTCCACGCCCCGGGCCGGCCGGCGAGCCACGGGAGCAGCGCCGCCGCCACCAGCGCGATCCACAGGGACAACTGGAATCCCACCGCCGATGCTTCGTTCCAGACGTCTCGCTGACGTTCGTCGCGGTAGAATTCGTCGTCCAGATCGCCGATGAAGCGCGCGGTTCTCACGAAGACCGTCATGAGGGCTCCTAGGTGGTGAGCGGGAACAGTTCCTCGACCGTGCTGTCGAGTCTGAGGGCGAGACGCAGGGCGAGGTACACGCTGGGCGCGTAGTCACCCTTCTCCGTCGAGACGATGCTCTGTCTGCTGACGCCGACCGCGTCGCCGAGCGCGGCCTGGGTGAGTCCCGCTTTCTTGCGGAATTCGCGGACCCGGTTGCTCCTCGGTGTGTCGGTCACACCAAAAGTAAACTCTGCTTGTCATTCCATGTCAAGCATTCTTGTCATTTTCGATTACCGAACCACCCCGGCACACCCGTCGGGCCGGACATGCAATCACCCCTCGGCGTAGTCGATCACGAAATGGAGAATTACATTCTCACGGTCGAAGGTTCCGTCACCGTTCCACCCTTCGGCGAATCATGCAACAATGCCGGGATTTCCGAGCAAGATCCGATCCCGACGAGGGGTGAATTCAGGATCGTCACCTACGGAATCCACGCGATACGCAGCAGTCCTTGGTTTACGTTCTCGAGCACGGAAGATCTAGTCCTCATCGCGAGCGCCGTCGCCGGCAGGACTTTGCGCAGTCAGAGAGAGGTTTCGATGAAGGCCGAAGACATGGTGATGATCAGCATCGACGACCACGTCGTCAACCAGTCCCGGACCGGCACCAGCTTCCTGCCGGCCGGCATGAGCCCGACGGACGTGTGGCGCAAGAACTTCCTCGCCTGCTACATCACCGAACCGAGCGGACTGAACAACCGTCACCGGCTCGGCGTCGACACCATCGCGTGGGAATGCGACTACCCGCACTCCGACTCGACGTGGCCGAACTCCCCCGAGATGCTCGAGGAGGAACTCGACGCATGCGAATGCACCGACGAGGAGATCGACAAGATCACCTTCGCCAACACCGCGAAGTTCTTCGACTGGGATCCCTTCGAGCACATCCCGCGTGAGGAGGCCACCGTCGACGCCCTGCGCGCCCGCGCCACCGACGTCGACATCAGCGAGACGTCCCAGGAGGAGTACCGCCGCCGTTACGAGCTCACCAACTCCGGCTCGTAGATTCCTGCTCCACAGGAGTCCACAACAGACGATGCCCGCCGATCCGGATCGGCGGGCATCGTCGCGTCTACGGTGTCGTGCCTACTGCGTCGCGTCTACGGTGTCGTGCCTACTGCGTCGTCACGGTCGGCTCACATCGGGTCCTTGCGCCACAACAGTGCGTGCAGGCACTCGACGGCCTCGGCGGGCGATTCGACGTCGAGCACTCCGGCGGCGGGCATCCGCCAACCGCCGATCGCGATGACCGGAACACCGATGCGGACCGCGAGCGCGATCTCGCTCATGGTGCCCCAGCTTCCACCCACCGCGATCAACGCGTCGCTGCTGCGCACGAGCAGCGCGTTGCGCATCTCTCCGAGGCCCGTGGGAACGGCCACCGTCAGATAGGGATTGCCCTCGGCACGGTCGTCTCCGGGCAGCAGGCCGAGGGTCGTCCCACCGGCTTCCACAGCGCCACGGCAGGCTGCCGCCATCACCCCACCGAGACCGCCGGTGACCACGACGGCCCGGCGTCCGGCGAGGAGTCCCCCGACCTGGCGGGCGAGGCGTCGCTGTTCGGGCGTGGCTTCACCCGGCCCCACGACCCCGACATAGCGCTGCGCATTCATGTCCGGCATTCTGCATCACGGAGCGCTCCGGAGCGCGCGGTCCGAGAACATCATTCACGCCCGGCATCGTCCGCTCCCGCTCTGACCGCCCCGAGGCCGGGCGATCGAGCCCATCGGGGGAGACTGTGGCCATGAGCAGAGCCGACCGCAGCACCGACACCCGCCCGGATTCCCCGTGCCCGTGCGGTCGCGGCGTTCCCCTGTCCGAATGCTGCGGGCCGCTGCTGGCCGGTGCGAGCGCGCCCACCGCCGAACGGCTGATGCGTTCGCGGTACACGGCATTCGCGACGCGCGACGCGGCGCACCTGCTGCGCACCTGGCACCCGTCCACACGTCCGCGCTCGATCGAGTTCGACCCCGGTCAGCGCTGGACCGGGCTCGAGGTCCTGCACATCACCGGAGGCGGATTCCTGCATACGACCGGCACGGTGGACTTCCGCGCGCACTGGACGGCGGACGGGGTGCCCGACTCGATGCGCGAGCACAGCCGGTTCGTGCGGGAGGACGGCGAGTGGCTCTACCTCGACGACTGCGGCGACGACTGAACCGACTCCGTCACGGCGCCGTTCGTCGCAACAGCGTCGCGCGCAGCGTTCCCGAGAGCCACTGACGGTACTGGTCGACGTCCCATCCGCGGTCTCGCCTCAGCAGCGCGTGCACCTGTGGGGAACTCAGGGTGAACAGGACATCGGCCGCGTGCTCGACGGTGACGTCCTCGCGCAGCCAGCCGGCATGTTCGAGTCCTTCCGCGAGGGTGCGGGCGTTCTCGGCCGTCGCCTTCGCGTCGTCCGCGGCGAAACGACGCATGTCGGGGTCCGCCCCCGATGATTCCACGGAGGTCATGAGCAGCCCGCCCGCGCGTTCGAGCATCGCGGTGCCGTAGCGGACCACCTGCTCGACCACGAGGTCGACGTGCGAGACCACGCCGCCGGCATGGGACGGTTCCGGATCTGTCGCCTCGCTCGCGCGCGGATCGCCGTCGCCGGCCACCGCGTGATCGAGCGCCTCGCGGAAGATCTCCGCCTTGCCGCCGGGGAAGGCGGTGAACACCGTCCGCACCGCCACACCCGCTTCGTCCGCGATGTTCTTGACGGTGGTGCTGACGTAGCCGTCGCGAACGAACAGCCGCGCCGCGGCGTCGCGGATCGTCTCGCGGGTTCGGCGGGCCGCTTCCTCCCGCAACGGCGAGGTGTACCGTCGGCGGGCTCGCTCGGGATTCGGGTTCACTCCCCCAGTATCGAGTGCATTGCAGCTGCAACAAAATTGACGCGCGGCAGGGTGGTACGCCGGTGGCGCCATCCCCTGCACCGACGCCTCCGACACGGCATGCTGGTCGAGTGCACACCTTCGAGGTCTGGGCTCCGATCCCGTCGTCCGTCCGACTGTTCGCCGACGGACGGTTCCACGACATGCAACGCGGCGACGACGGCTGGTGGCGCACCACCGTCGGCGTCGCTCCCGACACCCGATACGGTTTCGTGCTCGACGACGACACCGGGACGGTCCTTCCCGACCCGCGATCTCCGCGGCAGCCGGAGGGCGTGCACGAGCCGTCGCAGCTCCACGTGCTCGACGAGACGAAGTGGACCGACCACGGCTGGACCGGCCGGCAACTGACAGGAAGCATCGTCTACGAGATGCACGTGGGGACCTTCACCCCCGAGGGCACACTCGACTCGGCGATCGACCGTCTCGACGAACTCGTGGACCTCGGTGTCGAGTTCGTCGAACTCATGCCGCTCAACGCGTTCAACGGCACCCACGGATGGGGCTACGACGGCGTGCTCTGGTACGCGGTGCACGAACCCTACGGTGGCCCCGATGCCCTGCAGCGTTTCGTCGACGCCGCCCACGCGCGCGGACTGGCGGTGGCACTCGACGTCGTCTACAACCATCTCGGTCCGTCGGGGAACTATCTGGGCCGCTTCGGTCCCTATCTCTCCGCGGCCCCGGGAATCTGGGGCGACAACATCAACCTCGACGGTCCCGGATCCGGGGAGGTGCGCCGGTACATCCTCGACAATGCGCTGCGCTGGTTCCGCGACTTCCACATCGACGCCCTCCGGCTCGACGCCGTGCACGCGCTGATCGACCACACCGCCACACACCTCCTCGAGGAACTGTCGGTCGAGACGTTCCGCCTGTCCGCCCATCTCGGCCGCCCCCTGTCGTTGATCGCCGAATCGGACCTCAACGATCCGAAGCTGATCACTCCCCGGCCCGGCGGTGGATACGGACTGCACGCGCAGTGGGCCGACGACGTCCACCACGCGATCCACGCGGCGGTGTCCGGTGAACGGCAGGGCTACTACGGCGACTTCGGTTCGCTGGACTGCCTCGCGTACACGCTCGGGCACGGCTTCTTCCACGCCGGGACGTATTCGAGCTTCCGCGGCCGGGTCCACGGGCGCCCGCTCGACACCCGGCGCACGCCGGCGAGCGGTCTGGTCGCCTACACCTGCACGCACGATCAGGTCGGCAACCGGGCGCTCGGCGACCGGCCGGGTGCCTATCTCGAGCCCGGTCAGCTCGCCCTCAAGGCGGCGCTCGTGCTCACGTCCCCGTTCACGCCGATGTTGTTCATGGGCGAGGAGTGGGGTGCGAGCACACCCTTCCGGTACTTCACGTCGCATCCCGAACCGGAACTCGCCGCGGCCGTGGTCGAGGGTCGCCGGCGCGAGTTCGCCGAACACGGCTGGGACGCCGCCGACGTACCCGACCCGCAGGCTCCGGAGACCTTCATCGGCTCGAAGCTGCGCTGGGACGAACGCGACGAGGGCGGGCACGCCCGGTTGCTGGAGTGCTACCGCGCGCTCATCGCGCTCCGGCGGGACCGTGCCGAGCTCACCGATCCCTGGCTCGAGCACGTGCACGTGACGTACGACGAGGACGAGAAATGGCTCGTCGTGCACCGCGGGGCGCTGCGCGTGGCGTGCAATCTCGGACCCGACCCCGTCACCGTGCCGGTCGGCGGGAAACCACTGCTCTGGTGGGACGAACCGGTGGTCAACCGTACCGAGTCCGCAGTGTTGATCCCGGGCTGGTCCTTCGCGATCCTGGAGGCTCCCGAGATGCCCCGCCGATAACGTTCGTCAGGCGAAAAAAGTCGTTGATTATGCCACGAGTGGGCGAGTACCGTCTCAAGTACCTTCGAATTCTCGAGGTGAATCACCATGCAACCCAAGAAGATTCTGGCGAGTGTATTCCTCAGCACCGCCCTCGTCCTCGCTCCCGCCGGAGTCGCATCGGCGACCCCCACCGTCGACACAGCACCCGGGATCGTGAATGTCAGCGGAGGACACGACGACCACGGAAAGTACGACCACCACGATCACGACAAGAACTACAACCATCACGACAAGAAGTACGACCGCGACCATCACCGGAACCACTACTGGCGGCCCGACTGCTATTGGTGGGGCCCATGGCTGGTGTGCAATCGCTGGTGACCGCACACCAACCGTGACGTGACCGGGCCACCCGGTTACGTCAGATAACGGTAGGCCGGCGACCCCGGCTCGAGTCGCTGCGCGTCGATCGGCGACGCGTCCATGCGATTGAGCAGAGCCGAAAGGTCTTCCGCGGCACCCAGTTCGATACCGACGAGGGCAGCGCCGGTCTCCCGGTTGTTGCGCTTGACGTACTCGAACAGGGTGATGTCGTCGTCCGGTCCGAGGACTTCGTCCAGGAACCGCCGCAGTGCGCCGGGCTCCTGGGGGAAGTCCACGAGGAAATAGTGTTTGAGCCCGCGGTGGACGAGCGACCGCTCGATGATCTCGCCGTAGCGTGAGACGTCATTGTTGCCGCCCGACACCAGGCACACCACGTTCGCTCCGGGCTGCACCGAGATCGACTCGAGGGCAGCGACCGACAGGGCGCCGGCGGGCTCGGCGATGATGCCCTCGTTCTGGTACAGATCGAGCATCGTGGTGCACAGCGCACCCTCGTCGATCTGGGTCATCCCGAACGGGGCCCGGCCGAGCCCCTCCCGGCGCAGCGTAGCCACGAGCGGCAGGCTCGAATGGGACACGACCTCGGCACCGAGTTCGGAGACCACGGCGTAGGGGACGTCGCCGATCCGCTTGACCGCAGCGCCGTCGACGAACGGCTCGACCTCCGGCAGCGTGACGGGACCGCCCGCGACCAGCGCGGCGGTCATCGACGCTGCACCCGCCGGCTCGACGCCGACGATCGACGTGCGTGGGGACCGCTCGCGCAGATAGGCGGCGACACCGGCGATGAGGCCGCCCCCGCCCACGGGGACGAGCACGACGTCGAGATCGCCGTCGAGCTGTTCGAGGACCTCGCGCGCGATGGTGCCCTGCCCGGCAGCGGTGCGGGCGTCGTCGAAGGGCGGGATCATCGTCGCACCGGTGCGGATCGCATCGTCGGCTGCCGCTGCGGCCGCGGCGTCGAAGGTGTCGCCGACACCGATGAGTTCGACGCTGTCGCCGCCGTGGACACGGATCCGATCGCGCTTCTGCTTGGGAGTGCGGGTGGGCACGTAGATCCGGCCCTGGATTCCCATCACCCGGCACGCGTAGGCGACACCCTGCGCGTGATTACCGGCGCTGGCCGTGACGACGCCCGCGGCGCGCTCGGCCGCGTCGAGCTGCGCCATGGCGTTGTACGCCCCACGGAGCTTGAAGGACCGCACCCGGGTGAGGTCCTCCCGCTTGAGGTAGACGTTGGCGCCTACGAGCGCCGAGAGTCGAGGGCTGCGCTCGAGCGGCGTTGGGTCGACCGCCTCCGAAATTCGCTCGGCAGCCGCATCGATGTCGGCCGCGCGGGGCACGGCGGTCAGAGTCATCGGTTCTGCTGTTCGCGAAGTGGAGGTCACCCGTCAATGCTGCCACTCCCCCGATTCGACCACCACGGCGGGATCCGCATCGAGGGGGTAGCAGCACAGTCCGTCCGAGCGTGCTCGGTCTACGGGCCTTCGACCGGTTCGAGAACGAAGACGGGGATCTCGCGGTCGGTCTTCTCCTGGTACTCCGCGTAGGGCGGGAACGCCTCGACGGCACGTTCCCACCACTGCGCCTTCTCCTCGCCGTGGACCTCGCGGGCGGTCATGTCCCACACCTCGGTGCGGTCCCTGACCTCGACGTGCGGGTTCGCGACGATGTTGTGGTACCAAACGGGATGCTTCGGTGCACCGCCGAGCGAGGCGACAGCGGCGTACCTACCCTCGTGCTCGACCCGCATGAGAGGGATCTTGCGGAGCTTGCCGGACTTGGCGCCGACCGTGGTCAGGATGATGACCGGTCGACCCTGGAGGGTGGTGCCGCGGGTTCCGCCCGACGACTCGTACTCCTCGACCTGCTTGGCGCTCCATTCGACGGGACTCGGTTCGTACTCTCCGTGCAGTGGCATACCGACCAGTCAACACAATCGTTGTAGCAGTCGCCGCCCGATCGTCGAGTTCGGTGGCCCGAACTCTTCCCTGCGCCTATCCTGAAGAAAGAATTCTGCCCGGCCTACAGTCGCTCGGCCTACAGGAGGTGCACCGCGATGTCCGTGCTCGACCCCCGGATACACCGTGAGCGCACCGACGGTGTGGACATCGCCGGCACGATCTGGCCCCTGTACAAGCTCGAAGCACTCGCGGCCGGTCTCCTGACCCTGCTCGTGGTCCTCGTCGTCACCACCAGCGCCCAGAGCGCCGTCATCGGTGAGAGCGCCGTCATCGGTGCCGCTGCGGTCACCGTCGTCGTGTGGTGGGTCCGCAGGATCCAGCAGCACGCACTCCGTTCCTAGACGCACCGGCCGACCCCGGCTTCCCGCGCGGCGCTCACCGAAGGGCTCGTGCCGCGCGGCGGACCGCTAGGTCGCCAGGCAGCCCGGCCCGAGCAGGGCCTTGAGGTCGCCCATGAGCGCCGACGACGCTTCGACCCGCAGGCTGTCGTCGAGCTTGAGGACGGTGACCTTGCTGCCGGTGATGAGCCGCACGTGCACGTCGGACGAACCGGGATGGCGCGTGAGCACATTCTTGAGGGCACCGACCTTGTCGGGGGTGCACAACCGGGTGGGCATCGACACCGAGACCGGCTTCGCGACCCCGATCTGCGACAGGTCGGGGACGGCGAGATCGTTGGCGATCAGGGAGATCCGGTCGTCACGGATCGACACCCGGGCCTTGACCAGCACCACCGAGTCCTCCACGACGTCCATGCCGTAGACGGCGTAGGACTGTGGGAAGAACAGCACCTCGATGCCACCGGTGAGGTCCTCGAGCTGCGCGGACGCCCAGGCGAGACCGTTCTTGTTGATGCGCCGGTTCACCGAGGCGAGGATGCCGCCGACGGTGACCTGGCTGCCGTCCTTGAGCGCGCCTTCGAGGATCGCGGGGATCTGGGTGTCGGCCTGGGACGCGAGGACGTGCTCGACGCCGTTGAGCGGGTGCCCGGAGACGTACAGGCCGAGCATCTCCCGTTCGAGGGCGAGGCGGTGCTTGGTGTCCCATTCCTCCTCGGGGATGCGGACGTTGAACACCGCGGCGACGGACTCGTCGGCGTCGTCGCCGCCGAACAGGTCGAACTGGCCGATGGCCTCGGCCTTCTTCGTGCTCATCACCGCGTCGATCGCGTCGGCGTGGACGAGCATCAATCCCTTGCGCGGGTGTCCGAGCGAGTCGAATGCACCTGCCTTGATGAGGGATTCGGTGACCTTCTTCGAACACGCGACGGTGTCGATCTTGTTGAGATAGTCGGAGAAGTCAGTGTAGCGGCCCTTCTCCTCCCGCCCCTTGATGATCGAGGCGACCACGTTCGTGCCGACGTTGCGGACGGCGCCGAGGCCGAACCGGATGTCCTCACCCACCGACATGAAGTTGGTGTGCGACTCGTTGACGTCCGGCGGCAGCACCGTGATGCCCATCTTGCGGCAGTCGGACAGATAGACCGCGGCCTTGTCCTTGTCGTCGCCGACGGAGGTGAGCAGACCGGCCATGTACTCGGCCGGGTAGTTCGCCTTGAGGTAGGCGGTCCAGAACGAGACCAGGCCGTAGCCGGCGGCGTGCGACTTGTTGAACGCGTAACCGGCGAAGGGCAGAACGGTGTCCCACAGCGCGGTGATCGCCGCCTGCGAGAAGCCGTTGTCCTTCATGCCCTGCGCGAAGCCGTCGTAGGCCTCGTCGAGGATCTCCTTCTTTTTCTTACCCATCGCGCGACGCAGCAGGTCTGCCTGTCCGAGCGAGTAACCGGCCACCTTCTGAGCGATCTGCATGATCTGCTCCTGGTAGACGATCAGGCCGTAGGTGTCGGCGAGGATCTCCTTCAGCGGTTCCTCGAGCTCGGGGTGGATCGGCTTGACCTCTTGCCGCCCGTTCTTGCGGTCGGCGTAGTCGTTGTGCGCGTTCATGCCCATCGGGCCGGGGCGGTACAGCGCGAGCACCGCGACGATGTCCTCGAAGCCGGTGGGCTGCATGCGGCGCAGCAGGTCGCGCATGGCGCTGCCGTCGAGCTGGAACACGCCGAGCGTGTCGCCACGCGCGAGCAGTTCGTAGGTCGCCGGATCCTCCAGCGGGAGGGTGTCGAGGTCGAGATCGATCCCGCGGTTGACCTTGATGTTCTCGATCGCGTCGCCGATGACGGTGAGGTTGCGCAGACCGAGGAAGTCCATCTTCAGCAGGCCGATGGCCTCGCAGGACGGATAATCCCAGCCCGTGATGATCGCGCCGTCCTGCGCGCGCTTCCACAGCGGGATCGCGTCCATGAGCGGCTCGGACGACATGATCACCGCGCAGGCGTGGACGCCGGCGTTGCGGATCAGGCCCTCGAGCCCGAGCGCAGTGTCGTAGATCTTCTTGATGTCCGGGTTGGACTCGATCAGCTGACGAACCTCGGCAGCTTCCTTGTACCGCTCGTGACTCGGATCGGTGATACCCGAGACCGGGATGTCCTTCGCCATGATCGGCGGCGGAAGTGCCTTGGTGATCTGGTCGGCGATCGCGAATCCGGGCTGGCCGAACTGCACTCGCGCGGAGTCCTTGATCGCCGCCTTCGTCTTGATGGTGCCGAACGTGATGACCTGGGCGACCTTGTCGTTGCCCCACCGCTCGGTGGCGTAGCGCACCATCTCACCGCGGCGACGATCGTCGAAGTCGATATCGATATCGGGCATCGACACGCGCTCGGGGTTGAGAAACCGCTCGAACAGCAGACCGTGCGGGATCGGGTCGATGTTGGTGATGCCCATCGCGTAGGCGACGAGCGAACCGGCGGCCGAACCACGGCCGGGGCCGACGCGGATGCCGACCTCGCGGGCGTGGTTGATGAGGTCGCCGACGACGAGGAAGTAGGCGGGGAAGCCCATCTGATTGATGACGCTGATCTCGTACTCGGCGCGCTCGACGTACTCGCGGGGCGGGCCGGCGGGGAAGCGACGGTCGAGGCCGCGCGTGACCTCCTTGTGCAACCAGCTCGCCTGCGTCTCCCCTTCCGGCACCGGGAAGATCGGCATCCGGTCGCGGTGGGTCCACACGTCCTCGTAGGACTGCACGCGCTCGGCGATGAGCAGCGTGTTGTCGCACGCACCCGGCACTTCGCGGTCCCACTGCTCGCGCATCTCCTGCGCCGACTTGAGGTAATAGCCGTCGCCGTCGAACTTGAACCGGGTGGGATCGGAGAGGGTCTTACCGGTCTGGATGCACAGCAGCGCCTCGTGGTTCGCGGCCGCATCCTTGGTGACGTAGTGGCAGTCGTTGGTCACCAGCGGCGGGATGTCGAGCTTGCGGCCGATCTCGATCAGACCCTCGCGCACACGACGCTCGATGGACAGGCCGTGGTCCATCAGCTCGAGGAAGAAGTTGTCCTTGCCCCAGATCTCCTGCCACTTCGCGGCGGCCTCGAGCGCTTCGCGCTCGTGGCCGAGGCGCAGGCGCGTCTGGATCTCGCCCGACGGGCAGCCGGTCGTGGCGATGATGCCCTCGTGATGGTGGGCGATGAGCTCTTCGTCCATACGGGCCCACTTGCCGAGCTGACCCTCGATCGATGCGAGGGAGGACAGCTTGAACAGGTTCCGCAGGCCCGTCGAGTTCTCGGCGACCATCGTCATGTGGGTGTAGGCACCCGAGCCGGAGACGTCGTCGGACTTCTGGCCGGGATCACCCCACTGCACACGCTTGGTGGAGAAGCGCGACTCCGGCGCGACGTACGCCTCGATGCCGATGATCGGCTTGATGCCGAACTTCTTGGCGACGTTGTAGAACTCGCTGGCGCCGTACATGTTTCCGTGGTCGGTCATGCCCACGGCCGGCATCCCCAGCCGTTCGGCCTCCTTGAACAACGGTCCGACCTTCGCGGCACCGTCGAGCATCGAGTACTCGGTGTGGGTGTGCAGATGAACGAACGAGTCAGCCACGCGTGCCTCTCCCGGGATGTCTGTGGGCAGAGACGAGTCTAAGCCGCGCGAGGCTCCGCAGTGACCACGGCACGCTGACGACGGGCCCGCACGAGCGCGTCCGTGCTGTACACCGCCAGGGCGATCCAGATCAGGACGAAACCGATCCACCGCGAGGCGGGCATGTCCTCCCCGAGCACCACCACACCCCACGTCATCTGCAGGCTCGGCGTGAGGTACTGCAGCATGCCGAGTGTCGCGAGCGGGACCCGTTGTGCGGCCGCGCCGAAGAGCAGCAGCGGCACTGCGGTCACCAGCCCCGCCGATACGAGCAGGGCCGTGTGATCCACGCCGTGCCCGAGGAAGGTGCCGGTGCCGGTCACCGCGAGGAAGATCACGTACCCGAGCGCCAACGGGGCCGCGACGATCCCCTCCCCTGTCAGGGACGTGCGCGGATCGAGCGGCACGATCTTCTTGATCACCCCGTAGGACGCGAAGGACAGCGCCAGGGTCAGGGCGATGATCGGTGGTCTGCCGTAGTCGACGGTGATGACCACCACCGCGCACACCGCGAGCACCAGCGCCGCGATCTGCGCCGGCCGCAATCGTTCCCGGAAGAACAGGACACCGAACACCACGCTGACGAGCGGGTTGATGAAGTAGCCGAGTGCGGTCTCCACGACCCGGCCCGAGACGACGCCGTAGATGTAGACGCCCCAGTTGACCGCGATCGCGGTGGACGCCGCGGCGACCAGGCCCCAGGTGCGGGCCGACAGGCCGCGCAGGGTGCCGAGGCGTCCCATGACGCCCAGTACGATCAGCATGAGCACGAGGGTCCACAGCACGCGGTGCGCGAGGATCTCGACGGCGCCGGCGGGTTCGAGCAGACCGAAGTAGGCGGGGAACAGTCCCCACAATCCGTAGGCACCCAGACCGCACAGCACCCCGGTGCGCACGATGTTCCGCTGCCCCGAGTCGTTCCGATCCTCCGAGTCGCTCACCGGCTCACCCTACGGCTCCGCCGGTGCGCTGTCGTTCCGAGACACTGTCGTTCCGAGACACTGTCGTTCCGAGACACTGTCGTTCCGAGACACTGTCGTTCCGAGACACTTTCGTTCCGAGACGGGATCCACCGCACCGTCACACCTCCCCGTCGTCCGGGCCGGGCACGACCGTCTCGACGTGGGTGGGCAGCAGCGGGGTCACCGCGAAGCGTCCCGCGATCGCGTCTGCGGGCAGGACCTCCACGGCCCGCACGTCCGGGGCGTCGGCGACGGCCCGGAACTGTGAGGGAGTGCCACGGAGCACCGCCGCGACGACGCAGTCGCAGCCGTCGGCGAGCCGCTGCGCGGAGACCGCCCCGACCCGCGCGGCGCGTTCGGTCCCGAACTCCACCAGGCTCAGCCGGCCCGCGGCGACCGAGGGGGCACGACGTACCGCCTCCGAGTTCTCCGGCACCGCGACCGGCACCAGTGGTGTCTGGACGCGGTCGATCGGCACACGGAACAGCACCTGCGCCACGCGCACCTCGTCGGTGAGTTCGACGACCCGGTCGATGCCGACGGCGTCGGTGAACGACACCAGTCCCCAGTGCTCGAGGTCTCCGTCCGCTTCGGCCTCGGTCAGGCTGTCCGCGGCCCGTGTCAGATAGTCGGCGACCGCTTCCCCGTTGTCGGGACCGAGGGTGTCGCTGCCGACCGGGGCCGGCCGCGGCGGTGAGGTCCACCCGGCGACGAGCACGGCGACGACGAGAACGACGACCGCCGCCCAGGGCAGGACGCGTCCCATCGGTCAGGCGTTGCGCAACACGGCGAGCGCGTGTTCGAGATCCGGCGGGTACTTGCTGGTGATCTCGACCCAGTGCCCACGCGTGGGGTGCGAGAACCCGAGGGTGCACGCGTGCAGCCACTGCCGTTCGAGACCGAGACGCGCCGCGAGACGTGGGTCGGCTCCGTAGGTGAGGTCGCCGCAGCAGGGGTGACGCAGTGCCGAGAAGTGCACCCGGATCTGATGGGTCCGGCCGGTCTCGAGATGGATGTCGAGCAGGCTCGCGGCCTGGAACGCCTCAATCGTGTCGTAGTGCGTCACGCTGGGTTTGCCGTCGGCGGTGACCGTGAACTTCCAGTCGCTGCTGCGGTGGCGGCCGATCGGTGCGTCGATGGTGCCGCTGCTCGGGTCGGGATGCCCCTGGACGAGCGCGTGGTACCGCTTGTCGACCGTGCGTTCCTTGAAGGCGCGCTTGAGGACGGTGTAGGCGCGTTCGGACGTCGCGACCACCATGACGCCGGAGGTGCCCACGTCGAGCCGGTGCACGATGCCCTGGCGTTCGTGGGCGCCGGACGTGGAGATCCGGTAGCCGGCGGCGGCGAGGCCGCCGATCACAGTCGGTCCGGTCCAGCCGACGCTCGCGTGGGCGGCGACACCCACGGGCTTGTCGACCGCGACGATGTCGTCGTCGGCGTAGAGGATCTCCATGCCCTCGACGGGCTGGGCCTCGATGGTCAGGGGGCGGGGCGGCTCGGGCAGTTCCACCTCGAGCCAGGAGCCTGCGGACAATCGGTCGGACTTGCCCACCGCCGCGCCGTCGACCACGACGGCGCCCTCCTCGGTGAGCATGGCGACCACGGTCCGGGACAGACCGAGCAGGCGCGCGAGGCCTGCATCGACACGCATCCCGTCGAGCCCGTCGGGTACGGGCATCGCGCGGGTTTCCCTCACTGGTGTGATTCCTTTCTCGTTTCGTCCGCACCCGGCGCTGCGTCCCGGCCCTTCGAGGCACCACCGTCGGGTTCGACGCCGAAGACGGTCAAGGCCACGAGCAGGATCGCTCCGCACACGATGGCCGAGTCGGCGACGTTGAACACCGGCCACCATCCGACCGACACGAAGTCGACGACGTGGCCCTGCAGCGGTCCGGGCGAGCGGAACAGACGGTCGGTGAGATTGCCGAGCGCTCCCCCGAGGACGAGGGCGAGGCCGAGCGCCCACCACCTCGATCTCAGGGTCCGGCCGATCTTCACGACGCCGACGACGACGGCGATCGCGACCAGCGTGAGCAACCAGGTCATGCCCGTGGCCATGGAGAACGCGGCACCGGGATTGCGGACGAGTGTCAGGGTGACCGTGTCGCCGACGATCGAGATCGGATCGGCTGGGTCGATGTAGTGGACGGCGAGCACCTTCGTCACCAGATCCGCGACGTAGACGACGAGCGCCACGAGCAGCAGCGGCCGCAGCATGCGCCGGCCGACGGAGGGAGACGGCTCGTCGGCACGACCGGGAACCGGCGTCTCCGCGTCGCGGTCGGGTCGGGAAGCTTCGTTCGTCACCGCTCCATCATCCCCTACCGGACGACCGCGGCGGTTCCCCCTCCCGTCGTGGCTACCCTGGGTGGCGTGCCTGCGCTGTCCAGATTCCCCCGCTCGGGGCCGTGTGCCCTCGCGGCTGTGCTGTCCCTCTCCGCTCTCGTCGCCGGTTGCGGTGGTCCTTCGGACGGCGCGCCCGCCGTCACGGCGGCGACATCGACGGAGGTGACGGTGCCGGTGTCGGCGGTGACCACGACAGTGCTCGACCCCGGTGCCGAACCCCGATCGGTGGTGCGGCTCGTACCGGAGGCCGGGGTGCAGCAGGGCGTCGTCCTCACCACCCGGTCCGAGGTCTTCCAGCGCGTCGGCGACGACCCGCAGCAGGACTTCTCCACTCCCGAGCTGACCCTTCCGCTCTCGGCGACGGTCGAGCGGGCGGTCTCCGACGAGGACCCGAGCACCGTGGTCGACATCACCGTCGGATCGGCGACGTCGCCGGACGAGACGCTCGGATCGGCACTGTCCGATGCCGAGGGTTCCGGAGCCGGACTGACGATCGGCCCCACCGGCGCGATCAGTGCGCTGCGCCTCGAGCCCACTCCCGATGCGGCGAATATCGCACGGTCGGCGATCGAGCAGGCCTTCTACCAGGCCGTCTATCGCATCGTCTCGTTCCCGGAGGAAGCCGTCGGGGTGGGCGCGGTGTGGGAGATCCACCAGCAGGTGATGAGCGCGGGCATCACCCTCGACCAGGTCGGGACGGCGACGCTCGTCGAGCGGGAGGACGACCGCATCACGGTCGACGTGAAGATTGAACAGACACCGCGCGAGTCCACCTGGGTGCTGCCGAACGGGCAGGGCCGTCTCGACATCGAGCAGTACACGATGGCCGGTGAGGGGTCGATGACGATCGACGCGTCGCTCCCCCTGCCCGTCGGCGGGGAACTGACGGCGCGCGGCGATCAGACCTACGTCGAGCCGGACGGCGGAACGCGCCTGTCGCAGTCGCAGGTCGACCGGGTGGGCTGGAACACCCCGGATCAGTAGTCCGGGAGACGGACGAACGCCGACGGCCGGCGCGGATGATCCGCGCCGGCCGTCGGTTCGTTCGGGACGAGTACTACATCACACGCAGGCCGGGGACTGCAGCTGCGCCATGTTGATGACGATGGAGCACGCGTAGTCCTTCGACACCTTCCAGGTGTCGTCCTCGGCGACGAAGTCGACCGTGCCGAAGGACGGCTGGTCGCTGCCCGCGAGCGCCATCTCGACACCGGCGGTGATCGTGCCGTTCTCGTTGTCGGTCACGTCGACGACGTTGACCTGCACACCGGCGTCGTTGGCCGCCTGGGCGACCATGTTGATCAGCTCCGGATCCTCCTCGGCACCCTGAACCAGGTCGGTCTTCTCGGCGGCCGGGACGCTCAGGTCGAATGCGCGCGCGAGGTCGGCGTTGAGCTCCTCGACGGTGGGCACCGGCGGGTAGTCGACGGCCGGAGCCGCGGCGGTCGTGGTCGTGCTGGTCTTCGCGGTCGTCTCGGAGGAGCTACCGCTGTCGTCCGAGCTGCAGGCGGACATCGTGAGGGCGGCGGCGAGCGCCACGGTGGCGACGGTGATCTTGCGAAGCTTCAACTTCTCGTCCTTCTCGTTCGGTCGTGCACGATGTGTTCGTCGTGCTCGGTCATCCGGCAGCGGATCGCCCGCAAGAGTACCCGGCGGTAGTAAGAAGACCATGAGGGCGCCGGGAACATGTTTCAGTTCAGGCTCGCGAGCGGGTCGGCGACGGTGAGGTCGGGATCGTTCTCGTCGAGCGTCCGCGCTGGTCCCGGACCCGTGCTGCGTGTCTCGAAGCGGACGGTGACCACGCCGTGGCCCGCGCCCTGCACCCATCCGTTCCCGAATTCGGGATGGCAGACGTCGGCGCCCGGCGTCCACCGGGTGGCCGGCCCGCTCGCCACGACGCGCTCCTCGTCGTCCTCCTCGGCCGGTCCGATCTCCTCGGTCGTCGTCCGGTCGAGTTCGGGGAACAGGCTGTCCTGCGCGATCGCGGACAGACCCGCATAACCCACCCCGACGAGCCGGACGGGGCCGATCTCGAGGGGATCGAGCGCGAGGCGCTGGGCGGCGGCGGTGAGCACCTGCACGTCCTCGGTGGCGTAGGGCAGGGTCGACGACCGGGTGAGCACCGACATGTCGGCCTTGCGCAGCTTGAGCACCACCGTGCGGGCGGCACGCCCGTCCTTGCGCAGGCGTGTGTGCGCGGCGGTCGCGGACGCGGCGATCGCCCGCCGCAGTCCGGGCATCGCGACGATGTCCGTGGGAAAGGTGGTCTCGGCGCTGACCTGTTTCGCCTCGGCGCGTTCGGCGACGGGCCGGTCGTCGAATCCGTTGGCGAGCCGGTGCAATCCCGGTCCGATGGTGCCGCCGAGGATCGACGCGGCCTCGGCGACGGGCAGCGCCGCGAGATCGCCGATGGTCTCGATACCGAGTCGCCGCAACCGGTCCTCGGCCACCGGACCGATCCCCCACAGCTTGCGCACCGGCAGGTTGTGCAGCAACGGAAGCTCGCCTTCGGGCCGGACGACGAGCAGCCCGTCCGGTTTCGCGAGACCGGACCCGATCTTCGCGATCTGCTTACCCGATCCTGCTCCGATGGAGGCGACGAGACCCGTTTTCTCCCTGACGTGTTCGCGTAGCTCCGCACAGAAGCGTTCGACCTCGTCGGCGTCGGCGCCGGCCAGTTCGAGAGGTTCGGCGAACGCCTCGTCGAGCGAGAGGGTCTCGAGAATGGGGATCCGGGCGCGCAGGGTGTCGAAGACGAGTCCGCTCAGTTCGCGGTACAGGATTCCGCGCGGAGGCAGCACGACCGCCGCCGGTCCGACGAGGCGCCGTGCCCGGCTCATCGGCATGGCCGAGCGCGCACCGTAGACGCGAGCCTCGTAGCTCGCGCCGGCCACCACCCCGCGGGCACCGAGCCCACCGACGAGGACCGGCCGGCCCCGCAGGGTCGGCCGGGTCAACTGCTCGGCGGACGCGAAGAACGCGTCGAGATCCAGGTGCAACACCCAGCGCCGACTCACGGAAGCGGGCACGTGTCGAGACTAGTGCGCCGCACCCACACGTCCGGCGGGAGGCCGCAGACCGGTGCTTCCGGAAGGACGCTCGATCCTCCCGGAAGCACCGGCCCGGTCACGCCTTGACGATGGACGCGCGGGTTCCCTCGCCGAGTTCGATCGCCTCGCCCTCGGGGGCACCGAGTTCGAAGGTCGTGGCGAGGATCTCGCCGGCGATCAGATCCCGGTGGCGGGCAGCCCATTCGGCGCGTTCGGCGGGAACCTCGAACCGCACCGAGATGCGGTCGGAGACCTCCAGGCCGAGGTTGCGGCGCGCGTCCTGGAACTCGCGGATGCGGTCCTTGGCCCAGCCCTCGGCCTCGAGTTCCTCGGTGACGGCCGTGTCGAGGACCACCAGGCCGTTGCCACCCGGCAGCGCGGCGGTGGATTCCGGCTCGGCCGCGACCAGACGGCTGGTGTACTCCTCGGGCAGCAGGGCGATGCCGGCCGCGGTGACCGTGCCGTCCTCCGCCTGCGTCCAGTCTCCCGCCTTGACGGCCTTGATGACCGTCTGCACGTCCTTGCCGAGACGCGGACCGGCGGCACGCGCGTTGACGACCACCTCGAACCGGCCGTGGGCCTCGACGTCGTCGGTGGTCACGACCCGCTTGACGTTGACCTCGTCCTTGATGAGATCGACGAACGGATCGAGATGCGACGAACCAGGCGTCGCCACCGTCACCTCGGGCAGCGGCAGCCGCACGCGCAGCTTCTGGGCCTTGCGCAGCGACAGCACGGTCGAGCACACCCCGCGCACCTCGTCCATCGCCGCGACGAGCGCGGGATCCGAGGGCAGGTCGTCGGCCGCCGGCCAGTCCGCCAGGTGCACCGACCGACCACCGGTCAGACCCCGCCAGATCACCTCGGACGCCATCGGCAGCAGCGGCGCGGCCAGGCGCGTGACGACCTCGAGCACCGTGTGGAGGGTGTCGATCGCGTCGGTGTCCTCGTCCCAGAACCGGTTCCGCGAGCGGCGCACGTACCAGTTGGTCAGCGCGTCGCAGAAGGTGCGCAGCTCGTCGCACGCCCCGGCGATGTCGACGGTCTCGAGTGCCTCGGTGATGACGTCGCGGGTCTGCGCGAGCTTGGCGAGGATGTACCGGTCGAGCACGTTCGTCGAATCGGTCCGCCAGGTGCCCGGCTTCGACGCGTACAGCTGGAGGAAGCTCCACGCGTTCCACAGCGGCAGCAGCGCCTGCCGCACGCCCTCGCGAATACCCTGTTCGGTGACGACGAGGTTGCCGCCGCGCAGGATCGGCGAGGACATGAGGAACCAGCGCATCGCGTCGGAACCGTCGCGGGCGAAGACCTCGTTGACGTCGGGATAGTTGCCCTTCGACTTGCTCATCTTCAGGCCGTCGTCGCCGAGAACGATGCCGTGGGCGGCAACGCATTTGAAGGCGGGACGGTCGAACAACGCGGTGGCCAGGACGTGAAGCGTGTAGAACCAGCCGCGGGTCTGGCCGTTGTACTCGACGATGAAGTCGCCCGGGTAGTGCGTGTCGAACCAGTCGCGGTTCTCGAAGGGATAGTGCACCTGGGCGAACGGCATCGAGCCGGACTCGAACCAGCAGTCGAGGACCTCGGGGACGCGACGCATGGTCGACTTCCCGGTCGGGTCGTCGGGATTCGGCCGGGTGAGTTCGTCGATCATCGGCCGGTGCAGGTCGGTGGGCCGCACGCCGAAGTCGCGTTCGAGTTCGTCGAGCGAACCGTAGACGTCGACACGCGGGTACTCCGGGTCGTCCGAGATCCACACCGGGATCGGGCTGCCCCAGTAGCGGTTACGGCTGATGTTCCAGTCGCGGGCACCTTCGAGCCACTTGCCGAACTGACCGTCGCGGATGTGCTCGGGCACCCACGTGATCTGCTGGTTGAGCTCGACCATGCGGTCGCGGAAACGGGTGACGGCGACGAACCACGACGGCACCGCCATGTAGATCAACGGCTGACCCGACCGCCACGAGTGCGGGTAGGAGTGCTCGATGGTCTCGTGCCGCACAAGCTTTCCGGCGGCCTTGAGGTCCTTGATGATGGCCGGGTTGGCGTCGAAGACCTGCAGACCCTCGTACGGCGGCACCATCGAGGTGAACTTGCCGCCCGGATCGAGCGGCTGTACGAGCTCGATGCCGTTGCGCTGGCAGTACTCCATGTCCTCTTCACCGAAAGCCGGTGCGAGGTGGACGATTCCGGTGCCGGACTCGGTGGTGACGTAGTCGGCGGCGATCACCCGGTGGGCGTTCTCGCGGCCGGTGAAGAAGTCGAAGGGCGGCTCGTAGGCGAGACCGACGAGGTCGGTGCCGCGGTAACGGCCGAGCACCTCGGGCTCCTCGCCGAGTTCGCGGGCGTAGTGGCCGAGACGATCCTGCGCGAGCAGGTAGGTCTTGTCGTCGGCCCCGCGCACGGCGACATACTCGATCTCGGGGTGCACCGCGATCGCGAGGTTGGACGGCAGGGTCCACGGCGTGGTGGTCCAGATGAGCGCGCACGCGCCGTCGAGTTCGGAGCCGGGGGCGCGCAGCACCATGTCGACGGTGACCGCCGGGTCCTGACGCATCTTGTAGGCGTCGTCGAGACGGGTCTCCTGGTTCGACAGCGGCGTCTGCTCGTACCAACTGTAGGGCAGCACGCGGAAGCCCTGGTAGATCAGGCCCTTCTCGTACAGCGACTTGAACGCCCACATGACCGACTCCATGAAGTCGAGGTCGAGGGTCTTGTAGTCGTTGTCGAAGTCGACCCAGCGTGCCTGGCGGGTGACGTAGTCGCGCCACTCACCGGTATAGCGCAACACCGACTGCTTGCAGTAGGCGTTGAACTCGGCCACGCCCATCGAGTCGATCTCGGACTTGTCCTTGATGCCGAGCTGCTTCTCCGCCTCGAGCTCGGCGGGCAGGCCGTGGCAGTCCCAGCCGAAGCGACGGTCGACCTTCTTGCCGAGCATGGTCTGGAAACGCGGGACGACGTCCTTGACGTAGCCGGTGAGCAGGTGCCCGTAGTGCGGGAGTCCGTTCGCGAAGGGCGGGCCGTCGTAGAAGACGAACTCGTCGGCGCCGTCGCGGTTGCGCAGCGAGGCCTCGAAGGTGCCGTCGGAGGCCCACTGTGCGAGCACACATTCTTCGAGCGCCGGGAAGTCGACACCCGAATCGCGCGGCAGGTCGTAGTCGACGCGCGGATATCCGGCAGTACTGCCGGCGGTTGCTGCGGTGGGATCCGGTGCAGCGTGGTTCTCGGTCACAGCGTGGCTCCTCCGTGCCTGGATACGTCTCGGCACGGGGACGATCGCCGTGCGCGTGCACGGCCACCGCGGTACCACCCCGCTTGCTCGTCCCGGGGGACGGCCACTCGTTCGGGCTGTGACGGGCCCACCCGTCCGGTTCTACTGGGCGACCGGCAACGTCGCCGTTCTTCCGGAGGCTCCCCGGTGATGGCCGGATCGACGCCGCCCGCGATCGCGGGATCGAGCTTCACGCTCGGTGATGCATATTGTAGGACGCTTCAGCGATCCGAAGAATTCCGGTCGCCGCGACGCCGGCGCGATGCACGCCGACCGGGACGTCCGCCCGAGGCTCCGGCCTGCCCGACGGAACGGGGATCGGCCCACTCACCTTCGGCCGAACTCCGTCCGCCGAGCGTGCTCGCCAGCAGGAGCACCGCTCCCACGACGCACACCGCGATACAACCCCATGCCCAGAGCACCGAACCGGTCATCAACGCGATCACGAGAAGACCGAATCCGACAGCTGCGAGTACCAGCGTGACGACGAGCACGACGCTCCTCCTCTACCGAGGTACAGCACCAGGCCGTACAGCACCAGCCGGAGAGACCGTCGGTCAGCTGTTGCCCTTCGCGAAGGACGACGATCCGAACGACGACGACGAGTTGGACTGGTTGAACACTTCCTGTCCACCGTCCACCGGAACGGCGGAACCGCGCTGCTCGAGCTCTTCGAGCTGCGACTCCAGATAGGACTTCAGGCGCACCCGGTATTCACGCTCGAACGTCTTGAGCCGCTCGATGCGCTCCTCCAGCACCGAACGCTGCTGGTTGATCGTGGCCATGATCTCGGTGTGCTTCTTCTCCGCGTCCGCCTGCAGCGCGTCGGCCTTCTCCTTGGCCTGACGCAGCTGGGTCTCCGAACGGGTGCGGGCATCGGCGAGCATCGCGTCGGACTTCTGCCGCGCGTCGGCGATCATCGCCTCGCTGCGGGTGCGGGCGTCGGAGACGAGCTGCTCGGAGTTGGTCCGAGCGTTGCGCACGAGCTCCTCGGCCTCGGCCTTGGCGTCGCCGGTGAGGCGGTCGGCCATCTCCTGCGCGAGCCCGAGGACCTTGGCGGCCTGCATGCTCGCGTCGCCGCTCGACGGCGCAGCGGCGACCGGGACGGGTGCCGGAGCCGGCGCCGGGGCGGGTTCCGGCTTGGGTGTCTCGACGACACGCGCGGGTTCGGGTTTGGACGGGGCCGCCGGCGCGGACGACGACGCGCTGCGCGGCGCCTTCTTGGCTTCGGCAAGCTCCTGGTCGAGTTCGGCGACCCGCTGACGCAGGTCGGCGTTCTCCTCGATGAGGTTCGTCAACTCCTGCTCGACGAGATCGAGGAAGGCGTCGACCTCGTCCTCGTTGTAACCACGCTTCCCGATCGGAGGCTTGCTGAACGCGACATTGTGCACATCAGCTGGTGTCAGCGGCATGGAAGGATCCCTTCACGCGTCGAGTAAGCGGTCAAGCAGGCGTTCTGAGTAATCGACAGTGCGTTACGCGTATCAAAACCCACTGTATATGGCACTCCATTGTGGCACACGGCAGCTCCGGGACGGCTCGACCCGACGTCCGACGCAGGCATCATGCTGCGCCGCCCCTGGGCAGGAATGCCATGAGGAAATACACGATGAACAGCAAGACCATGATGGACAGATCGAGCCGTACACCACCGAGATTGAGCGGCGGAATCAGTCTCCGCAGCAGCTTCACCGGCGGATCCGTGACCGTGAAGATCGCCTCGAGAACGACGACCACGAAGCCGGACGGCTTCCACTCCCGCGCGAAGGTTCTGATGAACTCGACGATGATCCGCCCGATCAGCAGAAGCCAGAAGATGAACAGCAGGAACCACAGCACCTCGAAAACGGCCACCTGCCCACAATGCCCGACGATGACGGGTCGATCAAAACCGAAACGCCCGGCCTGCAGTGATCTGCATCATGGCCGGGCGTGTCGGAACACTCGAGGGACGGCGACGGGCATGCCACGAGGGACGTGCCGTGTGCACGCCCGCGCAGCGCGCGTCGACTACTGCTGGTTGTAGAAGCCGGTCTCGGCGATACGCCGCCGTTCCTCGGCGGAGACGTCGATGTCGGCGGGCGAGAGCAGGAAGACCTTCGTGGCCACCTTGTCGAACGAACCGCGCAGCGCGAAGGCGAGCCCGGCCGCGAAGTCCACGAGTCGCTTGGCGTCGGCGTTGCTCATCTCGACGAGGTCCATGATGACCGGCGTTCCGTCGCGGAAACGCTCACCGATCGTGCGCGCCTCGCTGTAGTCGCGGGGGCGCAACGTGGTGATCTTGGACAACGGACCTCCCTCGTCGAAGAGCGCACCACGCCGGGGCTCGGCGCGCTCGAGCCGGCTCTCCGCCGTCAGTGGTGCACGGCTGGGAACCGCGCGGGCCGGGGTGGGCGCCGGACGGGGACTGCGAGCGGTGATGGGTTCGACCCGCGGACGCGGTGCCGGCTCGTATCGGTCGAACTCGTCGTGCTCGAACTCGCGAACCGGTTCCTCGCGGTGCGACGGGGCGTACTCGTCGCGATGCGACGGCGCGTAGCCGCCATAAGTGGCCTCGCCGTAGTCGCGATCACGGTCGCGGCGGCCACTCGCCGGATCGTCGAGGTACTCGTCCTCGTAATCCTCGAGCGGCACCATCCCGAAGTACGCCTTGAACTTGTGGAGTGTGCTCATCGATCGCCTTTCCCTCGCGCGGCGGATGTCATTCAGGCTAACGGTCGATACCCCAAGACCGCCGTTCCGACACGCACGCACGTCGAACCCCATCGAACCGCGTGCTCGAGGTCACCCGACATGCCCGCGGACAGCTCCACCGCCGCCGGGTGGTCCTGCAGCAACCGTGCATGCATGGCGTGAAGCTGCTCGAATGCCCGCTCGGGCTCCCACCCGAGCGGCGGCACTCCCATCAAGCCTCCGAGTTCGAGGACCTCGGACGCGGCGACCGCCTCGGCGAGGGCGGGAAGATCCTCGGCGACCACGCCGCCGCGCTCCCGGTCGCCGTCGAGGCTGACCTGCAGCAGTGCCCGCAGCGGTACGGTGCGTTCGCCGGTGTCGAGGGCGGCCCGCGCCCCCTTCTCGAAGGCCTGCACGAGACGGAGACTGTCGACCGAGTGCACCGTGTGCGCCCAACGGGCGACGGCACGGGCCTTGTTGCGCTGCACCCGACCGATCATGTGCCACTCGACCGGCGCGTCGACGCTCTCCCGGAACACGGCGATCTTCGCGCTTGCCTCCTGCTCGCGGGACTCGCCGAAGCGTTCGCATCCCAGCTCGTGGAGGAGCACGGCGTCGGAGGCGGGAAAGAACTTTGTGACAGTCAGCAACGCGACGTCCGACGGATCGCGTCCGGCGGCGCGCGCCGCGGCGTCGAGCCGCTCGCGTACGGCGGCGAGACGTCCGGCGAGTTCGTCGCGCCGCTCCTCGGAGGTGGGGGGGCTCACGCCGTTCCCTCCTCGCCGGCCTCCTCGAGCCAGACGACCGAGGCGAACCGCCCCGTGGGTGCCGAACGCCGGTGGCTGAACAGCGAGGTGTCCTCGATCGTGCAGCGCGGATCCTCCACCACGGCGGTCACGCCGTGATCGGCGAGCTGGCGGCGCAGTCCGGCACGCAGGTCGAGTCCGGGAGTACCGCGATCCGTGCGGGTCGCGCTGCCGGGCAGGTGTGCCTCGACATCGGCCCTCATCGCCGCGGGCACCTCGTACTGCCGGCCACTCGCGGCCGGTCCGAGCAGCGCACCGATGCGATCGGGGCGGGCGCCGAGATCGACCATGACGTCGAGCACGCGCGGGAGGATCCCGATGCGCGCCCCCACCCGGCCGGCGTGCACCGCGGCGATCACCCCGGCCACCTCGTCGGACAGCAGGATCGACACGCAGTCGGCGCTGAGGGTCACGAGCGCGAGCCCGGTCTCGCGGGTGACGAGCGCATCGGTGGCGGGAACGGGTTCGGACACCGTCCCGTCGACCACGGTGACGTTGCGGCTGTGGATCTGTTCCATCCAGACGAACCGCTCGGGCGGCAACCCGATGACGGACGCGAGCCGCCGCCGGTTGGCAGCGACTGCGGCCGGGTCGTCACCGACGTGATCGGCGAGGTTGAAACTGTCGTACGGAGCTGCGGACACCCCGCCGGCTCGTGTGGTCACGACCCGGCGGGCGCGCAGCAGGCGGTGCGGAGCCGTCAACGGCGCATGAAGATCGGCACGTCGACGTCGTCGTCACCGTCGTCGTCGATGTCCACGCTGCGGGGTGCGTTGCCGCCTCCGGCCGGCGGCTGGCTGCCGACGGGGGGCTGCTCGCGCACGGGGGTGGTTTCGACGGTCTCGCGCTCGGGACGGCCGAGTTCGCCGGCGCGCGCGACGCCGATCGCACCGGGCCGACCGGCCGGCTGCTGCTGCTGCTGAGGCGGAGGCTGCTGTTGCGCCTGCCCCTGCTGCTGCTGGCCGACCTCGACGGGACGGCGGGCAGGCGTTCCGCCCTCGAAGCCCGCGGCGATGACGGTCACGCGGACCTCGTCGCCGAGCGAGTCGTCGATGACCGTGCCGAAGATGATGTTGGCGTCGATGTGCGCGGCCTCCTGCACGAGCGAGGCAGCCTCGTTGATCTCGAACAGGCCGAGATCGGATCCGCCGGCGATCGACAGCAGCACCCCGCGCGCGCCTTCCATCGACGCCTCGAGCAGCGGCGAGTTGATCGCGGCCTCCGCGGCCTTGATCGCACGCCCCTCGCCGCGCGACGAGCCGATGCCCATCAACGCGGAGCCGGCACCCGACATGACGCCCTTCACGTCGGCGAAGTCGACGTTGATCAGACCCGGTGTGGTGATGAGGTCGGTGATGCCCTGGACACCGTTGAGGAGCACCTCGTCGGCGGAGCGGAAGGCGTCCATGAGACTGACGGCGGCGTCGCCGAGCTGGAGGAGCCGGTCGTTGGGGATGACGATGAGCGTGTCGCAGGACTCGCGCAGCGTCTGGATGCCGGTGTCGGCCTGACTGCCGCGGCGCTTGCCCTCGAACGAGAACGGACGCGTGACGACACCGACGGTGAGCGCGCCGAGCTTGCGGGCGATGCTCGCGACGACGGGAGCGCCGCCGGTACCGGTTCCACCACCCTCGCCTGCGGTCACGAAGACCATGTCGGCGCCCTTGAGTACTTCTTCGATCTCGTCCTTGTGATCCTCGGCGGCCTTGCGGCCGACCTCCGGGTCTGCGCCGGCGCCGAGTCCGCGGGTCAGTTCGCGGCCGACGTCGAGCTTGACGTCGGCATCCGACATGAGCAGGGCTTGCGCGTCGGTGTTGACGGCAATGAACTCGACTCCCTTGAGTCCCTGCTCGATCATGCGGTTGACCGCGTTCACGCCGCCACCGCCGATACCGACGACCTTGATTACGGCGAGGTAGTTGTGCGGGGGCGTCATGTGCTCTCGCCTTCCTGAAGTTCCGGGTGGTGCATGGTGTCCGGGTGGTGCTGGGTCTGGGTCTGACTCGATGTCGGTCACGTCCGCCGGTCGGGCGGACGGCTCCGCAGCGCGCTGCCCCGACAAACCCTCAACCACAGCTTGAAGGTTATGTCAAGTAACGCGACTGTCCGAAACGCTATGGCACGGGTACCGAGATTAGCCAGTAGACGCGCCGGACACGCCGGACGAATTTCGTCGATCCCTCACCTCACCGTCGGCAGGTCGGGACTCGCCACGTCGAATCGCTCCCCCGGCTGTGTCAGCAGCGGGCCGACGACCGCCGCCTTCCGCTCGGAACGATCGGTTCCACCCCACACCACGACACGCCCGTCGGTGAGGACGATCGAGATGTCGGACGGGGAGGGCGCTTCGACCGTCTCCACCTGCACGCGCAGGTCGGGCGGTAACTTGTCGAGCACCTCCACGGCGGCGCGGGTCGCGGAATCGCCGGTGCCCGGCGTCGGAGTGACGAGACGGGGAGTGAACATCGGAGGCGGCTCGACCGCGAAGTCCACTCCCTCGATGTCGACAGAGTGGGTGCCGTCGGGGGCGTCGAAGAAGACCATCGCCTCGCGCTCGGTCACTGTCACCCGGACGGTGGAGGGATAGACCCGCTGGACCCGGGCCGACGCCGCACGCGGAATCGTCGCGACCCGCTGGGCCGCCGCGGCCGTGTCGACCCGGAGCAGCGGCGTGCCCTCGGCGACCGCGAGCGCGTCGACCACCTCGTCGTAGGTGACGACCTCGATCCCGTCCACCTCGATCACCCGCACGGACAGCAACGGCGACAGCCACGCCACCGCGATGGCGCCGAGGAACACCGCGACGACAGCCGCCCCTAGCAGTACCGTCCGCAGGCGCACCGACCGCCCGGACGGGCGGCGGGCAGTGCTGCGTTCGCGGGCTTCATCGGGCTCACGCGGTTCGCGTGGCGGTCGTCCGCGACGGCGGCGCGACGAGACGGCGGCGGGCGTCACGAGCTGATCGGTCCCGGTCCGGAACCGCCGGGTGCGCGGAATCCGCCAGGCTCGGGAGCCGCCCCGGCCGGACGGAAGCGACCCGGTTTGCTGTGGAGCGCGTCGAGGATCTGCCGGCCCAGCATCGTTACGTCACCGGCACCCATCGTGATCACGACATCACCCGGCCGGGTCAGACGCGCGACCTGCCGCGGCACCGCGGACAGATTCGGCTGGTAGTGCACAGGCTTGCTCACCGCCCGCGCGACCAGCGCACCGCTCACACCCGGGATCGGTTCCTCCCGGGCGCCGTAGACGTCGAGCACCACGACCTCGTCGGCGAGGTCGAGAGCCTGCCCGAACTCGGTGGCGAACGCCTCGGTGCGCGAGTAGAGATGCGGCTGGAAGACGACGATCACGCGGGGCCGTTCGGTACCCGTCTCGGTGTAGCGCAGCGGCTCTCCCGCCACGAGTTCGGCCGCGGCCGCAAGGACCGCGCGGACCTCGGTGGGATGGTGGGCGTAGTCGTCGAACACCCGCACACCGTGTTCGCGGCCGGTGTACTGGAACCGCCGGTGCACACCACCGAAACCGGCGAGGCCTTCCAGCGCCTCGTCGACCTGCGCTCCGGCTTCGAGCGCGGCGAGCAGCGCGGCGAGAGCATTGAGCGCCATGTGCCGGCCGGGGACGGACAGTCGCACGGTGCGCGGCGAATCCTCACCCGCGAGGTGGAACTCGGCGACGCCGCCGACATCCTTGGCCTCCCAGCCGAGCAGCCGCACCCCGACGGGAACGCCGCGGTGGTCGCCCACGGTGCCGATGACGTCGGCGGTGCCGTAACCCTGCACCCGCAGGTCGTCGCGGCCGAGGGCGACGACGCGCTCGGCGAGGGCCGCCGAGCCGGGGTCGTCGAGGCAGACGACGAGCAGGCCGCCGGGGGCGATGCGGGCGACGAACTCGTCGAAGACCGCCGTGTACGCCTCCGGCGTGCCGAAGTAGTCGAGGTGATCGGCCTCGATGTTCGTGACGATCACGGTGTTCGGGTCGTACTGCAGCAGCGAGCCGTCGCTCTCGTCGGCTTCGGCGACGAAGACGTCCCCGCTGCCGTGGTGGGCGTTGGTCCCGGATTCGTTGAGTTCACCGCCCACCGCGAAGGACGGATCGAGGCCGCAGTGCTGCAGCGCGACGACGAGCATCGACGTCGTGGAGGTCTTGCCGTGGGTGCCGGAGACCAGGAAGGTGCGGTTCCCTCGCATCAGCGAGGCGAGGACCGCGGGTCGCAACAGGATCGGGATGCCCCGCTCGCGGGCGGCGACCAGTTCGGGATTGTCCTTCGGGATAGCCGCGAACGTTGTGACCAGGGCGGTAGGACCACCCTCCAGCAGGTCGAGAGCCTCGGCGGCGTGGCCGATGCGGACCTGCGCGCCGCGGGCCCGCAGCGCGAGCACACCGCGGCTCTCCTTCGCGTCGGAACCCGATACCTGTCCCCCACGGGCGAGCAGGATCCGGGCGATGCCCGACATCCCGGCACCGCCGATACCGACCATGTGCACCCGCTCGAGTTCAGCGGGTAACTGCGCACTCATCGTTCACTCCTGTTCGGTTCCACTCCGGCAACCTCGAGCACTATGCGCGCCATCTCGTCTGCGGCGCTGCGGTGACCAGCGGCCGCGGCGCTGCGCCCCATCTCCACGAGTCTCCGCTCGTCGCCGAGCAGCGACACCACTTCCGTGGCGACATAGTCCGAAGTCAGGTCGCCGTCGGCGACGATCCTGCCACCGCCGGCCTCGACGACGGGGCGGGCGTTGAGTTCCTGTTCACCATTCCCGTGCGGGAGCGGCACGTACACGGCGGGCAGACCCACCGCCGAGACCTCCGCGACCGTCATGGCCCCGGACCGGCAGACCACCGCATCGGCGGCGGAGTACGCGAGGTCCATCCGTTCGAGATAGGGCACGGTGACGTACGGGGCGCGGGCGTGACCGACATGGGCGGGGATGTCCACGGTGTTCTTCGGTCCGTGCGCGTGCAGCACCGCGATGCCGGCCTCCGCGAGTGCCGAGGACGCGCCGGACACGGCCTCGTTCAGCGAGCGTGCACCCTGCGACCCACCGAAGACGAGCAGCACGGGTACGTCGTCGGGCAGACCGAAGTGCCGGCGTGCCTCCGCGCGCAGCCCGGCGCGGTCGAGACCGGTGATCGACGAGCGGACCGGGATCCCCACGATCTGCGCGTCACCGCGCCGGACGATTCCCGAGCGCGGGACGGCGGCGAGCACGCGCTCGGCCCGCAGGGCACCGATGCGATTGGCGATGCCCGCACTGGCATTGGCCTCGTGGACGACGACCGGGATGCGCCGGCGTCGACGCAGCGGACCGGCTCCGGCCGCGAGATAGGCGGGCAACGCGACGTACCCGCCGAAACCGACGACGACGTCGGCGCCGACCTCGTCGAGGATCTGCCTGGTACGGCGCACCGACGAGACCACCCGGCCGGGAAGTCTCAGCAGGTCCACCGTCGGCTTGCGGGGCAGCGGCACCGGTGGGATGAGTTCGAGGGGATATCCGCGGCGCGGCACCAGCGTCGTCTCGAGTCCCCGTTCGGTGCCGATCGCGGTGATCCGCGCGTCAGGCACGAGCGCGCGAACGGCGTCGGCCACCGCGAGTGCCGGTTCGATATGACCGGCCGTGCCGCCTCCGGCCACCACCACCGACAGTGCCGGCCTCTCCCCACTCACCTACGGTTCCCCCTCTCTCCGCTTCGTCCGTTCGATCCGCGTGTCGTGCGGTTCGTCTGCTGCCGGCCGCGAGCCGGTTCGCGTGCAGGTTGTGCACGCCGGGCCCGGCCGGTCCCCTCCCGGGGTTCCGTCCGGCCTGCCGATGTCCGGCGGTCCGTCGCGGCTCCCCGTTGCCGCTCGTTCGGTGCGGGGGACTGCCGCTTGCGCGATCCCCCACCTTTCGACGCGGGGCGGGCACTGCGCTCGGGCGCCGCGGCCCGCGCTCGCGGCTGTCGTGCTGCGACCGTACGCGCCGCCGAGGAGCGACCGGCCCGGTAGGCCTCCGGCTTGCGCAGGCGCAGCAGCCGCGCGAACCGGCCGTCCTGACCCGCGTGCAGCGCGGCGATGGCCTCGGGTTCGTGTCTGGCTGCGTTGGCGATCAGGCCGAACATCAGCAGGGTGGTGGCCGTCGAGGTACCACCGGCCGACACGAGCGGCAACTGCAGGCCGGTCACGGGCAGCAGTCCCACGACGTAGCCGATGTTGATGAAGGCCTGGCCGATGATCCACGTCGTCGCCGTCGCAGTGAACAGGCGCAGGAAGGGGTCGGCCGAGCGCATCGCGATCCGCAGTCCGACATAGGCGAACAGACCGAACAGGCCGATGACGGCCACTCCACCGAGGAAGCCCAGTTCCTCACCGATGATCGCGAAGATGAAGTCGTTGTGGGCGTTGGGCAGATAACTCCACTTCGCGCGGCTCTGACCGAGCCCGCGACCCCACAGGCCGCCGTCCGCGAGGGAGAACTTCGCCTGTCGCGCCTGGTAACCGGCACCCTGCGGGTCGTCGCCGGGGTTGAAGAAGGCCCGCACACGCTGCGAGCGATAGCCGGCCGTCAAGGCCAGGATCACCGCGAGTGTGGCGGCCGTGCCGACGATCCCGAGGAACACCTTGAGCGGCAGTCCCGCGAACCACAACAGGGCGATCACGATGATCACGATCGAGACGGTGGTGCCGAGGTCGGGCTGGAGCACGATCAGGCCGGTCACGAGCAGGGCGGCCGGGACGACCGGGACGAGCATCTCGCGCAGCGTCGAGTTCTCCCCACGCCGGGAGGCGAGCAGGTGCGCACCCCACACGGCAAGGGTGATCTTGGCGATCTCCGCCGGCTGCAACGAGATACCGGCGATGACGAACCACCCCCGGGTGCCCTGCGAGACCGTACCGATGCCCGGTATGAGCACAAGCACGAGCAGCACGACCGAGAACGCGAACGCCGGGAAGGCGAAGCGTCGCATCACCCGGACCGGGATCTGCAGCGCGATGTAGAAGATCACCATGCCCAGGACGGCGAAGATCGCCTGGGAGGTGAACAATCCGTAGGCCGATCCCGCCGCGGCCACCGCGCCGACGCTCGACGACGACAGCACCATGACGAGGCCGAGCACGGTGAGCAGGACGGCGATCGTCACCACGAGATGGAAGGACGCGAGCGGTCGCGCCATCCAGGCCCCGAACCGGCCGCGTACTCCGACCACCGGCTCGTCGGTGTTCGCCCCTGCTCGGGTCGCTCCTGCCCGAGGGGTCACGGTTGCGTCCCGCCCCCGCGGAGTTCCTCGACCGCGGACGCGAAACTCCGGCCGCGCTCCGCGTAATCGGCGAACATGTCGAGCGATGCCGCGGCCGGGGCGAGCAGCACCGTCTCCCCCGGCGAGGCGAGTGCGGCCGCTTCCCGGACCACCACGCGCATCGCGGCAGGACCGTCGACGCCCGGTGCCACGGCCCTCCTCACCGAAGACGTGTCGGTCTCGCTCGTCGCATCGGTCATCGCTTCATCGTCGCCCGTGTCCACGACGACGACCGGGACCTGCGGGGCGTGTCGCGCCAGCGCGTCGGCGATGTCGCCGGCGTCGCGGCCGAGCAGCACGGCTCCGGACAGTCGCGGCGCAACCTCGGCGACCAGGTCGTCCACGCGGGCGCCCTTGAGCAGACCACCGGCGATCCACACCACGCGGTCGCGGGCGAGCAGCGAACTACGGGCCGCGTGCGGATTGGTCGCCTTCGAATCGTCGATGTACTCGACGCCGTCGACCTGCCCGACCGGCGCGGCGCGGTGCGGACCGACGCGGTGCCGTCGCAGGCCGTCGTGCACCGCCGAGGCGGGCACGTCGATGGCCCGGGCGAGGGCTGCGGCCGCGAGTGCGTCGGACAGTCCGGCGGGGCCGGGCGGCGTCACGTCGTCCACCCGGGCGAGCACGGCGGAATCGGCGAACGCCCGGTCGACGAGCAGTTCGCCGCTGATCCCGAGTTCGCCTTCCTGGGGATAGCCCAGGGTGAAGCCCACGGTGACCACGGCAAGGGACCGGTCGCCGAGACCACCGGCGATCGGGTCGTCGAGACCGATGACCCCGACGGCGCCGGTGAGCGCACCGAGTTTGGCCTCGATGTAGTTCTCGATGCCGCCGTGCCAGTCGAGATGGTCCTCGGCGATGTTGAGCACGACGCCGGCCTCGGGCCGAACCGAGGGCGCCCAGTGCAGCTGGAAGGACGACAACTCGACGGCGAGTACGTCGGCCCGCGGTTCGTCGCGGCGCAGGGCGTCGAGCACGGGAAGACCGATGTTGCCGCACGCGACGCTGCCGAGGCCGGAGGCCTCGAGGATCGCGTGCAGCATCATGGTCGTAGTGGTCTTGCCGTTCGTCCCGGTGACGGCCAGCCACCGACGGGCCGGTCCGTAGACCTCGGCGCGGTCGATGCGCCAGGACAGTTCGATGTCGCCCCAGATGGGGATCGCCGCGCCGGCCGCGCGCGAGAGCAGCGGGGCGTCGGGCGGGAATCCGGGACTCGTGACCACCAGGGCGAACTCGCGCAGCGCAGCGGGGTCGTCGACGAGACTGTCGAGGTCGACCGTCCGGGCGCCGAGCGCCGCGCACTCGGCCAGTGCCCGCTCGTTGCGGTCGGTGACGGTGACGTGGGCGCCGAGATCGGTAAGGGGTTCGATCGTCGCGCGGCCGGACACCCCTGCCCCGGCGACGAGCACCGCCCGTCCTCTGAGCCGTTCGAGTTCGTCGTTCACGGTCAGTCCCCGATCGCCGCGAGGTATTCGCTGTAGAAGAGGGCCAGACCGATCGCCGAGGCGATGGCGGCGAGCAACCAGAACCGGATGATCACCGTGGTCTCGGCCCATCCGCCGAGTTCGAAGTGATGGTGGAAGGGTGCCATCCGGAACACCCGCCTGCGGCTGGACCGGAAGACCGCGACCTGGATGACCACCGAGGCGGCCTCCGCGACGAACAGCGCGCCGATGACCACCATGAGCAGCTCGGTGCGGGTCGTGATGGACAGACCGGCCAGCATGCCGCCGAGCGCGAGCGAGCCCGTGTCGCCCATGAAGATCTTGGCCGGTGCGGCGTTCCACCACAGGAAGCCGATGCAGGCGGCGGCGCCGGCGGCGCACAGCAACGCGAGATCGAGCGGATCACGGACGTCGTAGCACCCGGCGGTCGGCTCCACGGCGCACGCGTTGCGGTACTGCCAGAAGGTGATGATGACGTAGGCGCCGAGCACCAGCGCCATCGAACCCGCAGCGAGACCGTCGAGACCGTCGGTGAGGTTCACCGCGTTCGACCATGCGCTGACCAGCAGATAGACGAACAGGATGAACACGATCGAGCCCATCGAGACCGTGGCGATGTCGCGCACGTAGGACAGATCGGTGCTGGCCGGGGTGAGACCGTCCGCATTGCGGAACTGCAGCGCGAGGATGCCGAAGCCCACCGCGACGACCAGCTGGCCGACCAGCTTGGCCGTCTTGTTCAGACCGAGATTGCGCTGCTTGCGGATCTTGATGAAGTCGTCGAGGAAGCCGACGCCGCCGAGCGCCGTCGTCAGGCCGAGCACGAGCAGACCCGAGGCCGTGGGACCTTCCGCGTCGTATCCCGTACCGATGAGATGCGACCCCCAGTAACCGGCCCACAGACCGGCGAGGATCGCGACGCCGCCCATGGTGGGGGTGCCGCGCTTGGACTGGTGGCTCTGCGGGCCCTCGACCCGGATCTCCTGCCCGAAGCCCTGCCGGGAGAACATCTTGATCAGGAGGGGGGTGAGCAGGATCGAGACTGCGAGCGCGATGCCCGCCGCGAACAGGATCTGTCTCACCGGGCGTCCTCCGTCCCCACAGCAGCGTCGTTGTCTCCGGCACCGGGGTCGTCCGCGAGGACGGCCTCGGCGACGGTCCACAGTCCCACGGACTGCGATGCCTTCACGAGCACGATGTCGCCCGGTTGCAGTTCGTCGCGCAACAACGCGATCGCGGCGTCGGCATCGGGTACGTGGCTCGCTTCCTCACCCCACGATCCTTCCATCACGGCGCCCTGGAACAGACCCCGGACCGGTCGCGTGGCACCGACGGCGATGATGCGGGTGACGTCGAGGCGCACGGCGAGGCGCCCGATGGCGTCGTGGGCGACGACGGCGTCGTCCCCGAGCTCGGCCATCTCCCCCAGCACCGCGAAGGTGCGCCGGCGATCCGGACCGGACCGCGCCATGGTGACCAGGGCCTTCACGGCTGCGCGCATGGAATCGGGATTGGCGTTGTAGGCGTCGTCGATGACGGTCACCCCGTCGGATCGGGTCTGCACCGCCATGCGGTGCGCCGAGACGGGACCCGCCGTCGCGAGCGCCTCGGCGGCCTGCTCGACCGTCGCACCGCACTCCACGGCGACGGCGATCGCCGACAGGGCGTTGCCGATCTGGTGTTCGCCGTGCACGGCGAGCCGCACGGGCACGCGCCGCTCCTGTCCGTCGGCGCCGGGGACGACGGCGGTGAAGGAGGCACGCGCCTGGTCGTCGAGGTGGATGTCCTCGGCGCGATAGGCGGCACCGGACCCGGTCCCGACGGTCACCACACGACCGGTGGTGCGGGTCGCCATCTTCGACACGAGGGTGTCGTCGGCGTTGAGGATCGCCACTCCCCCCGCGGCGGCGCTGGGCAGCGCCTCGACGAGTTCGCCCTTCGTCTCGGCGATGACCTCCTGCGAGCCGAACTCGCCGAGGTGTGCGGTACCGACGTTGAGCACGACACCGATCCGCGGCGGGGCGATGCGGGTCAGGGTCGCGATGTGCCCGGGGCCCCGCGCCGACTTCTCGAGGACGAGGAAGCGAGTGGATTCGGTGGCGCGCAGCGCGGTCCAGGGGTGGCCGAGTTCGTTGTTGAACGAGCCGGGCGGGGCGACGACCTCACCGAGCGGTGCGAGCACGGCGGCGATCATGTCCTTCGTGGACGTCTTGCCCGCCGAACCGGTGACACCGACAACGGTGAGGCCGGCGCCGGTGAGCGTGTCCACCACGGTGCGGGCGAGCTTCGCGAGGCCGGCGAGCACGGCCGCGCCGGATCCGTCGCTGTCGTGTTCGAGCGCGAGGGCGTTGGTCTCGGTCGGCGGAATCGGCGGCACGACGATCGCGGGCACACCCACCGGCCGTGCGGCCAGGACCGCCACCGCACCGGCGGCGACGGCGGCCGCGGCGTGATCGTGGCCGTCCGAGCGCGCACCGGGCAACGCCAGGAACAGGCCACCGGGACCGATCCGTCGCGAGTCGAACTCGACGGAACCGGTCACCTCGGCGGACGGATCGTCGACGTCGTGCAGGGTGCCCCCGACGACCTCCGCGATCCGAGCCAGTGTCATCGGGATCATGCCTTGCCTCCGTGATGCGAACCGCCCGCAGCAGGCGGATGGTCACCGTCGGGTCCTGCGGTCCGGTACTTGTCGAGAGCTGCGCCGAGGACCTCGCGGTCGTCGAAGGGGTGCTTCACTCCGTCGATCTCCTGCCCCGTCTCGTGGCCCTTGCCGGCGACGAGGACGACGTCGCCCGGGCGGGCCCACGCGACCGCGGCGTCGATCGCCGCGGCGCGATCGCCGATCTCGAGGATCTCGCCGCGTTCGGCCGCCGGGACGGAGTGTGCACCGTCGAGGACGGCCGCGCGGATGGCGGCGGGGCTCTCGGTTCGCGGGTTGTCGTCGGTCACGACCACCAGATCGGCGGCCCGCGCCGCGACCTCGCCCATGATCGGCCGCTTCGTCCGGTCGCGGTCGCCGCCCGCACCGACGACGACGGCGATGCGTCCCTCGGTCGCGGCGCGCAGGGTTCCGATGACCGCTTCGAGCGCCGCGGGCTTGTGGGCGTAGTCGACGACGGCGAGGAAGTCCTGACCGCGCTCGACCCGTTCGACCCGGCCGGGCACCGCGACATCGGCGATACCGCGGATCGCGGCGTCGATGTCGGCGCCCACCTCGGCGCAAAGCGCTACAGCGAGAGCGGCGTTGGTGACGTTGTAGCGGCCCGGCAGGCCGACGGTGGCGCAGCGGGCGATCCCGTCCGGACCGGTCAGGGTGAACTGCTGCACTCCCGTCTCTTCGGGGACCTCGTCGGTGACCGTCCAATCGGCCGCGGCGCCGGCAGCGTCACCGTCGCCACCTGTGGTGACCGTGCGGACTGCGGTCGCGTCGTCGCGGCCCGCGCGCGCGACCTCGGCCATGCGACGTCCCCACACGTCGTCGGTGCACACCACCGCGCGGCGGGCCCGGACCGGCGAGTCCTCGGCGAACAGCCGGGCCTTCGCGCCGAAGTAGTCGTCGAGGTCCTTGTGGAAGTCGAGATGGTCCTGGGACAGGTTGGTGAACCCGCCGACGGCGAACTCGGTGGCGTCCACGCGACCGAGTGCGAGGGCATGGCTGGAAACCTCCATCACGACCGTGTCGACACCGCGTTCGCGCATGACGGCGAACAGGGCGTGCAGCTGCGGCGCCTCGGGTGTCGTGAGGCTGCTCGGCACGCGAATGCCTTCGATCCGGGTCTCCACGGTCCCGACGAGACCGACGACGCGTCCGGCCGCGACGAGGCCTGCCTCGACGAGATAGGACGTCGTGGTCTTACCGGACGTGCCCGTGATGCCGATGACCTGCATGCTCCGGGAGGGGTGTCCGTAGACGGTGGCCGACGCCGCCCCCAGCGCGACACGCGGTTCGGGATGGACGAGGACCGCGACCGAATCGGAGGTGGCCTCGGCGACGAGGTCGCGACCGGCCTCGTCGGTCAGCACGGCGACCGCTCCGCGTTCGAGCGCGGTGCCCGCGTAGGAGGCGCCGTGGGCGCGCGCGCCGGGCAGCGCGGCGAAGACGTCGCCGGGGCGGATGCCCTGGGCGCGCAGGTCGATGCCGGTGATCGCGGCCGCGCGGGCCGCATCCTCTCCGGCGGCTGCATTGACGATCTCGACGCGCGCCCCGATGGCGTCGGCGAGAACCGAGATCTGCGTCATCGGTGGGTGCTCGGGTCTCCGCCCCTCCTCCGGAGGAGCCGGATCCGGACTCGATGGCACAGGCACCAGTTTCCTCTCGCTTCGCTGCAGCTCGTCTGCAGGCACTCCGACGGATGTTTCCGGGTTCGTTCCCGATCCGCTCTCGGCGACGACCGTCGTGTCACGTTACCGACCTGTCAGCCTACCGAGGCGCCACGGTCACCTCGTCAGTCGACCTGGAGGATCAACTTGCTCTCCGGTTCGGCCGACAGCGGCACGCCGTCGCGCTGCAGCAACCACGACGCGATGTTGCGGAACAGCGGCGCGGCCGATTGGCCCCCGCTGCCGTCGGAGCTGCGGGTCGGGGCGTCGAGCATGATGCCCACGACATAGCGCGGATCGTCGGACGGAGCGATGCCGGCGAAGGTGATCCAGTAGTCGGAGTTCGAGTAACACTTGCAGTTCTGGTCGATCTGCTGGGCGGTACCCGTCTTGCCCGAGATCTGATAGCCCTCGATGGCGGCGCCCGCACCGGTGCCCTGCTGGTTGCCGGTATCGGACTGGACGACGGAACGGAACATGTCGCGCACCGTCGCGGCGGTCTGCGGGCTCACCACCCGCACCGGATCGGGACGGGGCGTCTCGGTGCGCGTGCCGTCCGGCGCGATGGTCGCGCGCACGACCCGCGGCGGGACACGTTCCCCGTCGTTCGCGATGGTCTGGTAGATCGCGGTCATCTGCAGCAGGGTCATCGACAGACCCTGGCCGATGGGCAGGTTCGCGAAGGTGCCACCCGACCACTGCTCACGGCTGGGCAGCAGACCCGCGGATTCGCCGGGCAGGCCGACATCGGTGCGCTGGCCGAGACCGAACAGTCGCAGCATCTCGGCGAAGCGGTCCTCACCGATCCGCTCGGCGAGCATGAGCGTGCCGACGTTCGACGACTTCCCGAACACACCCGTCGTGGTATACGGCACGACCCCGTGATCCCAGGCGTCCTTGACGGTCGCGCCGGCCATGGTGATCGTGCCGGGGACCTGCAGGACCTCGTCGGGGCGGGTCAGACCGTCTTCGATCGCCGCGGCCGCGGTGATGATCTTGTTCACGGACCCGGGTTCGAACGGCGAACTGACCGCGAGGTTGCCCTGTTCGGCGTCGGGCGGGTTGTTCGCGACACCGATCGACGGGTCGAAGGTGCTGTCGTTCGACATGGCGAGCACTTCGCCGGTGTGCGCGTCGAGCACCACAGCGGAGGCGTTCTTCGCCCCGGACAGGTCCTTCGCGCGCTGGACCTCCTGCTGCACGTGGTACTGCAGGTCGTTGTCGATCGTGAGCTCGACGGAGGAACCGTCGACGGCGGGCTGACGGTCGCGCCAGCTGCCCGGGATGACGGCGCCGTCGGATCCACGGTCGTAGGTGGACGAACCGTCGGTACCCGCCAGCACGGCGTCCATCGACGCTTCGAGCCCGATCAGGCCGTGTCCGTCCCAGCCGGTCGCGCCGACGAGATTGGCGGCGAGCGATCCGCCCGGATACAGACGGATGTCCTGACGCTCGGTGCCGACCTTGTCGTACTCGTCGACGATCTCCGCCGCGACCCCCGGATCGACGCCGCGGGCGAGGTAGACGAAGGTCTCGTCGCTCTCGAGCATCTCGAGCACGTCCTTCTCCGGCGCCGCGGCGCCGAGCGCCTCGTGGACCGCCGACGCGACGCCCTCGAGATATTCGGAGACCTCGGGCCGGGACGGGTCCTTCGCGCGTTCCTCCTCGAGTTCCTTGCGCACCCGCACGGGTTGGAAGGTCAGCGCCTTCGCTTCCATGGTGTACGCGAGCGGTTCCCCGTTGCGATCGGCGATGGTGCCGCGGGTCGCGGGTTCGACGAGTCGGGTGGTGCGCTGGCTGGCGGCTTCGGCGGACAGTGTGGGGGCCTGGACGAGCTGCACGGACAACAACTGGGCGACGGCTACGCCCAGAATGCCGAACATGCCGATCCGGCCCCACTTGTTGCGGAACGCGAAACTCGTCCGGTCGCGCTGCTTGCGATCGCGCGGCGCGGGCATTCGAGCGCGGCCGCCGCGCGTCGCCGGGGTGGAACGTCGCTGCGGTGCACGCCGAGGGGTGGAGCGGTTGTTCACCGAGGCCCGCCCTCGGGTTCCGTCGGCACGGGCTGGACTGGTGCTTCGGGCGCCGCCTCACGGGGCGCTTCGGATTGCGGCAGTTCGCTCACGGGTACCGATTGTCCTGCCGCGGGCGGTACAGGTGCGGCACCCTCGACGTCCGGCGTGGCGGCCGCGGGAGCTTCCGCCGCGGGTACCGGCACGGGAGCCGGTGCCGGTTCCTCGCCCACCGGGCGGCCGTCGGCCGATGGCGCGGCCCGACGCGTGCCCTCGGTGTCGGTGCGCGGCCGGGGTTCCTCGCTCACGTCACCGAGCGGCCGCGGGGTCTCCGCCCCGGCGCTGCCGGCCAGCGGGGTCTGGACGCGGGCGTCCTCTCGGGCGGGCGGATCCAGCGGGACCGGCGGGGCACCCTGGGCCGGAACCGGATCGCCCACCACCTGCACCGAACCGTCCGGAGCGACGACGATCCGCGCGACCTGACCGGTGGGGATCATCCCCAGTTCCGCCGCGGCGACCGCGAGCGCGGGAGCCGACTCGGCCGTGGCGACGTCGCGCTGGAGCACCGCCCGCTTCTGGGCGAGCTCCTCGTTGAGGGACCGCGCCGCGCTGAGCTCGTAGGAGTCCTCGGTCGCCCGGGTGGTCAGCAACAGCGTCACGGCCATGCCCACGCCCAGGAGCCCGATGATGGTGGCGACGAACGGGATCCGGGTGCGGACACGTCCGGCACCCGTCGTGCGCCCGCGGGTCTGCACCTGTTCGACCCCGAGCTGCGCTGCGCGCTGCGACCGTCGCTGATAGGCACGCTGCGCTGCGGTCGATCGCCCCGGGTTCCGGCGCTGCGGGGGTGCCACCTGTACGGTCATCGGTTACCTCCTGGCGATTCGTTCTGCAGCACGCAGGCGGACGGGCGCCGAACGTGGGTTGGCCTCGATCTCGTCGTCCGTTGCCCGCTCCGCACCGCGGGTGAGGATGCGCAGTTCCGGTCCCGTCCCGGGCAGTTCGACCGGAAGCCCTTCGGGACTGCGGGACTTCGCACGCGGTGTCAGTTCCTGCTTGACGACCTTGTCCTCGAGCGACTGGTAGGACATGAAGACGATCCGGCCGCCCACCGCGAGAGCGTCGAGAGCGTCGGGGATCGCGGTGCGCAACGAGTCGAGCTCCGCGTTGACCTCGACCCGCAACGCCTGGAAGGTGCGCTTGGCCGGGTGACCACCGGTACGGCGGGTCGCCGCCGGGATCGTGCGGTACAGCAGTTCGACGAGTTCGCCGCTCGTCCGGAAGGGAGTCTTGGCCCGGGTCCGCACGATCTCGGAGGCGATCCTGCCGGCGAAGCGCTCCTCGCCGTAGGTGCTCAGGATGCGAGCGAGGTCGCCGTGACTGTAGGTGTTGAGGACATCGGCCGCGGTGATGCCGGTGGTGGCATCCATCCGCATGTCGAGCGGGGCGTCCTTGGAATAGGCGAAACCGCGCTCCGCCTCGTCGAGCTGCATCGAGGACACGCCGAGATCGAACAGGGCGGCGTGGACCGAGCCGTACCGGTCGAGGCCGACGCTCTCGAGCGCGTCGGCGATCCCGTCGTAGCGGGTGTGGACGAAGTCTGTGCGGTCGGAGAACCGTGCGAGTCGCTCGCGGGCGATCGCCAGTGCGTCGGTATCACGGTCGAGGCCGACGAGCCGCAGCCTCGGGTAGATCGTCAGGAAGTGTTCGGAGTGCCCCCCGAGACCGAGTGTCGCGTCGACGTAGACCGCGCCCTCGCCGTCGGGACCGACGCTCTCGATGGCCGGACCGAGAAGGTCGACGGCGCGCTGGAGCATGACGGGCACGTGGCCGAATTCCGCCGCAGATGTCACATCGGCACCGGTGGCCTCATCCGTACCATTGACGGATTCGTGCTCGCCGTCCACCATGTGTCCTCCGGAATCCTGCTCGGGCCGCTTACGGTCTGTCGGGTACTCGTCGGGTGGACGGTGGTATGCCTCGTGCCTGCCTGTCGCTCGTCTCGATACCGTGCTCGCCGCCACGGGGGTGGATACGGAAGACGGCGAATGCCTCGAGGTCTCTGTCCGAGTCCGAAGAGACCTGACGCCGGGGAAGTGCGTCAGGGCCCTCCGGTCCGTACCTGGCGCTGGGGAAGTGCGTCAGGGCCGGCACATCGGGCAGAGGCCTCGCGGCACTCGCCGCGCAGCCCGAGCCGTGGTTACAAGATGTCGCGTAGTGCTTCGTCTCTCGCTTCCGAGAAGTCTTCTTCGTGCTCGGCGAGGTAGGTCTCCCATGCCGTCGCGTCCCAAATCTCGAGGTACCTGACCGAACCGATCACCACGCAGTCCTTGGTGAGACCGGCGTACTTGCGGTGAGCTGATGACAGCGTGATCCGGCCTTGTGAGTCGGGTCGCTGCTCCTCCGTTCCCGACGCGAGACTCCGCAGGAACGCACGTGCCTGAGGGTTGCTCCGTGAGGCACTCGCAGCGCGTTCGGCCAGAGCGGCGAACTCGTCGCGAGGGAACACGGTGAGGCTGTGATCCTGCCCCTTCGTGATCATCAACCCTCCCGCCAGCTCGTCTCGGTACTTCGCCGGCAGTGTCAGCCGGCCCTTGTCGTCCAACTTCGGGGTGTAGGTACCGAGGAACACTCGGCGCCTCCCCGCTGCCGGACGGATGCTTCGCGCGACAGGACACCTTGTCCCGCCGCGCCCCACATTACCCCACTTTGCCCCACCGGAAACGGATTACTGCCGCCCGGCCGCGCGTGTTGTCGTCACATTCCCAGCTCAGAGCAGGTGGCGGAAAATGGGGACACGCGCTCGCGTGACGACGACGGATCCACCGCTGTCGGCGCCCCGACGATCCGCCCCACCGGCGGAGCGAGGGCCGAGCAATCGGCGACCAGGGAAAACACTGCGGCCGGAGCCGAGGTGGGAGGCGGTGGGGAGACGGAGATTGCGCGAGTGGGGCGCGGTGGTGGAGGGGCGGAGAGGCGGACGACGCCGGGTCGGTGAAAGGTCTGCAGACGAACGACGACGGCACGACCCGTGGGTCGCGCCGTCGTCGGTACACCTGATGGTCGAGGAGGTCAGTCCTGCTCGAAACGCCTCCGGAACCGCTCTTCCATGCGGTTGGTGAAGCCACCACCCGAGGACTTCTTGCCGCCGCGGGAACTTCGACCGGACTTTCCGGAACCGGAACTACCGCCCGTCGCCCCTGGAGTCGACGGCCGACGACCGCCGAGGAGCAACAAGACTCCGGCGGCGAACATCACGAGGAACCCGAGCAGACTGATGATCGGGAAGCCGCCCGGCTTGAGCGGCAGGGCAACGCCGGCGATCAGCAGCGTCAGGCCCAACACGAACAATGCGCCGGCCTGTAACCGCCGCCGGTTCGACGCCATCCCCAACCGGCTGCCACGCACGGTCGAGGCGAACTTGGGATCCTCAGCATAGAGCGCGCTCTCGATCTGATCGAGCATGCGCTGCTCGTGCTCGGAGAGTGGCACGGTACCTCCCCCGGCACTAAACGGTGGCCACCGGATCCGTGGGGCGAATCCGGTGGGGGGCCGTCCGTACGGCCGCCTGAGTCAATAATACGAGCAGATGTCGCTGTGGACCACAAACTCCACACGTGAGTTCGATCCCGTCGTCGGCGAAGGCCCTCGTGAAGGGGCGAAAGTCACCCACCGACACCGACCTCCGGCTCTGCTTCGGCGTCGAGATAGCCCTCCACATCGTGCAGGAAGTGGCCCACCTCGTCGTAGAAGGCACCGGATTCGTCGGCTCCCACCGCCTGCGCGACCCCCGCCTCGACCGCGGTGCGGGTGGCGGAGCGATCGGCGAAGTAGTCGGCCCAGACGGCGAAGGACTCGTCGGCGCGCGCCATGAGTGCCCATGCGTTGCGCGTCGCGGGTCGGCGGGGCCGGATCCCGGAGCGCAGCTCCGCGGCCGCGACCACCGCACCGGCACCGCGCAGCGCCGCCAGGTAGGCGAGGCGGAACCGCTCGCCCGGATCGCCGGCACCGGCGGCACCGGAAAGCAGATCGTCGGCCTTGCGCAGCAGCGTCGCCGCGCGCGCCGAGGTGGCATGGTCGATGCATGCGGACGGCCCGAGCGTGGGAGACGTTCGGCGCGGGCCTCGACTCGCGACCTGACCGTTGGCCATGTTCACGCACCTCCTCGGCGTGGTCTCACCACTCGTTACAACGAGCGGTATCCGGTGGCATTCCCGCCGAAACGCCGAGGAACGGAGATCACTGTCCTCGAGTGAGGCCCGACACGGACGCCGAGCGGGAGACCCCAGGGTGATCCGGGGATGTTCGCTTCCCTCGAACATCCCCGGATCACCGATGTCGAACATGCGTTCGACGTATTCAATATAGCTGGACCCACCGACAACCCGTCAAGAGAAAGCGGCCACGTCATCCCGAACGATCAGCGAGACCCGAGCACCTCCGACGCACCGCGAGCCACCCGAACGAGTCACGCATGACCACCGATCCCTGCCAGGACGCCCCGATCCTCACCGAGCTCTCCCCCGCGGACTTCCGTGCGCACCTGCCCTCGCTGCTGACCGTCTACGTCGCGGCGATGCGATATCCCCGAGGCACGGAGTACCACCGCGCGCCGATGTGGTCCGAGCATTCGGCCCGCGCGGGTTGGCAGGCGTTCGCCGCGAGCCTCCCCGAGGATCCGGACACCGTCGTCGGGATCGCGTACGGCTACCGGGGCGACACCCGCCAGTGGTGGCACCAGCAGGTGCGCGCCGGCATGCGCCATTCCGGACGGTCCCCCGAGGAGATCGATCGCGTTCTCTCCGACTACTTCGAGCTCACCGAACTGCACGTCCGACCCGACATGCAGGGACGCCGCATCGGTGAACTGCTCCTGTCGGCGCTGCTGCGGGGACGCACGGAAGCGGCCGTACTGCTGTCGACACCCGAGGTGCCGGGCGAGGACAACCGGGCGTGGCGGCTGTACCGTCGGTTCGGATTCCAGGACGTCGTCCGCCGGTTCGTCTTCACCGGCGACGCCCGCCCGTTCGCGGTCCTCGGCAGGAGCCTGCCCCTCGAGCCGGACCTCGTTCCGCACCACCATCACACGATCGGCGATCCGGACGGAAGCGGTACCCCATGAACGCCACACTCGACGTCGTCGTCGTCGGCTCGGGCCACAACGCCCTGGTCTCCGCGTGTTATCTCGCCCGCGACGGATGGTCGGTGGAGGTTCTCGAACGCGACACCGTGCCGGGCGGCGCCGTCTCCACCGTCGAACGTTTCCCCGGATATGCCGTCGACCGCGGCTCCTCGGCGCACATCATGGTGCGCCACTCCGGGATCGTCGAGGAACTCGATCTCGCCGCCCACGGCCTGCGCTACATCGACTGCGACCCGTGGGCGTACGCGCCGCCCCCTGCGGACTCCGACCGTCCCGGCATCGTCTTCCACCGCGATCTCGACCGGACCTGCGCCTCCGTCGAGGCCGCCTGCGGACGCCGCGAGGCCGACGCGTACCGCCGCTTCGTGCAGGACTGGGGCCCGCGCAGCGCGGCGGTGATGACGTCGTTCACCCGTCCCCCGACCGGCCGGCACCTGCTGTCCTCGTTCTGGGGACTCGACGCGGGTGAGGGTGGCAGCGCCCTGTCCCGCCGGTTCCTCACCACCGGCGACAGCCTGCTCGACGAGTACTTCGACGACGAACCCCTCAAGGCGGCCCTCGCCTGGTTCGGCGCGCAGTCCGGCCCGCCCATGTCCGAACCCGGCACCGCGGCGATGGTGGGCTTCGCCGCCCTCATGCACACCCTTCCCCCGGGTCGCGCGATCGGCGGAAGCGGTGCGCTCACCCAGGCACTGCTGTCGCGGCTGCGGTCCGATGGCGGCACGGTGACCTGCGGCGACGCCGCCACCGAGATCCGCCGGACCGGCGATCTGTGGACCGTGCGCACCGAATCGGGACGCTCGGTGCAAGCCCACAGGGTCGTCGCCGGATGCCACGTGCTGACCACGCTGGATCTGCTCGACCGCGGCGGATACGACCGCGACCGGCTCGAGGGCTGGCGTCGCAGCATGCGGGTCGGTCCGGGCATCGGCATGGTCCTGCGCCTCGGCACCGACTCGCTGCCCCGCTACCGCGGCTGCGACGAGCCCGAATCGACGACCTCCGGTCTGCAACTGCTCGTCGACGACCGCGCCCACCTGCGCGCCGCGCATGGTGCCGCGATGGCGGGAGACCTGCCCCCGCGACCCACCGTCCTCGCGATGAGCTTCTCCGCCCTCGACCCGACGATCGCACCCGACGGCAAGCACCAGATCACGCTGTGGTCCCAGTGGCATCCGTACGCGCTGCGCGGCGGACGTCGCTGGGCGGACATCGCCGACGCCGAGACCGACCGCATCCTCGCCGAGATGGAGACGCGCTCTCCCGGCTTCACCGCGAGCGTGGAGCACTGCCACGTGCAGACCCCCGCGGACATCGAGAGCGAACTCGGCCTGCTCGGCGGGAACGTCATGCACGTGGAGATGTCGCTGGACCAGATGTTCCTGTGGCGTCCGCTGCCGGAGCTGTCCGGCTACCGGGTGCCCGACGCGCCCGGCCTCTATCTCACCGGCGCCTCGACCCATCCCGGTGGTGGAGTCTCCGGTGCGAGCGGCCGCAACGCCGCCCGGGTCGCCCTCGCCGACGCCAAGGGCAGTCTCGTGGACCGCGTGAAGGGCTGGGTGTCGCGGTGACCGACACCCGCGTCCCCGCACCGCCCCGACCGGCCCGGTGGCGGACGGTCCTTCCGATCGTCCCGGCCGTCGCCGCGGTCCTCGCCCAGATCGCCTATCCCCTCACCGAGGGCGGCGCCCGGGACGCCGCGACCGTCGCGGTCGTCACGCTGCTCACCGCCGCCTGCCTCGTCCACGCCGCGTTGAACCGCGGCATCACCTTCGCCGTCGTCCTGTTCGTCAGCTCGGCGGGCATCGGGTATCTGTCCGAGGTGGTCGGCACGATGACCGGCTATCCCTACGGCTGCTACAGCTACGTCACCGACAGGCTCGGGCCGGCCGCACTCGACGTCCCGCTGGTGGTGCCGCTGGCGTGGTCGGCGGGCCTGTACCCCGTCTGGTGCGTGGCCTCCCGCCTCGTCCGCAACGGTCCCGGCAGGGTCGCGGCGGTCACCGTCGGCATGCTGGGCTGGGATCTCTATCTCGACCCCCAGATGGTGGCGGACGGGCACTGGTCGTGGTGCAACGCCGGCGGCCTGCCCGGGATCGAGCACATCCCGCTCACCAACTACGCGGGCTGGCTCCTCGTCGCCGCGATCATGGCGACCGTACTCGTGCTCGTCGACTCCCGCTCGGACCGTGCCGACGCGCCCCGGCACGACGCCGTGCCGATTGCGCTGTTCCTGTGGACGTGGCTCGGTTCGGCCCTCGCCCACAGCGTATTCCTCGACGCTCCCCAACTCGGCTACTCCGCGGTTTACGGGCTGGTCGTCATGGGGGTACTGGGTCTTCCCCTGCTGGTCTCACTCGTCCGGTCGTGGCGCGCAAGCGTGTCCGGTCCCGGGCGGGACGAAGCACGACTCGCCGCGAGCGACCCGAAGAACCGACGAGGATGACCGTGCCTGGCACCATGTTCTCCGTGCAGTCGTCCATCCTGTCCGTCCGCCGTCGTGTCGTCGCGGTCGTGGGGCTCGTGCTCCTCGGCCTACCGCTCCTCACCGGCTGCCTGCGCGTGCAGGCGACGATGGGGATCTCCTCCGACGACCGTGTGTCGGGGCAGATCGTCGCCGCGACCATCCCCGCCGACGAGAACGATCCCGGCCCCGAACTCACCGCTCCCTCGGCCCTGGCCGGGAAGGTGCGGGTGCAGGAGTACTCGCAGGACGGCTACGTCGGGAGCCAGGTCTTCTTCAACGACCTCACCTTCGGCGACGTCCAGCAGCTCGCCACGATGTCCGATCAGAGCGCCGGCATGTTCCAGCTCAACCTGCAGCGCTCGGGCGATCTGGTGGCACTGAACGGACGTGTGGATCTCGAGTCCGCTCCCACCCAGGGCACCGACGTGCAGTTCACCATCGCGTTCCCCGCCCGGGTGGCGACCACCAACGGCACCCGCGAGTCGGATTCGGTCGTGACCTGGAAGATTCCGGCCGGCGAGGTGAGCACCCTCCGCGCGGAGGTGCGCTACGCCGATCCCAACACGCGCGGTTTCGCGGGCTGGGCCGGAATCATGGCCGGCGGCGCCTTCGGTGTCACGCTGATCATCGCCGGCGCGGCCTGGTTCACCCGCAATCCCGCGCCGCAGTGGTCGTCGGCGAACGGGACGCGGTCCTGACCCGCCTTCCGCGCGACCCGTCCCCCGGTCTCACGCGACTCGTCGCCGGTGGCGCTCTCGTCGCCTCCTACGGCGCGGCCGTTGCCGTCGCGAACCGGGTCTCGCTCCCTCGTCTCGTGCCGGGACCGGTGGTCGACGAGCAGGTCACCGTCGTCGTCCCCGCCCGCGACGAGGCGCCCCGCATCGCCGCGATCGTCTCCGACCTGCGGGCACAGACAGGACTGCACGCCCTGCGCGTGGTGATCCTCGACGACGACTCGTCCGACGGCACCGCCGACCTGGCCACGGCCGCGGCCGAGGGCGACGAGCGCATCACCGTCGTCCGATCGACACAGCCACCGCCCGAAGGATGGACCGGGAAGGCGGCCGCGTGCGCCGCAGCCGTCGCCCACGCCGGATCGACTACCGACAGCGGCATCGTCGTGTTCGTCGACGCGGACGTCCGGCTCGCACCCGACGCGCTCGCCGCCGCCGTCGCTCTGCTGCGCCACCAGGACGCCGCGCTCGTCTCACCGTTCCCGTACCAGCTCACCGGATCGGCGCTCGAACGGCTCGTGCAGCCCCTGCTGTTCTGGTCGTGGTTCTCGTTGCTCCCCGTCGCGGTCTCGCACCGCACCCACCGGCCGTCGATGGCGGTCGCGTGCGGACAGTTCCTCGTCTTCGACGCGCGCGCCTACGCGGCGATCGGCGGGCACGCCGCGGTCGCGGCGAGTCCCACGGAGGATCTGGATCTGGCCCGGACACTGCGTCGCGCCGGACTGCCTACGACGGTCGCGGCCGCGGGCGGACTGGCGTCGTGCCGGATGTACGACGGAGCCCGCCCGCTGATCGGCGGTTACACCCGCTGGCTGTGGTCGGCGTTCGGATCCCCGGTCGGGGCGGCCGCGGTGGTCGCGCTGTATCTCCTCGCCTACTTCGTGCCCCCGACCGCGGCGCTTCTCGGCGGGGGACGGACGCGACGCTGGGGCGTGGCCGGTGCCACCGCGGGCGTGACGTCACGCCTTCTCGCGCGCGTCACCGAGCGGGGAGGACGCCGACACCCGGACGCTCCGGACCGTCCCGTCGACGATCTGCTGGACGCCGCGGCGCACCCGGCATCGGTCCTGGCGGTCGGTGCGCTCACGGCGTCGTCGATCCGGGCACGGCGCAGCGGACGCGCGGCGTGGAAGGCCCGCGTCCTGCCCTGACCCCGAACCGGCGCGGGCCGGATGTCAGGCCGGCTGCACCGCGGCGGGAGCTTCGAGTTCGTAGCCGAGGCGGTCGAGCACCTCGCCGGTCGCGCGGGCGAAGTTGAGCGTGATGAAGTGCAGGCACGGCGCACCCTCGGAGATCAGCCGCTCGCACATCTCCGTCGCCACCTCGATACCCACCTCGCGCACCGCGGCGCGGTTCTCCTCCGGACCGTCGCCTGCCGCGCGCCGCAGCCGCTCCTCGAGAACGGGCGGCAGGTGCGAACCCGACAGTTCGAGGCTGCGCCGCGCCGAGCGCAGCGACGTGATGGGCATGATCTCGGGGATGATCGGCTTGAGCCCCTGCTCGGCGTCGCAGGCCACGACCCGGTCGCGCAGCCTCAGGTAGTGCTCGACGTCGAAGAACATCTGGGTGATCGAGTACTCGGCACCCGCACGGAGCTTCTGCACGAGATAGCGGGTGTCGTGATCGAGGTCCGGGGACCGGTGGTGTCCTTCGGGGAACGACGCGACGCCCACGTGGAAGTCGCCGAGCTCGCGCACCAGACGCACGAGCTCGTCGGCGTATTCGAGACCTTCGGGGTGCTTTTCCCACTCGCCGAGCGGGTTGCCCGGCGGGTCACCGCGCAGCGCGAGGATGTTGGTGATGCCGCGGTCGGCGTAGGCGCCGACCATCGCGCGCAGTTCGTCGATGCTGTGCCCGACGGCCGTGAGGTGCGCGACCGGCAGGAGGGTGGTCTCCTCGGCGAGGCGTCCGGTGACCCGGACCGTACGGTCGCGGGTGGAGCCCCCGGCGCCGTAGGTCATCGATACGAAGGCCGGGCCGAGACGTTCGAACGTCCGCACGGCGCGCCACAGTCGTCCCTCGGCCTCGGCGTCGCGAGGCGGGGAGAACTCGACGGAGAACGGAATGCGGCCCGAACGCGCGGACCCGAGACGGTCCACGATCGACGGGGTCCGAGAAATCCCGCCGTCCTCGGTTGCCCTGACGAAGTCGCTTGTCACCGGTCCAGCATAGTTGGCGCCCCCGGGGCGGTCGCTACCGGCGACGACCCGACTGTGCGGATAGGCTGGTCGCGGCACCTCCGGCTCACCCGCCTCCGAGGTGCCGTCACCCATCGACCTGGAGGTTTCGTCCTGTCTACCGGCGCCGTTCACCTGTCTGCCGAGCAGCTCCCCCATCGGGTGGAGGACTCCCTCCGGCAGTTCTTCACCTCACGCTCCGACCTGGTCGACTCGGTGGGCAATGGATACCGGCAGGCCGTCGACACGCTCGAGGCATTCGTGCTGCGCGGCGGCAAGCGGGTGCGTCCGCGTTTCGCCTGGACGGGCTGGCTCGGCGCCGGTGGTGACCCGACCGGGCCGGACGCCGAGGCCGTCCTGCAGGCGTGCTCCGCGCTCGAGCTCGTGCAGGCCGCGGCGCTCGTCCACGACGACATCATCGATGCCTCCACCACGCGCCGCGGATTCCCCACCGTGCACGTCGAGTTCACCGAGCAGCACCGGAAGGCCGGCTGGCACGGCAGGCCGGAGCAGTTCGGCGAGTCGGTCGCGATCCTGCTCGGCGACCTCGCCCTGGTCTGGGCCGACGACATGCTGCACTCGGCGGGGCTCGACCCCGCGACCGTCGCGCGCGTGGTCCCGGCCTGGACCGCGATGCGCACCGAAGTGCTCGGCGGGCAGTACCTCGACATCGCCAACGAAGTGGCGGCGGACGAATCGGTGGAGGCCGCTACGCGGGTCAACCGGTTCAAGACCGCGGCGTACACGATCGAACGCCCCCTGCACATCGGCGCTGCCCTCGCCGGCGCCGACGACGACCTCATCGCCGCATACCGCCGCTTCGGCACCGACATCGGCCTGGCGTTCCAGCTGCGCGACGACCTGCTCGGTGTCTTCGGCGACCCCAAGGTCACCGGCAAGCCTTCGGGCGACGACCTGCGCTCGGGCAAGAGGACCGTCCTGTACGCGCTGGCACTGGAGACGGCCGATGCCTCCGATCCGGCCGCGGCCGAGCTGCTGCGCACCTCGATCGGGACCGATCTGTCCGACGCGCAGGTCGAGCACCTCCGCTCGCTGCTCGTCGATCTCGGCGCGGTCGCCCGAATCGAGGACCGCATCTCGGAACTGACCGACAGCGCGTTCGAGGCGCTCGAGGCGTCCGGCGCCACCGAGGAGGGCAAGGCCCTTCTGCGCGAGTCGGCGGTCGCGGCGACGCGACGGGTGGCGTGAGGGCGGTGCGGACCGTTCCCGGCGCCGACCGGGTCGTCGTGGTCGGTGCCGGTCTCGCCGGTCTGTCGGCGGCACTGTACCTGCGCGGCGCCGGTAAGGACGTCACGGTGCTCGAACGCGCCGACGACGTCGGCGGCCGGGTCGGCAGCTATCACGGCCCGGGCTACGAGATCGACAACGGCGCCACCGTGCTGACGATGCCCGAGTTGATCGACGACGCGCTCGCCGCGGTGGGCACCGACCGCAACTCCGTCCGGCCGGCCCTGCGCACCCGGCGACTGTCCCCCGCCTACCACGCGCGGTTCGCCGACGGCACCTCGATCGACGTGCACTCCGACCCCGACGCCATGGTCGCGGAGATCTCGCGGGTGTGCGGTCCCGACGAGGCACGCCGCTATCTGGGGTTGCGCGCGTGGCTCGCCGACATCTTCGACGCCGAGTTCGACCGCTTCATGGACGCGAGTTTCGACTCGCCGCTCGACCTGGTCTCGTCCCCGGCGGCGCTGCGCGATCTGGCGCGTCTGCTCCGACTGGGCGGGTTCGGCAGGCTCGGCGCGCAGGTGAACCGCAGGGTCACCGACCCGCGCCTGCGCCGCGTCTTCACCTTCCAGGCGCTGTACGCGGGGGTCGCTCCGGCACGGGCCCTCGCCGTCTACGGGGCCATCGCCCACATGGACACGTCGCTGGGCGTGTACGCGGTGGACGGCGGCATGCGGTCGGTCGCCCGCGCGATGGCCGCGGCGTTCGTCGAGGCCGGCGGACGGCTCGAACTTGGCCGGGAGGTGACCTCGCTCGACCTCTCCGCCGGTCGGGTCGACGGTGTCCGCACCCGCGACGGACAGCGCTTCCCGTGCGACGCGGCCGTCCTGACCCCCGACACCCCGGTGGTCGACGGATTGCTGCCGCGCCGACGGTGCCGCCGCACGCTGGCCGCGCCGTCGGCCGTCGTGCTGCACGGGTCGATCCCCACCGGGGTGACCCGTGGCTGGGCGGCGCAACACCACCACGTGATCGATTTCGGCGGGGAGTGGGACCGCACCTTCGCGGAGATCACCCGCAGCCGCGGACGCGGCCGGCCGATGTCGGACCCCTCGCTGCTCATCACGCGACCGGCACTGTCCGATCCCGGCCTGCGATTCACCCGTGAGGGCGTCGAGCACGAACCATTGTCGGTGCTGGCGCCATGCCCGAACCTCGACAGCGCTCCGCTCGCCTGGGCCGAGCTCGCGGTGCCCTATCGCAACGAACTGCTCGACGTCCTCGACCGCCGCGGATACGGCGGCATCACGGACGGTTTCCGCGTCGACCACATCGACACGCCGGCCACCTGGCACGCTCGTGGCATGCAGGCGGGCAGCCCGTTCTCGAGCGCTCACGTCTTCCGGCAGACGGGACCGTTCCGGCGCCGCAACCTCGATCCGGCCGTTCCCGGCGTGGTGCTCGCGGGGTCGGCGACGGTGCCGGGCGTCGGTGTCCCCACCGTGCTGTTGTCCGGAAGGCTCGCCGCCGAACGGCTCGGTGTTCCGCGAAGGCGGTGACACCGGGCGCACCACGCTCCGCGTCTCCACTAAACTGTCCTCGTTCGCCAGCTATCTGCGCGCCGCGCATCCACACGTCCACGGGGGAGGAACCGTACCGATGTCGTCCCCTGCCTCGCCCGACGCCGAGCCGCAGACCTCGCCCGCGCCGGAGGGGACGGCCGCACCGGCGGGTGAGCGTCCGAAGCACGCATTCCTGAGGAGTCCCGCCGGCCATGCCGCGCTGCTCGGCGCGTGGGGCGCGGTACTCATGACCTTCGGCAGTTTCGGATCGGGCAGTGTCCGGCGGATCGACCCGCTGCTCGAGGACATCTATCTGTCGTGGCTGCGGTTCGGCCACGGCCAGTTGCTCTCGCGGATCATCCTGTGGGTCGGTGTGCTCCTCATGATCGCAGCGTGGGTGCGCGTCGGCCGGGCGACCCTCGCCGGCCACGTCACGGTGCGCGATCTGTGGACGGTGCTGCCCGCGTGGACCGCTCCCCTGCTGGTCGCGACACCGATGTTCAGCCGCGACGCCTACTCCTACCTCGCGCAGGGCGCACTGCTGCGCGACGGTTTCGACCCGTACGAGGTGGGCCCGGTCGTCAATCCGGGCGTCCTGCTCGACAACGTCAGCAATGTGTGGACAACGACGACCACGCCCTACGGGCCCGTCCACCTGCTGCTCGGTGCGGGCATCACGTCCATCACCGACGACAACGTGGTGACGGGCACCTGGCTGTGGCGCCTGACCATGCTTCCCGGCCTGGCACTCATGGCGTGGGCCGTGCCGAAACTCGCCCGTCGCATGGGCGGAAATCCCGCGATTGCCCTGTGGCTCGCAGTGCTGAACCCGCTCGTACTGATCCACCTCGTCGGCGGTGTGCACAACGAGCTGCTGATGGTCGGTCTCATGATCGCCGGCATCGTGTTCGTGCTCGAGGGCCGGCACCTCGGCGGCATCGCCCTGGTCTCCCTCGGCGCCGCGATCAAGGCCACCGCAGGATTGGCACTGCCCTTCCTGGTGTGGGTGTGGATGATCCACGAACGCGATCGTGCGCTTGCCGAGGGACGCGAACCGGCAGCGCCCGTGCGCCTGTTCGCCAAGGCCGTCGGCCTGGGACTGGGGGTCTTCGCCGCGGTCTTCGGTGGCACCTCGCTGCTCGCCGGTGTCGGCATCGGCTGGCTCACCGCCCTGTCCGGCTCGTCGAAGATCATCAACTGGCTGTCGCTGCCGACGATGATGGCGCACGCCGTCACCTGGGTCACTCCGTGGCGGCTCGGATCGGTCCTCGACATCACACGCATGCTCTGCGCGATCGCGCTGGTGGTGATCCTCGTGTGGGCGTGGTGGCGCTTCCGCCGCACCGAGCGCGACGCGATCTTCGGGATCGTCGTGGCGCTGACTGCGGTGACCCTGCTGTCGCCCGCCGCGCTGCCCTGGTACTACTCCTGGCCGCTCGCCGTCGCCGCCGCCTTCGCGATGTCGCCCCGGGTGCTCATGGTGCTCGTCGCACTGTCGACATGGCTGATGTTGATCTTCAACCCCGACGGGTCGATCGGGATGTACAACATCGCGCACGTCGCGCTCGCGGTGTTCGCCTCGATCGTCGCGGCCCGTTCGCTGGTCACCTACGACCCGCTGCGCCTGCGGTTACGACCTCGACCGGCATCACCCGCCGGCGCTGCCCTGGACGACCGTGCCTGAGCGCCCCACGGGGATCGCGGCCGACGATCTCACCCGGGCCTACGCCTACTGCGCCGAGCTCACCGCCGAACACGGACGCACCTACAACCTCGCGACCCGGCTGCTGCCCGCCTCGCGACGACACGCCGTGCACGCGCTCTACGGCTTCGCCCGACACGTCGACGACATCGTCGACGTCACCGCCGTGGACGACCCGGAGGCCGCGATCCGTGGTGTCGACGACGCGCACAGCCGTCTGCACGCCGCACTCGCGGGCGCTCCCGGCCCGCTCGACCACACCGGTCTCGTGGTCCGCGCGCTTGCCGACACGATCGGGCAGTACCGCATCCCGATCGACTATTTCGAGGCGTTCATCCGATCCATGCGCATGGACGTGCCCGGCACGCCCGAGTTCCGGCCCCGCTACGGGACCATGGAGGAACTGCGCGAGTACATGTACGGCTCGGCGGCGGTGATCGGTCTCGAACTGCTGCCGATCCTCGACGTCGACGATCCGGCCGCCCCGCCCGCCGCAGCCGCGCTCGGGGCGGCGTTCCAGCTCACCAACTTCATCCGCGACGTGGGCGAGGACCTCGAACGCGGACGTCTCTACATCCCGCTCGAACTGTGGTCGGCCTTCGGGGTCGACATCGACCTGCTGCAGGAATGCCGGCGCACCGGCGCGATGGACCCGAGGGTCCGGCGGGCACTCGCCCACGCGGTCGCGCTGACCCGCGCCGAATATCGCAAAGCCGAACCCGGGCTGGAGGTACTCCCCGACCGGATCCGGCCGGGTATCCGCGCAGCCTTCACGCTCTACGGGCGGATTCTCGACGAGGTCGAACGCAGCGGGTTCCGGGTGCTCGACCGGCGCGCGACGGTTCCGCGCCGCACGCGCGCCGCGGTCATGATCACCGAGTACGTCGCCGGCTCACTGCTCCGGAAGCGGTAACGACGCCCCGGAGACTCAGAAGGCGAGCGCCTGCGCCCGCCGCACGACCTCGCGCGCGGACTGCGTGTGCATCGCGGCCACAGGGCATCCACCGGGAAGAGAATCGTCCTCGGCGAAGAGCCACCGCAGGATCTCGTCGTCCTCGTAACCGCCGTCGTGCAGCACCGCGATCAGGCCCGGAAGACCCTTGAGAACGTTTCCTTCCTCGTCGAGAAAGGCCTCGGGCAGGACCGGCACGCGGTCGCGCTTGAACGCCAGCAGCTGCCGGTCGCGCACCATCTGGTGTACGCGGGAGGTGGCGACGCCGAGGCTCTTGGCCACGTCGACGAGCTGCACCACGGGCACGGAGCGGTCGAGAACGTCGTCGCAGTAAGGGATTGCACTCACCCCACCACGTTATCGCTGCGGCCGCGCAGGCAGCTACGCGGCTACCGTCCACGGGAGCTGGCTACGATCGACGGGGACGAAATCGCTCCGCACACGCGGAGCCGGAGCTTCGTCACGTCGATACCTCGAAGGCCCGGGTACCGGCGTCCCACCATCACGCACGAGACACGGGGGTACACCGGGTGACCGCTGGAGGCGACCGACTGGTCGGCGTCGTGCTCGACCGGCGTTATCGCATCGAATCGCAGATCGCGCGGGGCGGCATGTCGACCGTCTACCGCGGCACCGACATGCGTCTCGACCGTCCCGTCGCCGTGAAGATCATGGATCCGCAGTTCGCGGCCGATCCCCAATTCCTGGCACGGTTCGAGTTCGAGGCCAGATCCGTCGCGCGATTGACGCATCCCGGGCTCGTCGCGGTCTACGACCAGGGCCAGGACGGCGATCACGTCTTCCTCGTGATGGAGCTCGTCGAGGGCGGCACCCTGCGCGAGCTGCTGCGCGAACGCGGGCCGATGCCGCCGCACGCCGCGGCCGCCGTGGCCGCACCGGTCCTCGGAGCTCTGGCCGTCGCCCACCGGGCGGGTCTCGTGCACCGCGACATCAAGCCCGAGAACATCCTCATCTCCGGCAACGGTGAGGTGAAGATCGCCGACTTCGGGCTCGTCCGGGCGGTCGCCGCCGCGACCACCACCTCGCGCAGCGTGATCCTCGGCACCGCGGCGTACCTGTCTCCGGAGCAGGTGACCATCGGCAGCGCCGACGCGCGTAGCGACGTCTACTCCGCCGGTGTGCTCGTGTACGAGATGCTCACCGGCCGCACTCCCTTCACCGGCGACACGTCCCTGTCGGTGGCGTACCAGCGCGTGGAGAAGGACGTGCCGGATCCGAGTTCGGCCATCGACGGGGTTCCTCCCGAACTGGACGCCTTCGTCCGCCGGGCCACCGAACGCGAACCGACGGAACGCTACGCCGACGCGCAGGTGATGGCCGTCGCGCTCGGCGAGATATGCGACACGCTCGATCTCCCCCGCTACCGGGTTCCGGCTCCGAGACGATCCGCGGTGCGGACGCCACCCGTGGTGGATCCCGATGCCGCGGCACCGACCCGCACCATCGACGGCGCCGCTTCCGGGCCTGCCGATCCTGCTCCGGCGACGACGGTGCTTACCGGCTCGGCCGCGAACTCGCATGCTCCGACGACCGTGCAGACCGCCGTGCCGGCCACGCCCGGCCCGAATGCACCGGCCACGCGCCCGCACCCGACCCGGGTCGCGACCCGCACCCATCCGCGTCCCGACACCGAACCGGTGGCGCCCCCGCCCGACTACGCCGTCGACCGCCGCCGTCAGCGCCGGTCCGCCGCCGGTTGGATCGCCGCGATCATCGTGCTCGCGTTGTTCATGGGGATCGCCGGGTGGTGGCTCGGCGCCGGCCGGCTCAGCGACGTCCCGACCGTGCTGGGACTCGACAAGGCGGCGGCCGTGTCCGCGATCGAGACGGCCGGATTGTCCAGCGAGATCCGGGGCGAGTACTCCGACGACGTTCCCGTCGACACCGTCCTCGGCACCGACCCCACCGCGGGCTCACGTGTGCCCGACGGCGACACGATCGCGTTGCTCGTGTCGCTCGGCAGACCCACCGTCCCGTCCATTCCCGGCGCCGGTGAGAGATCCGTCGTCGAGGACGAACTGCGGAGCCGCACCTTCGAACCGGTCGAGGGCGGTACCGCGTTCAGCACCACGGTGCCCGAGGGCGGAGTGGCCGCGCTCGACCCCGCGCCCGGCACCGTCCTGCCCGTGGGGTCCGAGGTCGCGCTTGTGATCAGCAAGGGATCGCCGCCCGTGACCCTGCCCGATCTGACCGGGCGCCCGGTCGACGAGGCGCGTCGCATCCTCGACGAGGCAGGCCTGACCGTCGGGGACATCCGTGAGGTCTTCGACGCCGATGTCGACGAGGGGCGGGTCATCGGCACCGACCCGGAGGAGGGCGAAGACGTCAGCGCCGGCGGAACCGTCACCCTCCTTGTATCCAATGCAGTGAAGGTGCCGTCGATGTTGGGACGCTCGGTGGGCTCGGCCCGCGACGAGCTCACCCGCCTCGGATTCGAGGTCGAGGTGCGGCAACTCGGCGACTCCGACCGCTCGGTCGTGATCGGCCAGAATCCCGGGGCGGGGCGGAGAGCAGAACAGGGCAGCACGGTCACGCTGACCGCACTGCCCTGATCCGACCGCCTGTCCCCTACCCGCGGAGCATCTCCGCTGCGATCAACCGCGGAGCATCTCCACTGCGATCAACCGCGGAGCATCTCCGCTGCGATCAACCGCGGAGCATCTCCGCGACCAGGAACGCGAGTTCGATCGACTGCTGCGTGTTCAGCCGCGGATCGCACGCCGTCTCGTAGCGACCGTGCAGGTCGAGATCGGAGATGTCCTGGGCACCGCCGAGGCACTCGGTGACGTCCTCACCGGTGAGCTCGACGTGGATGCCACCCGGATGCGTGCCCAGCGCGCGATGCACCTCGAAGAAGCCCTGCACCTCGTCGACGATGCGGTCGAAGTGACGGGTCTTGTAGCCGGTGGACGCCTCGTGGGTGTTGCCGTGCATCGGGTCGCACTGCCAGATCACCTTGTGACCGGAGGCCTCGACGCGCTCGATGATGCCGGGCAGCAGATCGCGGACCTTCGAGTGACCCATCCGGGAGATCAGGGTCAGTCGGCCCGGCGTGTTGTGCGGATCCAGGCGCTCGACGTACTCGACGGCCATCTCCGGGGTGGTCGACGGACCGATCTTCAGACCGATCGGGTTCGACAGCAGTTCCGCGAACGCGATGTGCGCGCCGTCGAGCTGGCGGGTGCGATCACCGATCCACAGGAAGTGGGCCGACAGGTCGTACAGGCGCGGCTTGTCGCCCGAGTTGTCGAGGCGCAGCATCGCGCGCTCGTAGTCGAGGACGAGAGCCTCGTGGCTGGCATAGATCGTCGCCGCGCGCAGATTCGGGTCGATGACACCGCAAGCGTCCATGAATCGCAGACCACGATCGATCTCGGAGGCGAGCGCCTCGTAGCGGGCACCGGCGGGCGAGGCCGAGACGAAGGCCCGGTTCCAGTCGTGCACGCGGTGCAGGTCGGCCTCACCGGCGGCGGTGACGGCACGCACGAGGTTCATCGCGGCGCTCGCGTTCGCGTAGGCGCGCACGAGGCGCGACGGATCGTGCCTGCGCACCTCGGCATCGGCGACCAGCGAGTTGACCATATCGCCGCGGTAGGACGGCAGACCGAGCGCGTCGGTGTCGGACGAACGCGGCTTGGCGTACTGGCCGGCGATCCGCGCGACCTTCACGACCGGCGTCGACGCACCGTAGGTCAGCACCACCGCCATCTGCAGCAGCGTGCGGATGTTGCCCTTGATGTGCGGCTCGGTGTTGTCCGCGAACGTCTCGGCGCAGTCGCCACCCTGGAGGAGGAAGGCCTCACCCCGAGCGACGGCGGCGAGCTGGTTCTGCAGCTCCTCGACCTCGCGGGGCACGGTGATGGGAGGCACGCTCTCGAGCACGGTGCGCATCGCCGCGGCCTGTTCCTCGGGCCAGCTGGGCTGCTGCAGCGCCGGCTTTGCAAGCGCCGCGTCGAGGTTGGCACGCAGCTCCTCGGGCAACGGGGGAAGTTCGGGCAAGCGGTCGATCGGCACGTCGACAGTCCAGTTCACCCGTCCAGGATATGGCGTGACGGCCGGAAGCGGCGCAGCACCCCGTTACCCGCGTCACCGCGACCGGCGAGCAACCTCGATCGCTTCGAACTTTGCGAGGTTGTGGCGGGCGTCGGCGAGGGCGTCGTGGTTGTCGTCCGGCGCCGGGGGCAGGGGCGGTGAGCCCGAGTCCTCCCAATACTGCCGGAGCTCGCGGGTGAAGCGGGGCAGGACGTCCGGGAGTTCGGGCATGGTGCCCCACAGCTGGACGAGCACGACGTGGTCGTAGGCTCCGATCCACGCCCACAGTTCGGGCCGGATGCCCGGTCGTGGCACGAGGAACTTCAGCAAGTCGTCGCGGATCCTCGATCGCGACTTCCAGGCGGGGTGCGCCGGGGGCGGGAGCTTCGGGAGGACGTTGCGGCGCACCCAGGCTCCGGCCCGGGTCGGGTCGAACTCGGTCGACACCGCGTAGAACTCGCGGCCGTCCTCGCAGGCGACACCGATCGAGACGAGTTCGATCGTGCGTCCGTCCTCGATGAACTCGCAGTCGTAGAAGTAGCGCACCTGCTCACCCGGCACGCGTGTCGGGAACGCGGTCCGCGACGGGACCGTCCTGCGGCGGGGTCGCGGCACTGCCGTTCGTCGACGCGCCCGTGTCCCCGACCCCCGACTCGTCCGCCGAGCCCTTGTTCTTGAGGGAGGCGGCGTAGATGTCGACGTACTCCTGGCCCGACAGCTGCATGAGCGAGTACATGACCTCGTCGGTGACGGTGCGCTCCACGAACCTGTTTCCGCCCATGCCCTCGAACCGGGAGAAGTCGAGGGGCTCACCGATCCGGACGGTGATCTTCGCCGGTCGCCACATCTTCGACCCGATGGGGTTCATCCGGTCGGTGCCGATCATGGCGACGGGGATCACGGGGACGCCGGTCTCCAGCGCCAGTCGCGCGAGGCCGGTCTTGCCCTTGTAGAGGCGTCCGTCGGGTGAGCGGGTGCCCTCGGGATAGATGCCGAGCAGCTTGCCCTGGCCGAGCACCCGGACCCCGGCGTTGAGCGCATCCTGCGCGGCGTCGGCGCCGGTGCGGTCGATGGGGACCTGCCCGACGGACGAGAAGAACCAGCGCTGGAAGGCGCCCTTGAGTCCGGTGCCGGTGAAGTACTCACTCTTCGCGAGGAAGGTGATGCGCCGACGTACGAGGAGGGGAAGGTAGAACGAGTCGAGGACGGCCCGGTGGTTACTGGCCAGGATCGCCGGTCCGTGCGCCGGAATGTTCTCGCCGCCTTCGAACTTCGGACGTCCTATGAGCCACAGCAGCGGCCCCAGGAGGGCGTACTTGAACAGCCAGTACCACATGGCATCCTTCCCGAATCCGATCATCCCCCACACGGATCGGTGCAGCACCGCCCGCCGGTCGACTCTACGACGACGCGACTGCCCCTCGCACATCGCCCCAGTGCTCGACCCCACCCTTTCCACGTAGACGTGACGATAATCTCACCTCCGGCGAATCTCACCTCCAGTGGAATTCGACTACAGCGGCGGTCGTGAGGTTTCGATCGCGGATCGGGCGAGATCGGCGGCACCGATGAGCCCGGCGGCGTCGCCGAGCTGCGCGACCCGGACGCGCGCGAGAGGACGATGGCCGGCGCCGGTGGTCACGGCCGCGTAGTGCTCGCGCGCGGCGTCGAGGAACAACGGCGCGGAACCGGAGACCCCTCCCCCGATGACGACGAGCTCGGGGTCGTAGACGTCGGCGACGAGCGCCAGTCCGAGCGCGAGCCTGCGGGCGAAATCGTCGAAGGCCGCGAGAGCGACGGGGTCGCCGTCGTGGGCCGCACCGGCGACCCGTCGGCCGGTGAGCGATCCGGGATCCGAGGCGATCTCGCCCGCGAGAACGGACTGCCCGGGTTCGGCCGCGAGCATCTCGACGGTCGTGTCCACGAGACCCGTTCCGCTGCAATACCTCTCCCAACATCCCTGCTTGCCGCACGGGCAGGGCCGCCCGTCGGGCACGACCTGCAGGTGACCGAGTTCGGGCGCCACACCGTAGGCACCGCGATAGATCCTGCCGTCGAGCAGCAGGGCCGCGCCGATGCCCGTTCCGAGCGCGACCATCACCGCGATCGTGCTGCCCGCGGCGGCGCCAAAGCGGTACTCGGCCCAGGCCGCGGCATTGGCGTCGTGTTCGAGAACGACCGGCAACCCGAAGCGTTCGGTGAGCGTCTCGGCGAGCGGCCTATCGCGCCAGGGCAGATGCGGTGCGAACCGCACGGTGGTGCGGTCCTCGGTGAGGAAACCCGCGACCCCCAGCCCGACCGCGCCGATGTCGTTGCGCTCACGCAGATGCTCGACGAGCCGGTGCAGCGCGTTCTCGAGGGCGACCGCGGAGGACGGCGTCTGCGTGCGCACACTGTCGACGACGTCGCCGTTACGGTCGACGGCTGCCGCGCGGATGCTCGTGCCCCCGATGTCGATCCCGACCGTGAGCCCGGGGTCGTGCGTGTTCACGTGCGGAGGTTGACGGAGATCGGCTCGAAGGCCGGACGATCCCGTGTCGGCGGATCGGGGGTCGGCTCGGGCGGGACGCCACCGGTCGAGGGCAGGAACTGCGCGAGGAACTTCCGCAGCAACGCGATCAACGCCGCCAGTTTCGACGCCAGCCTGCTGACCAGTTCGTGGTTCTCGCCGCGAACCAGGGCTGCGGCGGCACAGAGCGGGCACCACGCGCACCCGTTCGGGGTGGTCGCGGCCTCGGCGTCACCCGGCGCCGTCGAACCGGTCGCGGTATCGGGGGCGGTATGAGCCGACGCGTCGCCGGTCGCGGCGACGAACTGCTGCACCGTGCCCTCGACGCGGTCGAGCACGGCGTCGGCGAGCAACAACAACTCGGAGATCAGGGCTTCGTGGTCGTCCCTCACAGCGGCCACACCGCCGGATCCGGTACGAATCGCACCACCAGATCGGTTCCGTCGAACTCGGCATCGGAGACGGTGCACCGCCGCAGCCCCGAGGCGAGTCGCACCCGGCGTCGCATGCCGTCGGCGCCGACGACGAGGTCGTCGCCGATCCGTCCGAGTGTCAGGGACGCGGGATCGGCGAGCGGCAGGTACATGCGCATCGCGTACACCGACTCCACCCCCGTTCCCGATTCTTGCTGCACCCGGACCGGCTCGTCGGTCTCCGACGAGGGAACGAGTGCATCGCGGCGGAGCGCCGTGGCGAGCTCCTCCAGAGCTGCCAACCCTACCGGCTCCGCAGCACGGCGCTCGCACACGATCACGGGAACGTCGGTGACGGCCGCCCCGATCTCGGCGACGATCGCCTCGTGCGCGGCCCGTTGATCGGCCAGCAGCCGTGCAGCCGCACCCGAACCGCCCACCGCGGGGACGACGCCGTTGACGACGACCGCGTCGACGCGAATGCCGGACAGGGCGAGCCACGATCGCACCCGTGCGAGCTCGGCACGACCGGCGCGGTCGGGCGTCGCCACGATCACCGCGGCGCTGCGTCCGCGATCGTCGAGCAGGTCGCGTACCGCGGTGATCCCCGACAGCAACCGATCGAACAGCGCGACGAAGACACCCGTGCGGGGGTCCGGACCGGTGGCCGCCGCGACCCGGCTGTGCTGAGGCCAGATCCGTTCCAGCGAATCGGAGACCGTGCGCGGCGCGGTGAGGGTGCGCAGGGCGTCGGCGGAGGCCGGGGCGTCGACGACGACGAGAGCCCACCGTCCGCTGTCCGCGAGTCGCGCGACCTCGGCGAGCACGAGCAGTTCCTCGACGCCGGGAAGCCCGGTCAGTTCGTCGGGCTCGGGCAGGTCGAACTGGTCTGCGTGCTCGTGCGTCCCGGCGAGCGCCGCCATCGAGGCGAGGACCGCGTAGCGCGTGCGGAGCAGCTGCAGCGAGTCGATCTCGACCATGCCGAGGTTGTCCTCGACGGTGCGGATGTCCGTCGCGCCGGCGTCCCGGTTCGTGGCCGGAGGCAGGTCGAGCACGTCGCCGAGGGAGTGCGCCCGGTCGATGGACACGACGAGCACGGGTTCTCCCGCACGGGCGGTCGCGAGCGCCTCGGCCGCGGCAAGGGTCGTCTTCCCGGCGCCGCCCTTTCCGAGGAACCATCGCACGCGGGCCGGGGCGTGCCGGACGTTCAGCCCTCCACCTGCTTCTTGAGTTCCTTCAGCGCGGTGTCGGTGATGACCTTCTCCGCCTTGCGCTTGAACAGACCGATCATCGGGATCGTGAGATCCACGGTGAGCTGGTAGTCGACGACCGTGGTGCCGCCGGGGGCCTCGGTCAGCACGTACGAGCCGGACTGGGCCTTCTGGATCTCACCGCTCTCGAGCTCCCAGCTCACGGCACGGTTGTCGGACGCCCACTTGTACCGCAGGACGTAGGTGTCCTTGACGATGCCGGCGTCGAGGACGAAGCGCACGCGTTCGGCGCGGCCGTCGGGACGATGTTCCACGACCTCCACGGTCTTCGCCGCCGACACCCACGTCGGATAGGCATCGAAATCTGCGATGACCTCCATGACACGCTCGGCCGGCGCGTCGATGGTGATCGACCTCTTCGTCTTCTCGGCCATGTGGTGACGGCTCCCTTTCTCGGTCCCTCGGGTGTGCACCGATCAGTCCCGCCCCGAGGGTCTATCACACACCGTGGGAACAACGGTATCGGGACGACGCTCCTTCGGTGGCTTCAGTGTCGCGGCGGTTCACCTGCCGGACGACCGGCCTCGAGACGCTGCTTGACCTCGAAGGTCATCACCTTCCCTTGGACCCGGCGCGTACGGTTCATTCCCGCGAGGTCGAGACCCGCCACCCGCTCGGGCGCGACACCGGCCGGCTCGCAGTGCAGGAAGTAGTGGATCACCGCGCCGTCGAGAACCGGCTCGATCCACACCTCCATCGTTCCGTCGAGCGGACCCGACACCGTCCACCGGATGCCCTTCTCGGCTCGGTCCTCCCGCACGGTCAGTACGAGATCGGGCCACCATGCACGCCACCGATCGAGGGCCGCGACCTCCTCGGCGATGCGCTCCGGAGGCGCCGCTACGAAGGTCTGGTCCGCCACCTGAATGCTGCTCACGCAGAACAGCTTCACATATCGCGTCGGCGGCCCGTCCGGTCACCCCGCCGACGGCGTCACCGTCTCGTTCGGGGGCGCCGAGGCGTCGAGATAACCGCGCAATCTTGCGCCCAGGACGTCCCATCTCCAATCGCTGGAGACCCACTCTCGACCGGCCGCGCCCATCGCGGCGGCACGATCGGGATCGGCGAGGACACCGGACACCGCGGTCGCGACGGCTGTGACGGAGGTGCCGTCGACGACGTAGCCGGTGCGACCGTCGCGCACCGTTTCCGGGGCACCACCCGACCGGCCTGCCACGACGGGCACCCCGGTCGCGGACGCCTCGAGGTACACGATGCCCAGGCCCTCGACGTCGAGACCGCCGCCGCGGGTCCGGCACGGCATCGCGAACACGTCAGCGATGGTGTGGTGCGCGGCGAGCTCGGCCGACGGCACGGTGCCGGTGAATACGACGTGCTCCTCGACATCCGTGCGGCGCGCGAGCTCCCGCAGGCGCGACTCGTACGGTCCGCCGCCGACGATGACGAGGACGGCACCGTCGATCCGCTTCCGGATCGCGGGCAGCGCGCGGATGAGCACGTCCTGTCCCTTGCGCGGCACCAGGCGCGACAGACACAGCACGGTGGGCCGGTCGCCGAGACCGTAACGTGCCCGCAGTTCGGCGCGGGCCGCCGGATCCGGCCGGAAGACGTCGGTGTCCACCCCGGACGGCAGGTGTTCGAGACCCGCTTCGGGGCCGAATGCCGAGGCGAACCGCCCCCTCGTGTAACGACTGACGTAGGTGACGGTGTCGGTGTGCTCGCCGATCCGCCGCAGCGCCTGCCGGGCGGCGGGAAGCATCGACCATCCCACCTCGTGGCCGTGGGTGCTGGCGACGATGCGATGAGCGCCGGCGCGGCGCAGCACGGGCGCCAGCAGCGCCAACGGTGCAGCCGCTCCGAACCAGACGGTGTCGCAGTCGTGTTCGGTGAGCAGCCGCGTGGCCCGTCGCGCGACGTCGGGTGTCGGCAGCATCAGTGTCGTGGGATGACGGACGACCTCGAAGGGGACTCGTGCGTCGAACTTCACATGGCTGTCGCCGCGCCACCGCGGCGCGTAGACGACCAGGTCGTCGGACGGCAGCTGGTTCGCGAAGGCGTGCAGATAGGACTGGATGCCCCCCGGTCGGGGCGGGAAATCGTTCGTCACCAGCAGGGTCCGCGACATGGGACCACCGTAGAAGCAGCGCGACGGGAAGGCGCCGACGGGTCCCGAGCTCCGGACGGTGCCGATGGGCCCGGCCCGGACCGTCCCGGTCAGCGGATGTCGCGGATGCGCTCTCCGAGCCAGCGACCCCAACCGCCCACGAAGCCGGCGGTGTCGACGCCGAGCAGGTCTGTGAGCACGTCGTCGAGGTGTTCGTCGGTGACGGGACCCGCGGCGAGGGCGCGGTAGAGGGAGACGAGCGTGTCGTGTCCGAACTGGTCCGCGGTGTACGCGGCGATCGACCAGGAGCTCTCGTAGGCGAGCGTCGACCGGTCGCCGATGAAGTCGCCGTCGGCGGGCAGCGACGTCGGTGCACCCGACGCCCGTACCTGCCGGGTCAGCGTCGGCGCGATCCGCTGCACGTCGACCGGCCCGGTGGCGAGGCCCTCCGCGGCCGTGCGGTGGCCGACGTAGTCGGCGAAGCCCTCGAGGACCCACATCGGGGAGCCGTCCACGGTGCCGGCGCGTGCGGCGACGTGCACCGTCTCGTGCGCGAGCACGATCCGGCGAGAGGTGTCGTCCAGCCGGTCGCTCGCGGCCGGGTTGAAGACGATGCGCTGCCCGGTGGCGATCCCGCGCTCGTGGTCGACATCGTCGGAGACCGCGACGGCCGCGATGTCGTCGCCGTCGTGTCGTGGCCCGACGAGGTGCGAGAACTCCTCGTGTGAGGACGTCACGACCACCAGTGCGCGTCGCGGCCAGGAATCGCCCCAAAGGTCGTCGACAGCCTCGACCACCGACGGCAGTTCGCCTGCCAGGTCGTCGACGAAGGCGGCGTTGTCCGGGTGTCCGATCACGAGCGAGCGACCACCCTCGGTCTGCGCGGTCGCGAGGTGGAGGCTGCCGTGGTCCCAGGGCCCTCGCCAGGTGACGGTCTGCGCCCCGGCGAGATCGGGTGCGTCGTCGGCGATCCGCCAGCCCTGCGGTCGGTGGACGAACAGCACGGTCACCGGTCGCCGGGTGGGTATGTCGTCGATTCCGTCCACGGCGTACCGCAGGTGGACGCGGTGCGCCCGTACCTCGTCGGCCGCGAACCGGGCGATCGTCTCGGGCGGCAGGGGCAGCGCGGGTTCGGAGGCGAGTTCGTAGCCGAGATCGGCGAGGGGAACGGCGGAGATCGCCGCGATCCGCTCCCGTTCGGCGTCGAGGAGTTCCGGAGACGCGTCGTCGATCAACTCCGCGAGGGACCCGTCGTCGCCGGTCCGGACGGCGTGCGCCCAGTCGTCGAGCACGACCTGCAGTTCGGCCCGTACCCGACTGTCGGCGTCGTCGGTGTCCACCGGGTCGACGGCCAGCAGCAGTCCTGCCGTGACCAGCGCGACCACGAGTCCGGCCAGGCCGAGACGTTCCCACTTGCGGGTACCGGCGGTGAAGGACGATCGCGCGGGCACCGCGTCAGTCTAGGTCGGTGTCCGAGGGTGGTCCCGTACGCCCTCGCCCACCGGCTGCGATCCCGCCTCTACCCGGTCAGTACCGCCGGGCGCTGTGGAACGGGAAGCGATCGATCGACTGCACCTTCACCGGCACACCGAAGGTCGACGCGTGCACCATGTTGCCATCGCCGACGTACATGCCGACGTGGGAGGCGTCGTCGTAGAAGATCACGAGGTCGCCGGGCTGCAGATTGTCGCGGGAGACGGGGATGCCGCCCTGCGCCTGGGCCTGACTCGACCGGGGCAGTGATTTGCCGACCTGGTTGTACGCCCACACCATGAGTCCCGAGCAGTCGAACTGGTCGGGGCCGGTCGCGCCCCACACGTACGGCGAGCCGATCCGCGACAGGGCGGCGCGGAGCGCGGCGCCGTTGCTGCCGGGGACGAGGTGCTGCAGGATCTTCTCGGCGTCGAGGCCCGGAGGGAAGGGAGTGCCGGCGAGTTCTGCCTTCTCCGCGTCGCTCAGCGCCTCGAAGGCGTTCAGGACCCCTTCGATCTGCTCCTCGAGTTCGGCCTGTCGCCGCTGGAGTTCGTCGCGGAGGGTCTGGGCCTGCTCGGCGGCGGCACGCGCCTCGTCGGCGGCATGCTGCGCGGCGACGGCCGCCTCGGCCGCAGCGGCGGTGGCCGCCCGGAAGCCCTCGACCTCACGCGAGGTCTGCTCGCCCAGGACGTCGAGCAGGACCATCTGGTCGAGCACCTGCTGGGGCGAGTCGCTCACCATGACGGCGAACAGCCGGTTGGTGCGCGCACCGCGGTAGTTGGCCCGCGCGAGCTTGTCGACGGTGGGCTTGAAGCGGGCGATCTCGGCGCGAGCGGCGCCGAGCGCGTCGTCGGCCTGGCCGGCACGCACCTCGGCCTCGTGCTGCGCAGCGACCTTCGCTTCGAGATCGGCCCCGGCGGCGTGCAACGCCTCGGTGGCCTGTTCGCTGCGACGCGACAGATCCGCGAGGTGCTCGAGGCGTGCTGCCGGGCTCTCCCCTGCGGGTTGCGCCGTCGCCGGCGCCAGGGTGAAACCGAGGACCATCATCACGAGGGCTACGACGAGCGCCGGACGGCCGGTCCGTCGCCTGTCCTGCACTCGTACGAGGTGCTTCGTCCTGTCGGAAACCACGTGGGCTCGCATCCTTTCCCAAAGGTCTCGATCAGGTTACGGAATTGCATAGGTTTGTGTCTACCTGCGAGTAGCCCTCCCGCGCAGCGGCCGTTTGTGCAAGCAGTTCCTGCATCGGAAAGGACGTGCAGACACACGAGGAGGGTGGGTCCGGTACGTACCGGACCCACCCTCCTCGGGCAGTGCGTCGGCGCTGGAGCGGGGGTGCTCAGCCCGATCGGAAGCGACGGGCGCCGACCGATCAGAAGCGACGGGCGCCGACCGATCAGAAGCGACGGGCGCCGTCGACGGGCATCGAGTTCAGCGGTGCGATCTTGACCGGCTGGCTCGAGGTGGAGGCGTGCACGATGTTGCCGCCGCCGATGTAGATGCCGGTGTGGCTGCCGCCGTAGAACGACACGACGTCCCCGGGCTGCAGAGCCGCGACGTCCACCGGGGCACCGGCGGAGGCCTGCTCGTAGCTGGTGCGCGGGACGCTCAGACCGGCCTGCTTGTAGGCCCACTGCACGAGACCCGAGCAGTCGAAGGAGCTCGGGCCGGCAGCGCCGTAGACGTAGGGGGCACCGATCTTCGACTGCGCGGCGTCGGCAGCGCGCTGGCCGACAGAGCTGAAGGGGGCGGTGAAGGAACCGGACTGAGGCGCGGGGGCGGCCTCGGGGGCCGGCGGAACGATGTTGGCGATCTCCGGCGGCACGGTCACACCGGCCGGGAGGTCGAACGTTCCGACACCGGGAATGTTGATCGGCTCGGCCATCGCCGGGCCGGCCGAGACGGTGACTGCTCCGAGAGCAATGGCACCGGCGACGAGTGCGCGCCGGACGATGCGCGTGCTGTTGTTCGAAACCACGAGGGGACGTTCTCCGTTTCTTCCGTTCACCCGCCGACCGAGTTAGCTGACGGGTTCGGGCCGGAAGATCAGCCCTACCCCTCCCCGCGAGCAGCGGAGGGGATTCACCCCGAGTACTACGTGTGGGTCCCCGGCTCACCGCTCCCGCAGACGGGAGAAGCGATTAGGCGGTAACCGTGCGGCTCCGACCCGGGGGTGGGGCGGAAACTCTCCGCTCGGTCTCGAAAAGATTACGAAACGGCATCGGTGAAGTCGACCGCCTTGCCGTGCGACCCGACCTTCTCGGCCCACCCCTGGAGGAATGCCGTCGCGGGGCAACGGTCCGATAACGGCGCGGTAACGGCCACTGTCCGGCGCGCCTCCGCTCGGGAGAGGCCCGGCGCCCGTTTCACCCGAGTTCCTTCCGGAAGAACCAGGTCAGGGCACGCTGACTCATCGACCGTCGACGAGGCGATGCGCCCGATTCGCCGGATTGTCGTTCCCGGAGGCCGATCGGTCTGTTCTCCGGCCTCCGTTTACCCTTCATCGAGCCGAAAAGAACGCAGTGTGATCCTCGTCTCCCCCCGCTCCGAAGCCCGCTCGACGGCGTGTCGGTGACGCTTCCTAGGCTCTGCCGCATGACCTCGCCGCAACCATCCGCCCTCGGCGTGCAACTCGGTTTCGACGAGCTCGACACTCCCCTGCGCGAGACCACCTTCGTCGTCGTCGACCTCGAGACGACGGGCGGGAAGGCAGCCGAGGACGCCATCACAGAGATCGGCGCCGTGAAGATCCGCGGGGGCGAGGTGCTCGGCGAGTTCGCGACCCTCGTCGATCCGGGACGACCCATCCCCCCGTACATCGTGCAGCTCACCGGCATCACCACCGCCATGGTCTACGCGGCCCCCAAGATCGAGGAGGTGCTGCCCGCCTTCCTGGAATTCGCGTCCGGAGCGGTGCTCGTCGCACACAACGCCGGATTCGACGTCGGCTTCCTCGAGGCCGCCACAGCGCAGTGCGAACTCGCGTGGCCCCGCTTCCAGGTGCTGTGCACCGTCAAGCTGGCCCGCCGCGTCCTCGGACGCGACGAAGCGCCGTCGGTGAAGCTGTCCGCGCTGGCCGAACTGTTCCGGGTCTCCACCGTGCCCACCCACCGCGCCCTGGACGACGCACGCGCCACCGTGGACGTCCTGCACGCCCTCATCGAACGGGTCGGCAACCAGGGCGTCCACAGCCTCACCGAACTGCGCGACTATATGCCGGTGGTCACCGCCGAGCAGAGGGCCAAACGCGCACTCGCCGCGCATCTGCCGCGCAAACCGGGTGTCTACATGTTCCGCGGCCCGTCGGACGAGGTGCTGTACGTCGGCACGGCGGTCGACCTGCACCGGCGTGTCCGTACCTATTTCACGGGCTCCGAGACGCGACCGCGGTTGCGCGAGATGGTCGCGCTCACTACACGCATCGATCACGTCGAATGCGCCCACGGGCTCGAGGCCGGCGTCCGCGAACTCCGGTTGATCGCGGCCCACACCCCTCCCTACAACCGCCGGTCGAAATATCCGATGCGCGGTTGGTGGATCATCCTCACCGACGAGGCGTTCCCGCGCCTCGCCGTGAGCCGCACCCCCGGACCCGACTCGGTCGGCCCGTTCTCGGTGCGCGCCGACGCCGCGGATGTCGCGGCACTGCTCGCGGAGATGTGCGGTCTGCGCACGTGCACGCGCAGGATCGGCCGTACGGCCCGCCACGGCGACCGCTGCCCGCCCGTCGCGGTCGGGGGCTGCGCCGCAGCCGCCTTCGGGGTCCAGGACGCCTCCGCCTACGCAGCCCAGGTCGAGCGTGCGCGCGCGGTCGTCCGCGGAACCGCCGACGACGCCGTCGAATCGGCGCAGCAGCGACTCGACGCCCTCGTGCGCGACCAGCTGTTCGAGAACGCCGCCCGCCTGCGCGACCGCCTCGCCACCGCCCTCGTCGCGCTGCGGCGCACGCAACGCCTCGCGGCACTGGCGGCCGTCGACGAACTCGTCGCCGCGCGACCGCGGGCCGAGGGCGGGTGGGAGTTCGCCGTCGTGCGCGCCGGTCGTCTCGCGTCCGCCGGAGTGGCACCGCGCGGTGTGCGCCCGATGCCCGTCGTCGAGGCGATCGTCGCCGCGGCCGAGACGGTGCGGCCGTCACCCGGCCCGCTCCGGGGCGCGTCCCCGGAGGAGATCGGTCTGGTCGCACGTTGGCTCGACGGCGAGGGCATCCGCATCGTCCGGGCGAGCGAGGGCTGGTGCGAACCGACACGGGGTGCGGGCCGGTGGAGCACGTGGGCCGAGCTCGCCCGCGACGCCCGCGCGGTCCGCAGGCTCCTCTCCGCCGACGACCCGCACCGCTTAGGCTGATGCAATCCCCGAGGAAGGTTGAAGGAGACCACATGATCAACGCGATCGTCCTGATCGACGCCGAGGCGAACCGTATCCCCGAAACCGCGCAAGCGGTGGCCGACCTCGACGGTGTCGACACGGTGTACTCCTGCGCAGGCGACGTCGACCTCGTGGCCGTGGTCCGGGTCCGCGACCACGAGAAGATCGCGGAGGTCGTCACCCGGGGCATCAACAAGATCGACGGCGTGACGAAGACCGTCACCCACATCGCATTCCAGTCGTACTCGAGCGCCGACGTCGAGGCCGGCTTCTCGATCGGGAACTGACACCCCGCAGCACCACCGACGACCGCCGGGCCCGCACCGATGCAGTGCGGGCCCGTCGTTCGTGTGTCCTTACTCTTCTCCGGTCATTTCTGTCCGGAACCGGCACCCAGCCGCGTGGTGACCTCGGCCCACTGCTCCAGGACGGCCGTGGCCCGGCCGCTGTCGATCGCCTCTGCCGCCGTCTCGAGCCCGGCCGTGAGGGCATCCTCGAGAACGCCGTCGACGCCCCGGAAAGCCGCGATTGCCCCGGCGGCGTTGAGGAGCACGGCATCGCGCACCGGCCCTGTCTCCCCCGCCAGCATCGCCCGCGCGATCGCCGCGTTCTCCGTGGCGTCGCCTCCGCGGAGTGCCTCGAGCGGAACCCGTTCGATACCGAGATCGCGCGGATCGAGCGTCACGACCCGGACCTCGCCGCCGTGGACGACGTGCACGCGCGAGGTCGTGGAGGTGGTCAGTTCGTCGAGACCGTCGTCGCCTCGGACGACGAGCGCCGAATTGCCGCGCTGCGCGAGCACACCGGCGACGGTCGGGACGAGCGGTTCGAAGGCGCACCCGATCAGGCCGGCGCTCGGGCGGGCCGGATTGGTGAGCGGGCCGAGGACGTTGAAGACCGTCGGGATGCCGATCTGCTTGCGCGGTGCGGCCGCGAAACGCAGCGCCGGGTGGTAGACCGGCGCGAAGCAGAATCCGATCCCGGCCTCAGCGACCGAGCGGGCCACCTCGTCGGGTCCGAGATCGATGTGCACTCCGAGCGCTTCGAGCACGTCGGCGCCGCCGCTCTTGGACGAGGCGGCGCGGTTGCCGTGTTTGACCACGCGGATACCCGCTGCGGCGACGACCAGCGAGGCCATCGTGGAGATGTTGACGGTGTTCGCCCGGTCGCCACCGGTGCCCACGACGTCGACCACGTCACCGTCGACCGGGACCAACCGGGCGTAGTCGAGCATCGTGTCGGCGAGTGCCCGCACCTCCTCGGGTGTCTCGCCCTTCATCTTCAGAGCGACACCGAAGGCCGCGATCTGAGCGGGAGTGGCGTTGTCGGAGAAGATCTCGCTCATCGCCCATCGCGCCTCCGCGGCGGACAGGTTCTGCCCGGCCGTGAGCACTCCCAGGACGGAGGGCCAGTTCTGCGTCACCTCGTCCGCGTCTCGCGTCGCGTTCATCGCACCTGCCCTCGCCGCATCTCGCTCCTCACCGGGCACCGGCGTGCCCTCCGACCGGTCAGCTTAGCCAGCGGAATCCTGCGGTTGCAGAGCGTCCCATCCCAGGGCCGTTCCACCGAGCCGCTGGGCGAGCGAGGCCATGCGCGACTTCTCCTGCGCACAGTGCAGTGCATCGAGGACCTGCACGCGCTGCAGGATCACCGAGGCGCCCGCGACGGCCGCCGCTGGGACGTTCCCGTCGCCGGTCCCGGCCACGACGTAGCCGTCCTGCCCGGCCAGTTCCGCCGCCCGGTCCACCCCGTCGGCGGGCAGGGCGAGGTGGTGCCGCAGAACCGCCTCGTCCTCGGCCTGCCACACAGGTGTCGCCTCGGCGGCACGCTCGAGCGCCGTCGAACACGCCTCCGCGTCGTCGAAGGACGAGACGACCACGACCAGGTCGGGCCGGTTCGCGTCGAGCGGTTCGCTGCGCCGACCGATCAGGGACCGCAGCCACCCCCGAACACCCTTTCCGGTACTCATGTCACCACGATCGCACGTGACCTCCGCGACCCTCCGAAATGTCCCGTGTGGCACCCCTCCGAGCACCCGCCACCGAGTGCCCACCTGGAGAAATACAGGTCCGGGACCTGCACGGACGCGCCGATTTCGGCCCCGATTGCCCAAGACGTACTACGACGGGTCATACTAGCCAGCGTGACGAGCGCAGTAGGGACTTCAGGATCTGCAATCACACAGCGCGTGCACTCGTTGAACCGGCCCAACCTGGTCAGCGTCGGCACCATCGTGTGGTTGTCCAGTGAGCTCATGTTTTTCGCAGGGCTCTTCGCCATGTACTTCGTGGCACGGGCACAGGCCCCGGAGGGCATGTGGCCGCCCCCGCCCACCCACTTGAACCTGTGGTTGGCGGTACCGATCACCATGGTGCTGATCGCTTCTTCCTTCACCTGCCAGCTGGGCGTCTTCGCCGCCGAGCGCGGCGACGTCTTCGGCCTGCGACGGTGGTACATCATCACCCTCGGCATGGGCACCTTCTTCGTGCTCGGTCAGGGCTACGAGTACATCACCCTGGTGAAGGACGGCACGACCATCCCCGGCAGCGTGTACGGCTCGGTGTTCTACATGACCACCGGTTTCCACGGCCTGCACGTCATCGGCGGCCTCATCGCATTCGTGTTCCTGCTGTTCCGCACGAAGGTCAGCAAGTTCACGCCTGCACAGGCCACTGCGGCCATCGTCGTTTCGTATTACTGGCACTTCGTCGACATCGTTTGGATCGCGCTGTTTGCCACGATTTATTTCATCCGTTAGCCAGCTGAACGCCCAGGCAGCCCCCTGACGTCCAGTCCGTCCCGACATAAAAAAAGGGATACAGATGAGTTCATCCCCACCTCTCGCCTCCGAGGGTGACATGCCCGGTCGATCCTCTGCAGCCGATGCTGCGAAGTCCCGCCGCCAGCGCAAGATGCGCCGGCGCGTCACCGGAGCGTTGGTCCTTGCGCTCGGTCTCCTCAGCGCAGGCTTCATCGCCTCCGCGCTGACACCTGCCCCGCAGGTGGCTACAGCGCAGGACGACCAGAGCGCTCTGATCCGCGAGGGTCAGCAGCTCTACGAGACCTCCTGCGTGACCTGCCACGGTGTCAATCTTCAGGGCGTCCAGGACCGCGGTCCCAGCCTCATCGGTGTCGGCGAGGCCGCCGTCTACTTCCAGGTCTCCTCGGGCCGCATGCCGATGATGCGCAACGAGGCCCAGGCCCTCCGCAAGGACCCGAAGTTCGACGCTGCGCAGACCGACGCGCTCGGCGCGTACATCCAGGCCAACGGTGGAGGCCCGACGGTCATCCGCGACGAGAACGGCGAGATCGCCCAGTCGTCACTGCGCGGCAACGACATCGGACGCGGTTCGGAGCTCTTCCGCCAGAACTGCGCGTCCTGCCACAACTTCACCGGACGCGGCGGCGCGCTCTCGTCCGGCAAGTTCGCACCGAACCTGGATCCGGCCAACGAGCAGCAGATCTACACCGCGATGCTCACCGGCCCCCAGAACATGCCGAAGTTCTCCGATCGTCAGCTGACGGTCGAGGAGAAGAAGGACATCATCGCGTACATCAAGTCCGCCAGTGAGACGAGAGACCCGGGTGGCTACGGGCTCGGCGGCTTCGGCCCCGGTGCCGAAGGGCCGACCATGTGGGTCGTCGGCATGGTCGCCGTCGTCGGCGCTGCACTGTGGATCGGAGCAAGGTCATGAGTGGCGGCGAAACGCCGAACAAGCACACGGTCGAAGATCTCGACCGGATGAGCCGGGACGATCTCGTCACGCTCGGCACGAACCTCGACGGCGTCGACGTCGCGTTCCGCAAGGATCGCTGGCCCGTCGAAGGCACGCGTGCCGAGAAGCGGGCCGAGCGCAACGTCGCTTTCTGGTTCGCCCTCGCGGGCATCGCGGGTGTCGCGTTCATCGCGATCTACCTGTTCTGGCCATGGGAGTACCAGGGCATCGGCGACGAGAACTACGGCTGGTACAGCCTCTACACCCCGATGCTCGGACTGACCCTGGGTCTGTCCATCCTCGGCATCGGCGTGGGCGCGGTGCAGTTCACCAAGAAGTTCATCCCCGAGGAGGTGTCGATCCAGGATCGGCACGACGGCGGCTCGCCCGAGGTCGATCGCAAGACGATCGTCGCCGAGCTCTCCGACTCGCTCGAGACGTCCACCCTGCCGCGCCGTAAGCTGATCAAGCGCACCGCGATCTTCGGTGGTGGCGCGCTCGGCCTCGGTCTGATCATGCCGCTCGGCGGCCTGATCAAGAATCCGTGGGCCGAGGGTGACCAGTCGTCGCTGTGGGTGTCGGGCTGGACTCCGCGCTACCCCGGCGAGACCATCTACCTGCGTCGCGACACCGGCCGCCCCCAGGACATCGTCCTGGTGCGCCCGGAGGACCTCGACGCCGGCGGTATGGAGACGGTGTTCCCGTTCCGCGAGTCCGATCGCGGTGACGACCACGCTCTGCTGCAGAGCCTGCGCGGCATCCGCAACGCCGTCATGCTCATCCGCCTGCGCACCGAGGACACCGAGCGTGTCGTCAAGCGCAAGGGCCAGGAGAGCTTCAACTACGGCGACTACTTCGCGTACTCGAAGATCTGCACGCACCTCGGCTGCCCGACCTCGCTCTACGAGCAGCAGACGCACCGCATCCTGTGCCCGTGCCACCAGTCGCAGTTCGATGCGCTGGAGTACGGCAAGCCGATTTTCGGTCCCGCTGCTCGCGCACTGCCGCAGCTTCCGATTACAGTGAACGAAGAGGGCTTCCTGGTCGCCAACGGTGACTTCATCGAGGCACTCGGCCCGGCATTCTGGGAGCGTCGCCCGTGAGTACTGCAACCCCGTCCCGCGCCGCACAGATCGGCGAGAATCTCGATTCTCGCTACCACCTGTCCGCGGGCATCCGCCGCCAGATCAACAAGGTGTTCCCCACCCACTGGTCCTTCCTCCTGGGTGAGATCGCGCTCTACAGCTTCGTCATCCTGTTGATCTCGGGTATCTTCCTCACCCTGTTCTTCGACCCCTCGATGGCGCACGTCATCTACGAGGGCGTCTACACGCCGCTGCGCGGTGTGGGTATGTCCCGCGCCTACGAGACGACCCTGAACCTCTCCTTCGAGGTCCGCGGTGGTCTGTTCGTGCGACAGATCCACCACTGGGCAGCACTGATGTTCGCAGCGTCGATCGTCGTCCACCTGCTGCGCGTGTTCTTCACCGGTGCGTTCCGGCGTCCGCGTGAGGCCAACTGGGTGATCGGCTCGCTGCTGCTCATCCTGGCGATGTTCGAAGGCTTCTTCGGTTACTCCCTCCCCGACGACCTGCTCTCGGGCACCGGCCTCCGCGCCGCGTTCTCGGGCATCACGCTCTCGATCCCGATCATCGGTTCGTGGATGCACTGGGCGATCTTCGGTGGCGACTTCCCGGGTGAGCTGATCATCCCGCGCTTCTACGTCCTGCACGTGCTGCTCGTCCCGGGCATCATCCTGGCCCTGATCGCCGCGCACCTCGCGCTGGTCTGGTACCAGAAGCACACGCAGTTCCCCGGCCCCGGCCGCACGGAGCAGAACGTCGTCGGCGTTCGTATCCTCCCGGTCTTCGCCGTCAAGTCGGGTGCTTTCTTCGCGATGACCTTCGCGGTGCTCGCCCTGATGTCCGGCCTGCTGCAGATCAACCCGGTCTGGAACATCGGCCCGTACAACCCGTCGCAGGTGTCCGCCGGCTCGCAGCCCGACATCTACATGATGTGGACGGACGGCATGGCCCGTATCTGGCCCGCCTGGGAGCTGTACCTGTTCGGCCGGTACACGATCCCGCAGCCGTTCTGGATCGCGCTGATCATGGGCCTGGTGTTCGTCGTGCTCACGGTCTACCCGTGGATCGAGAAGAAGTTCACGAAGGACGACGCACACCACAACCTGCTGCAGCGTCCGCGCGACGTGCCGGTCCGCACCGGCATCGGGTTCATGGCCCTGGCGTTCTACGCCGTCGCCACGATCATGTGTGTCAACGACATCATCGCGTACAAGTTCGACATCTCGATCAACGCGACGACCTGGATGGGCCGCATCGGTCTCGTCCTGCTCCCGCCGCTCGCCTACTACATCGCGTACCGGTTCTGCCTGGGTCTGCAGCGCAGCGACCGTCAGGTGCTCGAGCACGGCATCGAGACGGGCATCGTCCGTCGCCTGCCGACCGGCGAGTACATCGAAATCCACCAGCCGCTCGGCCCGGTGGACGAGCACGGCCACCCGATCCCGCTGGAGTACCAGGCCGCCCCGGTTCCGAAGCGGATGAACAAGCTCGGCACCGCCGGCAAGCCCGGCTCCGGCAGCTGGTGGAGCCCGGACCCGGCCGACGAGGCCGCCGCTCTCGAGGCCGCCCACCACGAGGCCGAGCTCGAGCTGCGGAACACGCTCCGCGAGTACCAGGAGCGCGTCCACGGCAACGGAGACGGCGCAGCCCAGCTGCCCGACAAGTCGCAGCACTGATCCGCATCAGCGGCTCGTAACGGGGCCCCGGACCATCACGGTCCGGGGCCCCGTTCGTCGTTCGGGGGTTCTCCCATCCCCCACCGGATATCGTCCGGAGCGTACGTCTTGACCTTGACACTGTGACAAGCGCTCGAATGGGTCGTGAAGGAGGTGCCTCCCATGCGCACACATCAGGACCCGTCCACCCGCCTCGTCGAGGCCCTGTCCACCCGCCTCGTCGAGGCCCTGTCCGCCGACGACGCCTCCGTGCGTCTGCGCGCCGCACTCGAGTCGGGTACCGCACCCGATCCCGGAACGGTGACCGCTCTCGTCGACCGGTGCGCGGTGGAGCCGGACTTCTTCGTCCGCGACATGCTGACCTGGGCGCTGTGCCGTCTGCCGGCCGGGGTGACCGTGCCGCGTCTGCTCGCCGAGCTCGGTTCGGATGTCTCACAGGCACGCAGTCAGGCCCTGCACACGTTGTCGAAGATCGGCGATCCCGTCGCATGGCCGAAGGTTTCGGGGATGCTCCACGACGAGCACGACGAGGTGGCACGCAGCGCGTGGCGCGCGGCGGTCGCTCTCGTGCCACCGGGCTCGGAAAGCGGCCTCGCTGCGGCTCTCGGCGCCGAACTGGGCCGCGGCGACCGCGACCTACAACTGAGCCTCGGTCGCGCTCTCGCGGCACTCGACGAGGCCGCGGCGCCGGTCCTGGACACGGCGATGAACAGCCCCGACCCGCACGTCCGCGCTCACGCGGAGGCCACCGAACGGATCCGCGTCGACCCCGACAGCGCGTTCGTCCTCTCTGTGGAGTCGGCGAAACGCGTCGCCGCACTCGGCGCCGACGGTATCCGGGAGTGAGCCGGTGCTGATCGGTGAGGTCTCGCGGCGCTCCGGTGTCAGCAGCCGCATGCTGCGGCACTACGACCGCCTGGGGCTGGTGACGCCGACTGGCCGTACCTCGGGCGGCTACCGCGAGTACACCGAGGACGACCTCAGGAGGCTTTTCCACGTGGAGAGTCTCCGGAGTCTCGGCCTGTCGCTGAACGAGGTCGGACGTGCGCTGGGGGAACCGGATTTCGCTCCGGCGGATCTGGTGCAGGAGCTGATCCGGCACACGCGCGAACGGATCGCCGCCGAGACCGAACTCCTCGCTCGTCTCGAAGGCGTCGACTCGGCCTCCCCCAGCGGCTGGGACGACGTCCTGCGCCTCGTCGCGCTGTTGCGCGCGTTCGAATCCGATTCCGGCTCCCGCCGCCAGCAGGCGATCCTGTCCCAGGACGAGGACACGACGCTGCCGGTCGCAGCGCTGGTCCGGGCGGCGCTGTCAGAGGAGGATCCGTTCGTCGCCGGCGCGCTGCGCTGGTCGCTCGCCCGAGCAGCGGAGGCATTCGACGCTGCGCTGCCGGCACTCGCGGAGGGCCTTCACTCCGACGAGGTGCCGGTGCGGCGACGGGCGATCGCGACACTCGCGGAACTCCGTGTGCCCGAATCGACGAGGCTCCTGGAGGGGGCCCTCGACGACACCGATCCCAAAGCACGTTCCACGGCGGCTCTGACGCTCGGGGCGCGAGGGGTGGACGTGGCCGTCCCCGTGCTCGTAGAGATGATCGTGGAGGGCCGGTCGGACGTCGAGGCCGCCGAGGTACTCGGCCTGCTCGCAGATCGGCCGCTGTCGTCCGCCGAGATCGTGCGGTTGCTGCAGCACGCGCTCGGCGGCTCGGACGATGCCGGTGCCCGGCTACGTCTCACGCAGGCACTCGCGGAGATCCCCGGGTCGGCCGCCGACGACGCGCTCGAGGCTCTGACCGACGATCCGAATCGTACGGTCGCAGCGACCGCGAGGGTCGTCCTCACCACGCGTCGGCCTCCCTGAAGAACTGAACCTCGAGAACGACGACGGAAACGACGACGGAAACGACGCAGGCGCCGCACCCGAAGGTGCGGCGCCCGTGTGGTCGAGGGTACCGGCTCAGTGCTTCTCGGGTCCGATGTGGTACTCGAACACCAGGCCGGCTGCTGCCGCGATGATGAGCGCGACCGCGAGGACGATCATCCACGGCTGGTAGAAGGCCAGTGCGATGGCGGCGAACGCTGCTGCGCCGGCGAGCAGGATCGGCCAATAGCTACCCGCACTGAAGAAACCGAGGTCGCCCGCACCGTCGCTGATCTCGGCGTCCTCGTAGTCCTCGGGACGGGTGTCGAGACGACGAGCAACGAAGCGGAAGTACGTTCCGACGATCAGGGTCAGACCGGCGGAGAGGACGATGGCCGTGAGGCCGGCCCATTCGATGCCCTTGTCCGAGAGCCCGGTGAACACGCCGTACACGATGGCGACGAGCACGAAGAACACCGTCACGACCTCGAAGAGCTTGGCTTCGATCTTCATATCAGCACTTGTCCTTGTCGGAGGGGGTGGCCGTCACTCGCCTGCGGCGACGGTCGCCGACCGATCCGTGCGGTCGGTCTTGAACGGAGTCGTCGAGGTCGCGATCGGGCTCTGGCCGATGGCTTCGAGCGCACGAGCGTTCGACAGGCCTTCGCCGCCGTCCTCGACCGGCTTGCGGAGCTCGATGTACCGGGCGAAGTCCTCCGGGCTGACCGCGCGGACCTCGAAGTTCATCATCGCGTGGTAGGTGCCGCACATCTCGGCGCAGCGGCCGACGAACGCGCCCTCACGCTCGATCTCGGAGATCTGGAAGACCGGATCGGAGTTGTTCTCACGCGGGTTCGGGTTCACGTCGCGCTTGAACAGGAACTCCGGCACCCAGAAGGCGTGGATGACGTCGGAGGACGCCAGCTGGAACTCGATGCGCTTCCCGGTGGGAAGAACGAGCACCGGAATCTCTTCGCTGGTGCCGATCGTCTCGATCTTGTCGTAGTGCAGGTAGGACAGGTCCTCGGCGGGCTTGCCGTGGATCGCTCCCGGAGCCTCGTGCTCCTCACCCGATTCACCGTGCGCGGTGGACGGGTCGAACGGCTCCTGTGCGACTGCCGCCTCGGCGACCTCGTCGATACCGTTGTAAGGGGCCGTGCCGTCCTGCAGATCGATCGTCCGGTAGCCGAACTTCCAGTTCCACTGGAACGCCGTCACGTCGACCACGACGTTCGGGTTGTCTTCCTTCTCCAGGACGTAGTTCTGCACCACGACCGTGAAGTAGAAGAGGACACACACGGCGACGAACGGCGCCGCGGTGTAAGCCAGCTCGAGCGGCACGTTGTATGCCGTCTGACGCGGGAACTCCGGATCGTCCTTCCGACGCCGGTAGGCAATGATCACCCAGAAGGTGAGTGCCCACACGAGAATTCCCATGACGAGGGCGGCGACAACCGACCACGTCCACAGTTCACGCATACGCTCGGCCTGAGGAGTGATGCCCTCCGGCCAGCCGAAACGAAGGATTTCTTCGCTCGAGCACCCGGTCAGCACCAAGGCTGCAATGCCGAGTGATGCTGCGAGCCCGAACCGCCGAAGGATCCGACCTTGCGCCACGTTCACGCCTTCCTGATCGCCGCAATTCCACTAGGGCACACCCGGAGGGCCGGCCCAATTACTACGCAGCGTAGACCAAACCCGGGCGCTATCCATCGCCGGGGCACGAAGAAAGTGTCGGACTGGGCGTTTCGACCGGAAGACCCGGCTCGTGACGTCGGTTTTCTCCTGTCGGGCGAGTGATCGTCAGTGGCGTCCGGGCGCGGCTGCCCGATGTCGACCGTCTGCGGCATACTTCGGTAGAACCAACGCCGGACCCCGAGTGGTAGTTCCCGGTGTCATGCGCGGTGCGGTGTCCCGCGCTGGGCACCCACCGGGGTTCTTCGCGACACCCCCGACCGGAATGAGGTAACCCACGCGTGTGCGGATTGCTCGGGTTTCTGACCACTGACGGCACCAGCGACGACGCCGTCGCGAAGGTGGACTCCGCGATGCACTGCCTGCGCCATCGCGGCCCCGACGAGCACGGCACCTGGCACGACGCCGACCTCGTCTTCGGATTCAACCGGTTGTCGATCATCGACATCGCGCACTCGCACCAGCCGCTGCGCTGGGGCCCGCCGGAGCAGCCCGACCGCTACGCGCTGACCTTCAACGGTGAGATCTACAACTATCTCGAACTGCGCAAGGAGCTCACCGAGACGTTCGGTACCTCCTTCGCGACCGAGGGCGACAGCGAGGCGATCGTCGCGGCCTACCACCACTGGGGAGTGCGCGCGGTCCAGCGCCTGCGGGGTATGTTCGCCTTCGCGATCTGGGACACGCACACCCGCGAGCTGTTCGTCGCCCGCGACCCGTTCGGCATCAAGCCGCTGTTCCTCGCGACCGGCACCGGCGGTACCGCCTTCGGCAGCGAGAAAAAGAGTCTGCTGGAGCTCGCCGACGTGATCGGCATCGACACCGAGCTCGATTCTCGTGCGATCGAGCACTACACGGTGCTGCAGTACGTTCCCGAGCCCGAGACGCTGCACCGGCGGATCCGCCGCCTCGAGTCGGGCTGCTACGCGCGTATCACGCCCGGCGCCGAGCCGGAGACCACGCGATACTTCCATCCCACCTTCCCGGTCCGGCCGTTCGTGGCGGGCCGCGAACAGGATCGTTACCGCGAGATCGCCGAGGCCCTCGAGGACTCGGTGGCCAAGCACATGCGCGCCGACGTGACCGTCGGGTCGTTCCTCTCGGGTGGCATCGATTCGACGGCCATCGCCGCGCTGGCGATGCGCCACAACCCGAAGCTCATCACCTTCACCGCGGGTTTCGAGCGGGAGGGTTACTCCGAGGTCGACGTCGCCGCAGAGTCGGCGGCCGCGATCGGTGCCCGGCACGTGGTGCGGGTGGTCTCCCCCAGCGAGTTCGCCGCGGCTATCCCCGAGATCATCTGGTACCTCGACGACCCTGTGGCCGACCCGGCGCTCGTGCCGCTGTGGTTCATCGCCCGGGAGGCCCGCAAGCACGTCAAGGTCGTGCTGTCGGGTGAGGGCGCCGACGAGCTGTTCGGCGGTTACACGATCTACCGCGAGCCGCTGTCGCTGCGTCCGTTCGAGTTCCTGCCGCCGGCGCTGCGCCGGGCTGCCGGGAAGCTTTCGGAGCGCATCCCCGAGGGCACCCGAGGCAAGAGCCTGCTGCACCGTGGCTCGATGACGCTCGAGGAGCGCTACTACGGCAACGCCCGCAGCTTCAACGACGCGCAGCTGCGCTCGGTGCTGCGCGACTTCCGTCCGGAATGGACGCACCAGGACGTCACCGCCCCGATCTACGCGCAGTCTGCCGGCTGGGATCCGGTGGCACGGATGCAGCATCTCGACCTGTTCACGTGGCTGCGCGGCGACATCCTCGTCAAGGCCGACAAGATGACGATGGCCAACTCGCTCGAGCTGCGCGTGCCGTTCCTGGACTCCGAGGTGTTCCGGGTGGCGTCGCAGGTTCCGCTGGACCAGAAGATCACGAAACAGACGACGAAGTATGCGCTGCGGCAGGCGCTGGAGGGCATCGTCCCGCCACACGTGCTGCACCGCGCGAAGCTGGGCTTCCCGGTACCGCTGCGGCACTGGCTGGCCGGCACGGAGCTGTTCGACTGGGCGCACGAGGTGATCGCCGAGTCGCAGACCGATCACCTGCTCGACAAGGGCGCGGTGGCGAAGATGCTCGACGAGCACCGGACCGGCCCGATCGATCACAGCCGTCGTCTGTGGACGGTGCTGTGCTTCATGGTCTGGCACGGCATCTTCGTGGAGAAGCGCATCGTGCCGCAGATCCAGGAGCCGGCCTACCCGGTCGAGATCTGATCACCCGACCCGTACGCGACGGCCGCGAACATCCCCAGGGATGTTCGCGGCCGTCGCGTTTCCAGGATCGGGTGTTCCGCCGCTCAGGCGCCGAGAATCGCGCCGATCTCGTCGGCGGCGGCGGTGCCGTAGGCGTCGGCGAGACGCTTGAGGGCGTCGGTGCGGTCGAAGTTCCACTCCTGCGTGCCGGTGGTCTCGAGGACGTGCACCGCGACCAGCGAGCCCAGCTGCGCGGCCCGTTCGATGCTCAGACCGGAGCGGTGTCCGAGCAGGAAGCCGGCGCGGAAGGCGTCGCCCACACCGGTGGGGTCGACCTTTGCGCGCTCGGGCACCACACCGACCTGCACCTGGTTGCCGTCGCGGTCGACGATCGTCGCGCCGTCACCGCCGAGGGTGGTGATGCGCATGCCGACCTTCGTCTGCACCTCGTCCTCGGTGAGACCGGTCTTCTGCAGCAGCAGTCCCCACTCGTACTCGTTGGTGAACAGGTACTCGGCGCCGTCGATGAGCTGCTCGGCCTGCTGCCCGTCCAGGCGGGCGAGCTGCTGGGACGGGTCGGCGACGAACGGGACGCCGAGCCGGCGGCACTCCTCGGTGTGCCGGATCATCGCGTCGGGATCGTTGGCGCCGACGAGCACGAGGTCGACGCTGTGCTTGCTCACCACGTCGGCGATGGAGATCTCGCGGGCCTCGGACATCGCACCGGGGTAGAACGAGGCGATCTGCGCCATGTCCAGGTCGGTAGTGCACACGAAGCGGGCGGTGTGGGCGGTCTGCGAGATCCGCACCGACGAGCAGTCGACCCCGTGGTCCTCGAGCCAGGTGCGGTACTCGGTGAAGTCGGCGCCGACGGCGCCGACGAGCACCGGCGTTCCGCCCAGGACACCCATCGCGAAGGCGATGTTGCCGCCCACTCCGCCGCGCCGGACGACGAGGTCGTCGACGAGGAAGCTCAGGGAGATGTGCGCGAGCTGGTCGGCGAGCAGCTGCTCGGCGAACCGGCCGGGAAAGCGCATGAGGTGGTCGGTGGCGATGGAGCCGGTCACGGCGATGGTCACGTGGCTGAGCCTTTCCGCGGATGTCGATGGTGTGGCTGCTCACACGGAGAGCCGGAGCGGTCCCACGGTACTACCGCGGAAACGACGGAACCCCGGCGCCGTGAAGCGCCGGGGTTCCGAGGTGCGTTCTCGGTTCAGTTGAACGAGTCGCCGCAGGCGCACGACCCCGTGGCATTCGGGTTGTCGATGGTGAAGCCCTGCTTCTCGATGGTGTCGACGAAGTCGATCGACGCACCCTCGACGTACGGCGCGCTCATCCGGTCGACGGCGAGCGTCACACCGGCGAATTCTTTCGTGAGGTCGCCGTCCAGCGTGCGGTCGTCGAAGAACAGCTGGTACCGCAGACCGGCACAGCCTCCGGGCTGCACGGCGATACGCAGTGCGAGGTCGTCGCGGCCCTCCTGATCGAGCAGTGCCTTCGCCTTCGCAGCGGCGGCCTCGGTCAGGATGACGCCGTGAGTATCGGTCTCTTGCTGCACAGTCATGGGCGCTCCCTGTCGTTCGTGTCGAAACCCGATGGTTCAACGGTACCGCGCCGGAATCTATTCCTCGTGGACGAGTTGCGCCGAGCGTGGTATGGCGTGCGGAATTTCCCGCTTCTCTCCACTATCCCATAGCCTGGTGGTGTGAAGTTGCTACGCCGCGGTGGTTCCGACGACTCCGCCGATCACCAGGTTCCTGCGACCGAGGACTCCCCGGCCGCGACTCCCGACGATTCCGCGTCCGCGAAGGCGACGACCGGTAAGGGGCGTCCGACGCCCAAACGGCGCGACGCCGAGAACCGTCGCCGCGGTCCCGTCGCCCCCGCTCCCCTGACTGCGAAGGAAGCACGCGAGCGCCGTAAGGCCGCGCGCAAGTCGCAGAGCAAGGAGGAGCGCAAGGCGGCCGCCGCGCAGCGTCGCGCCGACGCGTCCGAGCGTCGCAACCGGATGCTCGCGGGCGAGGAGAAGTACCTGCTCCCCCGCGACCGCGGCCCGGTGCGCGCCTACGTGCGCGACATCGTCGACAGCCGGCGCAATCTCGTCGGCCTGTTCATGCCGCTCGCGCTCGTGCTCATCATGTCGATGTTCCTCGGGCCGGTGGTGCAGCAGTACGTCACGCTCGCGATGTTCGTGATGATGTTCCTGATGATCATCGAGGGCATCTACCTCGGGCGCATGGTCAACAGGAAGGTGCGCGAGCGCTTCCCGGATTCGACGGACGGTGGCTTCGGCCTCGGCTGGTACGCCTTCGTGCGCGCCTCCCAGATCAAGAAGCTGCGTGCACCGCTCCCCCGGGTCGGCCCGGGCGACGCCGTCTGACCGTCCGGCGACCCTCAGTTGTGAGGCGACCCGCACACCACCGGCGGTAGCTGCCAGATCTCGGCCGCGGCCTGCATGTCCTGCGACATGCGGTGCCGCGGCCGAGTCGTCTGTGCGGGGCGTTCCCAGTGGAGCCCCCAGGGTGCACGCCGGACCCAGGCCGGCGCGGGAGCAGTCCGCCGGCGGAGCATCTCGAGACCGATGATCAGGGTGGACAGGACCACGACGGTGACGGTGAGTTCGATCATGTCTCGATCCTCCGACTGAACCCGATCGCCGAAAAGTGGCAGTGATGACGCATAACGTCGAATTTCTGCCAGACCGGGCGGTTGATAGCGTTCTCGCGTGAAGATCCGTCCGAGAGGTGACCTGTGACCAGCGGTTCCGATTCCCCCGCCGACGTCGAGTTCCCGCGCGTCGACCTACCCGATCTCGAAGCACGCGTCGCCGCCGAGGAACGCCAGCGAGATCTGACGAAACCCGCCGGCTCACTCGGACGGCTCGAGGAACTCGGGTGCTGGGTCGCCGCCTGCCAGGGCGAGGTCCCGCCCCATCCCTTCCGCCGACCGCGGGTCGTGGTCTTCGCAGGTGACCACGGCGTCGCACGCAACGGGGTCTCGGCCTATCCGCCGGAGGTCACCGCGCAGATGGTCGCGAACCTGTCCGCAGGGGGCGCCGCCGTGAACGTGCTCGCCGCCGCCGCGGGCGCAGGAGTGCGGGTCGTCGACATGGCAGTCGAGAGCGACACCTCCCCCGAGGTGTCCGAGTTCAAGATCCGCCGCTCGAGCGGCAGCATCGACCGCGAGGACGCGCTCACGCACGACGAGACGGTCCGCGCGATCGAGGCCGGCCGTGCGCTCGCCGACCGCGAGGTCGACGAAGGTGCCGATCTGCTCGTCGCGGGCGATATGGGAATCGGGAACACCACTCCTGCAACCGTTCTCATCGCCACCCTTACCGCCACCGAACCCGTGGCCGCGGTCGGCCGCGGCACCGGCGTCGACGACGCGGGGTGGATGCGCAAGGTCACCGCGATCCGCGACGCCATGTGGCGGGCGCGGCCCCACGTACGCAATCCCGTCGCCCTGCTGCGCACCGCCGGTGGCGCGGACTTCGCCGCGATGGCGGGATTCCTCGCGCAGGCCGCGGTCCGCCGGACGCCGGTGATCCTCGACGGAGTCGTCGTCACCGCCGCCGCGATGGTCGCCGAGGAACTCGCACCCGGCGCGGCACGCTGGTGGGTGTCCGGTCACCGGTCGGCCGAACCCGCCCACGCCATCGCGCTGCGTCATCTCCGACTCGAACCGATCGTCGACCTCGGTATGCGCCTCGGCGAAGGATCGGGAGCCGTGACGGCGCTGCCGGTACTGCAGGGTGCGGTCGCGATCCTCGCGCAGATGGCCACCTTCTCCGAGGCGGGCGTGAGCACCCGCGACGAGAGCGCTCCGGCGACCGCGGACTGATGATCCGCGCCTGGATCGGCGGGGTCGCGCTGGCCCTGTCGTGGTTGACGGTCCTGCCCGCGCGAGGCCCGTCGGAGATCGACCGGACGGTCGCCGGACGTGCGATCTCCGCGGCGCCGATCGCCGGTGCCGTACTCGCCGCCGCGACCACGGCCGTCTGCCTGGTCGGTTCCGCCGTCGAGACGCCACCACTGGTGACGGGCCTGGTGTGTGTCGGGGTGCTGGCGGTCGGCACCCGGGGAATGCACGTCGACGGCCTGAGCGACACCGCCGACGGTCTCGGTTGCTACGGCCCGCCCGAGCGGGCGCGCGAGGTGATGCACAGCGGCGGCGCGGGTCCCTTCGGTGTCGCGGCGCTCGTCGTCGTCCTCGGTCTGCAGGCCGCCTCGTTCGGTGCGCTCGTCGACACCGACGCGTGGGGGGCGGTCGGGTTCGCGGTCTTCTCGGGACGTGTGGCCGTGGTCGTCGCGTGCCGGCGCGGTGTCCCGGCAGCGCCCGGCAGCGGCTTCGGCTCGCTCGTGGCGGGGACGCAGGGTGTCGTGCCGATCACGGTGTGGACGGTGGCCGCGGTGGCACTGTCGCTCGTGTGCCTGCCCGGTCCGCTCTGGGCGGGACCGCTCGTCGTCACGGTGGTACTGGTCGTCGCGGTGCTTTTCGCCCGGCACTGCGTCGCGCGCTTCGGCGGCATGAACGGCGACGTGCTCGGCGCAGTCACCGAGGGCACGGTCGCCGCCGTCGCGGTGGCAGCGTCGGGGCTCCTCTAGATCGCACTGCGTCCGGAAACGACGAAGGGGTGCTGCCGGAATCGGCAGCACCCCTTCGTCGTCGTTCGTGGCTACGTCACTTGCGCAGCGTCGTCATCCACCCGTGGGTGTCGGCGAAGGTACCGCGCTGGATGCCGGTCAGGGTGTCGCGCAGGGCCATCGTGATGGGGCCGGGCTCGCCGTCGGCGATGGTGAACTCGCCGTCCTTGTCCTTGACGCTGCCGACCGGCGTGATGACCGCGGCGGTACCGCACGCGAATACCTCCGTGATCTCACCGCTGCCGGCCTTCTCACGCCACTCGTCGGTGCTGATGCGCCGCTCCTCGACCGAGAGACCGGAGTCCTTGGCGAGGGTGAGCAGCGAGTCGCGGGTGATGCCGGGCAGCAGCGAGCCGGACAGCTCCGGGGTGACCAGACGCGCGTCGGCACCCGACCCGTACACGAAGTACAGGTTCATGCCGCCCATCTCCTCGACGTACTTGCGCTCGATGGCGTCGAGCCAGACCACCTGGTCGCAGCCTTGCTCGGCGGCATGCGCCTGCGCGACGAGCGAAGCCGCGTAGTTGCCGGCGAACTTCGCGGCGCCCGTGCCACCCGGGGAGGCGCGCACGTACTCGCGGGAGAGCCACACGTTGACGGGCTTCACGCCGCGCGGGAAGTAGGCACTCGCCGGGGACGCGATGACGAGGAACTTGTACTCCTTCGCGGGCCGCACGCCGAGAGCCGGCTCGGTCGCGAACGCGAAGGGACGCAGGTAGAGCGAATCCTCGCCGCCGGCGGCGGGAACCCACTCGTTGTCGACCTCGACCAGCTCGGTGATCGCCTTCACGAACAGCTCCGGCGGCAGGTACGGCATCGCGAGCCGCTCCGCGGACCGGTTCATGCGCGCGGCATTGGCGGTCACGCGGAACGACGCGATGCTGCCGTCGGCCTGCCGGTAGGCCTTGAGACCCTCGAAGATCGCCTGCCCGTAGTGCAGGACCATCGCGGCCGGGTCGAGCGGGATCGGGGCGTACGGCTCGACTTTCGCGTCGTGCCAGCCGATTCCGTTGGTGTAGGTGATCGACACCATGTGATCGGTGAAGTGCTGCCCGAATCCGGGATTCGACAGAACCTCCTGTCGCCGCTCCGCAGAGCTCGGTGAAGGATGCTGGACGCGGGCGAATTCGAGGACACCTGTCATGGGGGACAATGGTACAACCGCCCGCAGAACCGTTATCTGGTGTGGTCCTCGACGAACGGCGGAGCCACCACTTCGGCACGCAGCGATCGTCCGCGCACGTCCACGGCCACTTCGTCGCCCGGCTCGAGTCCGGCGGAGGTGTCGAGGAGCGCGAGGGCGATGCCGATCTTGAGGGTCGGAGAGAAGGTGCCCGAGGTGGTCCGCCCGACCTCGTCGCCGTCGCGTCGCACGGTCAGATCCTGACGCAGGACGCCGCGGTCGAGTGCCCGCAGGCCCCACAGTTTCCGCGCCGGGCCCGCCTCCTTCTCGCGGAGCAGGGCGTCGCGCCCCCAGAACTGCGGCTTCTTCCAGCCCACGGCCCAGCCGACCCGCGCCTCGAGCGGGGAGATGTCGACGGACAGCTCGTGCCCGTGCAGCGCGTAGCCCATCTCGGTGCGCAAGGTGTCGCGGGCGCCGAGACCGGCGGCCTGGCCGCCCTGCGCACGGACGGCATCGAGCAGGGCGCGGAAGACGCGTTCGGCGTCGTCCCAGCGCGGCAGCACCTCGTAGCCCCGTTCGCCGGTGTAGCCGCTGCGGCACACGCGCACCGGAGCACCCTCGTACTCGGCGTCGGCGAAGCCCATGTAGGCGATGTCGGTGGGCAGGCCGAGCGCCTCGAGGACCTCGACGGCCTTCGGCCCCTGGACGGCGAACACCGCGTGGTCGCGATGCTGGTTCGTCACTGTGACGCCGGCCGGTGCCGCGGCGGTCAGCGCCTCGACGACCGCTGCGGTGTTGGCCGCGTTCGGAACGAGGAAGAGCTCGTCGTCGGAGACGTGGTAGACGATCAGGTCGTCGACGACACCGCCGTTCTCGGTGCAACACAGGGTGTACTGCGCCTTGCCGGGACCGATGCGGGTGAGGTCGTTGCTGAGCGTGGTGTTCAGGAACTGGGCGGCATCCGGTCCGGCGACGAGTGCCTTGCCCAGGTGGCTGACGTCGAACAGTCCCACGTTCTCGCGCACGGCCGTGTGCTCGGCGACCGTCCCTGCGTAGGAGACCGGCATCTCCCAGCCGCCGAACGGAGCGAAGGTCGCACCGAGCTCGACGTGCACGGTGTGGATGGGGCCCTGCTTCAGTTCCTCGTCGCTCATGGCGTACGACGCTATCCCACCGCCACCGTGTCCGACAGCGACGCCGGGCGTCGTTGTCATTAGGGTCGATTACATCGAGGCGATTCCCCTCGCACCGAACGACGCCGCAAGAGAACGACTCGCTCGTTCCCGACCAAGCTCCAAGGAGATGCCCTGTGAGTGCACCCACTCCCGATCTTCCCGAACTCGTTCTCGCCGGTTCGGTTTCCAAACGAGCCGATGTCCTGGTGATCGGCGTGACCTCCGCCGACGGCACCCCCGAGATCCTCGCGGGCGACGCCCCGATCGACGAAGCGGTTCTCGGCGAACTGCTCGACTCCCTGGTCGCCGTGGGCGCGAAAGGCCGCGGCGAGGAGCTCACCCGCGTGCCGGCGCCTGCCTCCCTGCCCGTGACGAGCGTGCTCGCCGTCGGTCTCGGCGACGCCGACAAGATCGACGCCGAGCAGATCCGCCGCTCCGCCGGGGTCGCGGCACGCGCACTGACAGGTGTGGAGACGGTCGCGACCACACTGTCCGCCGTCGACCTCGGTGCCGCGGCGGAAGGTTTCGCGCTCGGCGCCTACACCTACACCGAGTTCCGGTCGGAGAAGTCCGCACCCAAGAAGGACGCGCAGGCGGTCGCGCGGGTGGAACTGCTCGTGCCCTCGACCCGCGACCGCGCGGCGAAGGCGGCGCTCTCCCGCTCCGTCGCGATCGCCGAGGCCGTCGCGACGGCCCGGAACTTCGTGAACACCCCGCCGAGCCACCTGTTCCCGGCCGAGTTCGCCGAGCGCGCGAAGGCGCTCGGCGAGGCCGCCGGTCTGAAGGTCGAGATCCTCGACGAGAAGGTGCTCGAGAAGAAGGGCTTCGGCGGCATCGTCGGCGTCGGCAAGGGCTCGTCGCGTCCCCCGCGTCTCGTGCGCCTGTCCTACTCGTCGAAGAAGCGCAAGGCCCCGAAGGTCGCGCTCGTGGGCAAGGGCATCACCTTCGACACCGGCGGCATCTCCATCAAGCCCGCCGCCGGCATGGAGGCGATGACCTCCGACATGGCCGGCGCCGCCGCGGTCGTCGCGACCGTCGTGCTCGCCGCGAAGCTCGGTGTCGCCGCCGACGTCACCGCGACCGTGCCGATGGCCGAGAACATGCCGTCGTCGACCGCGCAGCGTCCGGGCGACGTGCTGACCCAGTACGGTGGAACCACCGTCGAGGTCATCAACACCGACGCCGAGGGTCGCCTGATCCTCGCCGACGCCATCGTGCGCGCATGCGAGGACGATCCCGACTACCTCATCGACACCGCGACCCTCACCGGCGCACAGATGGTCGCCCTCGGCACCCGGACGCCGGGCGTCATGGGTCACGACGAGTTCCGCGACCGCGTGGCCGCGCTGTCCCAGGAGGTCGGCGAGAACGGCTGGGCGATGCCCTTCCCGAAGGAACTGCGCGGTGATCTCGAGTCCCGCGTGGCCGACCTCGCGAACGTCTCCCCCCACCGGTGGGGCGGCATGCTCACGGCCGGCATCTTCCTGAAGGAGTTCGTCGCCGAGGGTGTGCAGTGGGCGCACATCGACGTCGCCGGCCCGGCCTTCAACACCGGCGGACCGTTCGGTTACGTCGGCAAGGGCGGCACCGGCGTGCCCGTGCGCACCATGCTCGCCGTGATCGAGGACATCGCCGCCAACGGATGATCTTCCGCACCGGTCCTCTCCCCGCCTGGCCCCGCCCGGGGCGAGGGAGAGGACCGGTGTGATCGGTAACAGCGGAACCCCGGTGTGAGGTGATCCGCCCCTCCCCGAACATCACCGAAAGATAGGTGCAAGGATGGGAGGGGCCATGCCCCGCCGGTATCGGCCCGACCGAACACGTGAACCAGCAGGCACGGGGTTCCTGGCCCGCGCACAATGGTCAACGACCACACAATGGTCGGCGACCACGAGTCGGTACAACTCAACACACACGAACACAACCGTCGAGGAGTCAACAGACATGGCCTTCTCCGTCCAGATGCCAGCGCTTGGTGAGAGCGTCACCGAGGGAACTGTCACGCGATGGCTCAAGCAGGAAGGAGACACGGTCGAAGTCGACGAGCCCTTGCTCGAAGTCTCCACGGACAAGGTCGACACCGAGATCCCGTCGCCTGCAGCCGGCGTGCTGGTCAAGATCGTCGCCCAGGAGGATGACACGGTCGAGATCGGTGGCGAACTGGCGGTGATCGGTGACGCCGGTGAGGAAGCCGGCGAAGAGTCCGCACCCGCCGCCGAAAAGGCACCGGCCGAAGAGGCTCCCGCGGAGGAGCCCGCCGCGGAGTCCGCCCCCGCGCAGCCCGCATCCTCGGGTGGTAGCGGCGAGGGCACCCCGGTCACCATGCCGGCACTGGGCGAGTCGGTCACCGAAGGCACCGTCACCCGCTGGCTCAAGGCCGTCGGCGACGAGGTCGCCGTGGACGAACCGCTCCTCGAGGTCTCCACCGACAAGGTCGACACCGAGATCCCCTCCCCGGTCGCCGGCATCCTCACCGAGATCACCGCTCAGGAGGACGAGACCGTCGAGGTCGGCGGACAGCTCGCCGTCATCGGCAGCGAAGCCCCGGCCCAGCAGTCCGCTCCCGCCGAGCAGTCCGCCCCGGCCGAGGAGTCGGCGCCGGCCGCCGAGCCCACCACCGAGCCGTCCGAGGAGGCCGCTCCGGCTCCGTCCGCCCCCGCGCAGCCCGCATCCTCGGGTGGTAGCGGCGAGGGCACCCCGGTCACCATGCCGGCACTGGGCGAGTCGGTCACCGAAGGCACCGTCACCCGCTGGCTCAAGGCCGTCGGCGACGAGGTCGCCGTGGACGAACCGCTCCTCGAGGTCTCCACCGACAAGGTCGACACCGAGATCCCCTCCCCGGTCGCCGGCATCCTCACCGAGATCACCGCTCAGGAGGACGAGACCGTCGAGGTCGGCGGACAGCTCGCCGTCATCGGCAGCGAAGCCCCGGCCCAGCAGTCCGCTCCCGCCGAGCAGTCCGCGCCGAAGCAGGAGGCTCCGAAGCAGGAGACTCCGAAGCCCGCCGAGCAGAAGCCCGCCGCACAGCAGCAGGCCCCGAAGGTCGAGCAGGCCACCCCGGCTCCCGCACCGAAGCCGGTCGGGACCGCGGCGACGACCCCGAAGCCCGCGCCTCAGGAGGAGTCCACCCCGAGCGGTGCGACCCCGTACGTCACCCCGCTCGTGCGCAAGCTCGCCTCGCAGCACGGCGTCGACCTGTCGACGGTGAAGGGCACCGGTGTCGGTGGCCGCATCCGCAAGCAGGACGTCCTCGCTGCCGCCGAGGGTGGCAAGGCAGCCGGTGGCGAGCAGCAGAAGTCGGCCGCTCCGGCGAGTCCGGCTCCGGGTGTGCGCCCCGAGCTCGCCAAGCTGCGCGGAACGACCCAGAAGATCAACCGCATCCGCCAGATCACGGCGAAGAAGACCCTCGAGTCGCTGCAGACCACCGCGCAGCTCACCCAGACCTTCGAGGTCGACGTCACCAAGATCGCCCAGCTGCGGGCCCAGGCGAAGAAGGCGTTCTCCGAGCGCGAGAGCGTCAACCTCACCTTCCTGCCGTTCTTCGCCAAGGCCGTCGTCGAGGCGCTGCGCGCGCACCCGAACGTCAACGCCTCCTTCGACGACAGCAAGAAGGAGATCACCTACCACGCGGCCGAGCACCTCGGCATCGCGGTGGACACCGAGCAGGGCCTGCTCTCCCCGGTGATCCACAACGCCGGCGACCTGTCGCTGGCCGAGCTCGCCCGCGCGATCGCCGACATCGCCGAGCGTGCCCGCAAGGGTGGTCTCAAGCCCGACGAGCTGGCCGGTGGCACCTTCACCATCACCAACATCGGTAGCCAGGGCGCGTTGTTCGACACCCCGATCCTCGTGCCGCCGCAGGCCGCGATGCTCGGAACCGGCGCGATCGTCAAGCGTCCGGTCGTGGTGATCGACGAGACCGGCAACGAGTCCATCGGCGTCCGCTCGATGTGCTACCTGCCGCTTACCTACGATCACCGCCTGATCGACGGTGCCGACGCGGGCCGCTTCCTCAAGACGATCAAGCATCGTCTCGAGGAGGGCGCGTTCGAGTCCGATCTGGGACTGTAGGTTTCCGGATCCGGACTATCCGTCCGACGACCTCCGACGGGGGCATCACCGCAGTGGTGATGCCCCCGTCGGCGTCCGCGCCACAGCGGGTGCCCTCCCCCTGCGGTGCGGCGTAGAGTTCAGGAACATGAGTGATCCCTCGTCTTCCGCCCGTTCCGATTCGGCTCCCGTCGCCGTCGCATGTCTCGGAACCCTCGGTTATCTCGAGGCCTGGGAGAGGCAGCGCGAACTCGCGAACGAGCGCGCCGACGGCATCGGCGCCGACACCCTGCTCCTGCTCGAACACCCGCCCGTCTACACGGCCGGGCGCCGCACCGAGGACGGCGACCGCCCCACCGACGGCACGCCCGTCATCGACGTCGACCGCGGCGGCAAGATCACCTGGCACGGCCCCGGGCAGCTCGTGGGCTACCCCATCGTCAAGCTCGCCGAGCCGATCGACGTCGTCGGCTACGTGCGTCGCATCGAACAGGGCCTGATCCGCGTCTGTACCGACATGGGCCTGAACTGCGGCCGCGTGGAAGGACGCTCCGGTGTCTGGCTTCCCGCCGAGCTGCGCGACGGGCACTGGCTCCCCGAACGCAAGATCGCTGCGATCGGCATCCGGGTGCAACGTGGTGTCGCCATGCACGGCTTCGCACTCAACTGCAATTCGGCTCTCGACGCGTTCGACTCGATCGTCCCGTGCGGCATCCGCGACGCCGGAGTCGCGTCGCTCACCGGCGAACTCGGCCGGGAGGTCACCGTCGACGACGTGATCCCGGCCGTCACCGAGGCCGTCATCGCCGCTCTCGACGGCCGAATCCCCGTGACCGAGTGCGACATCGAGCGGGTCACCTTCGAGCACGCCGTCGGGGCGTCCGGAATTCCCACCACCACCCCGGAATTCACGACACACCGGTTCTGAAGGGCGGTCGCACCCGCCGGGTCCGGGCAGGACCGGCGGCGTACGATCGAGTGCGTGACTGTGGCCCCAGAAGGACGCAAGCTGCTGCGGATCGAGACCCGAAACGCGCAGACGCCGATCGAACGCAAACCCAACTGGATCAAGACCCGGGCGAAGATGGGCCCGGAGTACACCGACCTCAAGGGCCTGGTGCGACGCGAAGGTCTGCACACGGTCTGTGAGGAAGCCGGTTGTCCCAACATCTACGAGTGCTGGGAAGACCGCGAGGCGACATTCCTCATCGGTGGCGAGCAGTGCACCCGTCGCTGCGACTTCTGCCAGATCGACACCGGTAAGCCCGCCGCGCTCGACCGCGACGAGCCGCGTCGTGTCGCCGAGTCGGTCCGCTCGATGGGTCTGCGCTACTCCACGATCACCGGCGTCGCCCGCGACGATCTGCCCGACGGCGGCGCATGGCTGTATGCCGAGACGGTGAAGCAGATCCACGCGCTCAACCCGGGCACCGGCGTCGAGAACCTCATCCCCGACTTCAACGGCAAGCCCGACCTGCTGCAGGAGGTCTTCGAGTCGCGTCCCGAGGTGCTCGCGCACAACGTCGAGACCGTGCCGCGGATCTTCAAGCGCATCCGTCCGGCCTTCCGCTACGAGCGGTCGCTCGACGTGATCCGGCAGGCCCGCGACTTCGGACTGGTCACCAAGTCCAACCTCATCCTCGGCATGGGCGAGACCCCCGAGGAGGTCACCGAAGCGCTGCACGACCTGCACGACGCCGGCTGCGACATCATCACGATCACCCAGTACCTGCGGCCCTCCCCGCTCCACCATCCGGTCGAGCGCTGGGTCAAGCCGCAGGAGTTCGTCGATCACTCCGAGACCGCCCGCGAGATCGGGTTCGCCGGTGTGATGGCCGGTCCGCTGGTGCGTTCGTCGTACCGCGCCGGTCGCCTGTACGCGCAGGCGATGGCCCACCACGGACGCGAACTTCCCGCCGACCAGGCGCATCTCGCCGAGGAGGGCACGGCGTCCCAGGAAGCCGGCGCCGTTCTCGCGCGCTTCGGCAACTGACCTCGCGCCGCTCGTCGCGGCAGGTCCTCAGGCGGCCCCGGTGGTGGTAAACGTGCCATCACCGGGGCCGTATCCTTGAGTACATGGCGAAGGGCAGCAAGACCGACAAGGAAGCGAAGGCCGCGGCGAAGGCCGCACGCAAGCAGGCGTCGAAGGAGCGTCGAACCCAGCTGTGGCAGGCGTTCCAGATCCAGCGCAAGGAGGACAAGGCACTCCTGCCGTGGATGATCGGTGCCCTCGTCGGTTCGATCGTGGTGTTCTTCCTCGTCGGCCTGATCTTCGACATCCAGTGGTTCCTGCTGCCGGTCGGCATCCTCGTCGGCGTCCTGTTGGCCTTCATCATCTTCGGGCGCCGCGTGCAGAAGAGCGTGTACGCGAAGGCCGACGGTCAGGCCGGTGCGGCCGCGTGGGCGCTCGACAACCTGCAGGGCGCGTGGCGCGTGAGCCAGGCGGTCGCGGGCACCACCCAGCTCGACGCCGTGCACCGCGTCATCGGACGTCCCGGCATCATCCTCGTCGGTGAGGGCAACCCCGGTCGCGTGAAGGGCCTGATGGCCCAGGAGAAGAAGCGGGTCGCGCGTCTCGTCGGCGACACCCCGATCTACGAGTTCGTCGTCGGCAACGAGGAGGGCCAGATTCCGCTCTCCCAGCTGCAGAAGCGTCTGAACAAGCTGCCTCGCAACATCGACACCAAGCGGATGGACACCATCGAGGGTCGCCTGTCCGCGCTGAGCACGAAGAAGTCCGGGCCGGCCATGCCCAAGGGCCCGCTTCCCGCCGGCGCGAAGATGCGCAGCGTGCAGCGCACCATGCGCCGCCGCTGATCTTCCGAACTACGCCGAAGGCCGCCTCTCGTCCCGGGGACGAAGGCGGCCTTCGGTGTATGCGGAGAAGTTTGCGTGTGGTCGCGGTCAGCGCGAGCGGACGACCGCGGTGCCCGTGGCGCGATCCTGCAGGCCGCGACCGTCGATGTCGGTGACGAGCGCAGGGGCGATGAACACCAGTAGCACCTGACGTGCGAGCGCGCGCACGATGCCGACCCTCGCGGGGGCGTCCACCCGCACGACCTGCAGCCCGGCGACGAACTGTCCGGGGGTGAACGAGAACAGGCTCACGCATCCCACGCCCACCACGAACCAGATGATGAGGGTGTACGACGACAGCAGCGGACTCTCGAGCGGGTTGCCCCCGACGAGGCCGGCCGCGATCGCCATGGACATGAACCAGTCGACCGCGAGGGCGAGTACCCGGCGGACGGTGGGCACCATGGAGCCGGGGCCGTGTTCGGGGAGGCCGAGCAGTTGTCCGGGATAGTCCTGCTCCTGCTGGAGACCTTTGGGAAGCGCCGCAGCAGGCCCGGAAAGCCAACTGCCCGTCATGCGTGCCATGGCACCAGGATAAGCTCTCATGGGCGGACCAGCGTCGACCCGTGTTGGCCGCGGTGACTTATACCACCTTTTCGACCTCACAGCAGGACGAAAGCATGTGTAACACCCGCGAAACATAGGCTTGATGGACGGGCAACACCAGATCCATAACGTCTGATCCGACGCAGGCGCCCAGCACCCATGGCGCGCACCGACTGAAGGAGCACAAGCGTGGCGTTCACCACGGCCGAAGAGGTCATCAAGTACATCGCGGAAGAGAACGTCGAGTACGTCGATATCCGCTTCACGGACCTGCCCGGCATCGAACAGCACTTCTCGATCCCGGCGAAGGCGTTCAACGAGGACGTCTTCGAGGACGGCCTGGCATTCGACGGATCCTCCGTGCGGGGTTTCCAGTCCATCCACGAGTCGGACATGCTCCTGCTCCCCGATGTGACGACCGCCCGCATCGATCCCTTCCGCGCCGCCAAGACCCTGAACGTCAGCTTCTTCGTCCACGATCCGTTCACCCGTGAGTCCTACAGCCGCGACCCCCGCAACGTCGCGCGTAAGGCCGAGGAATACCTGATCAGCACCGGCATCGCCGACACCGCCTTCTTCGGTGCCGAGGCCGAGTTCTACATCTTCGACTCCGTCTCCTACGACTCGAAGATGAACGGCGCGTTCTACGAGCTCGATTCGATCTCCGGCTCGTGGAACACCGGCGCCGAGTACAACGCCGACGGCACCCCGAACCGCGGCTACAAGGTCCGCCCGAAGGGTGGCTACTTCCCCGTCGCTCCGTACGACCACTACGTCGACCTGCGCGACGAGATCTCCACCAACCTGCAGCTCGCCGGCTTCGAGCTCGAGCGCGGCCACCACGAGGTGGGCACCGGCGGCCAGGCCGAGATCAACTACAAGTTCAACACGCTGCTCTCCGCAGCCGACGACCTGCAGCTGTTCAAGTACATCGTCAAGAACACGGCGTGGAAGAACGGCAAGACCGCCACCTTCATGCCGAAGCCGCTCTTCGGCGACAACGGCTCGGGCATGCACGTGCACCAGTCGCTGTGGAAGGACGGCAAGCCGCTGTTCCACGACGAGTCCGGCTACGCGGGTCTGTCCGACCTCGCCCGCTGGTACATCGGCGGCATCCTCCACCACGCGCCGTCGCTGCTCGCCTTCACGAACCCGACGATCAACTCGTACCACCGTCTGGTGCCGGGCTACGAGGCTCCGATCAACCTCGTGTACAGCCAGCGCAACCGTTCGGCCGCCGTGCGTATCCCGATCACGGGCAACAACCCGAAGGCCAAGCGTCTCGAGTTCCGCGCTCCCGACTCCTCGGGTAACCCCTACCTGAACTTCGCGGCGCAGATGATGGCCGGCCTCGACGGCATCAAGAACAAGATCGAGCCGCTCGCTCCGGTCGACAAGGACCTCTACGAGCTCCCGCCGGAGGAGGCCAAGAACATCCCGCAGGCCCCCACCAGCCTGTCGGCCGTGATCGACAACCTCGAGCGCGACCACGAGTACCTCACCGAGGGCGGCGTCTTCACCACCGACCTCATCGAGACCTGGATCTCGCTCAAGCGCGAGCAAGAGATCGCTCCGGTCAACCTGCGCCCGCACCCCTACGAGTTCCAGCTGTACTTCGACTGCTGAGTCGAGTCCGGTAAGCACTCTTCGAGAGGCCGTTCGTCCCTTCCGGGACGGGCGGCCTCTCGCCTTGTCTGCGCCCCTTCCGCTCCGGCATCCTCGCGCGCCGAAACGGGGTTCGCCCCTGCTGCAGCAGCAAGCCCCGGTTCGGCGCGCGAGAATCGTTTGTTCGTCATCGAATCCGGCGAAATCGCGACCGGTTCCAGAAAAGTGGTCCATAGTGGGCACGTGCCCTCGACGCGGGATTTCTCCGAGCGGTTACGCGCGGCCGGTCTTCGCGTGACCCGACAGCGTCTGGCGGTGCTCGATGCGGCGCACGAGCACCCGCACGCCGATGCCGATCGCATCTTCGACGCGGTCGGCGCCGTCGTTCCCGGCATCGGTCGGCACACCGTGTACGACATCCTTCACGCACTCTCGGCACACGGCCTGCTCCGACGAATCCGGCCCGCAGGTTTCCACGCGCGGTACGAGGTGCGTGTCGGCGACAGTCATCACCACCTCGTCTGCCGGTCATGCGCCGTGATCTCGGATGTCGACCACACCGTCGGTGACTCGCGTTGCCTGTCACCGGTGGACGACGCAGGTTTCGACGTCGACGAGGCCGACGTCGTCTTCTGGGGCCTGTGCCGCGACTGTTCGACAGACGATCCACGACAACAGCCCTGAATCGGTCCGATCGACCCTGATCCGGAAGGAAACCGCAGTGTCCGAAAGCGAAAACCCGGCAGTCCCCTCCCCCGAGCCGTCACCGCACCGGCCGAGGACCAATCAGGACTGGTGGCCGGACCAGCTGGATTTGACGGTCCTGCACCAGCATTCACCGCTGTCCAATCCGTTGGAACCCGACTTCGACTACTCGAAGGAAGTCGAATCCCTCGATGTCGAGGCGCTCCGTCAGGATCTGATCGACCTGATGACGGATTCCCAGGACTGGTGGCCGGCCGACTTCGGTCACTACGGGGGTCTGTTCATCCGTATGAGCTGGCACTCGGCCGGCACCTACCGCATCGCCGACGGTCGCGGTGGCGGCGGCAAGGGCGCGCAGCGGTTCGCTCCGCTCAACAGCTGGCCCGACAACGTCAGCCTCGACAAGGCCCGTCGTCTCCTGTGGCCGATCAAGCAGAAGTACGGCCGCAAGCTCTCCTGGGCCGACCTGCTGGTCTTCGCCGGCAACTGCGCCTACGAGTCGATGGGGTTCACGACGTTCGGCTTCGCGTTCGGCCGCGAGGACATCTGGGAGCCCGACGAGGTCTTCTGGGGCCCGGAGGACACCTGGCTCGGCGACGAACGCTACGTCGGTGAGCGCGAACTCCAGGGCCCGCTGGGCGCCGTCCAGATGGGTCTGATCTACGTCAATCCCGAAGGCCCCAACGGCAACCCGGAGATCCTCGCGTCCGGACGCGACATCCGTGAGACGTTCGCCCGGATGGCGATGAACGACGTCGAGACGGCCGCGCTCATCGTCGGCGGTCACACCGTCGGCAAGACTCACGGTGCCGCCCCGGCCGACAATCTCGGGCCCGAACCCGAGGGTGCCCCGATCGAACAGCAGGGTCTCGGCTGGAAGAACTCGTACGGCACCGGTGTCGGTGGCGACACGATCACCAGCGGTCTCGAGGTCACCTGGACGCCCACTCCGACCAAGTGGGACAACAGCTTCCTCGAGACGCTGTACGCCTACGAGTGGGAGAAGACCAAGAGCCCCGCCGGTGCGTGGCAGTGGACGCCGAAAGGCGGTGCCGGCGCGGACACCGTGCCCGACGCCCACGACCCGACGAAGAAGCACGCGCCGGGCATGCTCACCAGCGACCTCGCGTTGCGCTACGACCCCGTCTACGGCGAGATCACCCGGCGCTGGCTCGACCATCCCGAGGAACTCGAGCAGGAGTTCGCCAAGGCGTGGTTCAAGCTGCTGCACCGCGACATGGGTCCGATCTCGCGGTACCGGGGGCCGTGGATCCCGGAACCGCAGATCTGGCAGGACCCGGTGCCGGAGGTCGACCACGAGCTTATCGACGACAGCGACGCCGCCTCCCTCAAGGCGAAGATCCTCGACTCGGGAGCGACGATCCCGCAGCTCGTCGCCACCGCCTGGGCGTCGGCTGCGAGCTTCCGCGGCACCGACAAGCGCGGCGGCGCGAACGGCGCGCGCGTGCGGCTCGAGCCGCAGAAGAACTGGGAGGCCAACGAACCCGAACAGCTCGCACAGGTGCTGCAGATCCTCGAGGGCATCCAGCAGGACTTCAACGGCTCCGGCGGCAACAAGAAGGTCTCCCTGGCGGACCTGATCGTGCTCGCCGGTAACGCCGCGGTGGAGAAGGCCGCCAAGGATGCGGGATACGACATCACGGTTCCGTTCTCCCCCGGCCGCACCGATGCGACGCAGGAGTGGACCGACGTCGAGTCGTTCGAGGTGCTCGAGCCGAAGCACGACGGTTTCCGCAACTACCTGCGCGGCGGCGAGAAGCTCCCGCCCGAGAAGTTGTTCCTCGAGCGCGCCAACCTGCTGACGCTCACCGCTCCCGAGACGACGGTGCTCGTCGGCGGTCTGCGTGCGCTCGGCGCGAACCACGGCGGCAGCAAGCACGGGGTTTTCACCCACCGGCCGCAGACCCTGACGAACGACTTCTTCGTCAATCTGCTCGACATGGGGACCGAGTGGAAGGTCTCGCAGAACAGCGAGGGCGTCTACGAAGGACGCGCTCGGGGCTCGGACCAGGTCAAGTACACCGCGACCGCCGTCGACCTCGTCTTCGGGCACAACTCGCAGCTGCGGGCGCTCGCCGAGGTCTACGCGACCGACGATGCCGGCCCGAAGTTCGTCCACGATTTCGTCGCGGCCTGGACGAAGGTGATGAACCTGGATCGTTTCGATCCGAAGAAGTGACCGCGCCGGCGGTCCACGACCGCGCCTGACGCACCGTCCCGGAGCCACCCCTCGTATTCGGCGGGTGGCTCCGTCGTGTGCAGGGGGGTCGTGCGCAGGTCGGCCGAGCCGAAACCGACGGGACCGCCGTACTGCACACGGGTGTACCGTGAGGACACAGCTTTGGTGATGTTCGTCACGCCCGCTCGCGGGGGAGTGGATGCGACGTGGTCCGTATCCGAACGACACGTCTCCTCGGGAGGCCACCATGCGTAGATCCCTGGTTTCGGCAGCATGCGCCGCCGTCATGCTGTCCCCCGTCCCTCTATCCGTCGCACTCGCGGGCACCGCAGCGGCGCAGACCGACATTTCCGTCGTCGGCATGTCGCAGGAGCAGGCACAGCACGTGCTCTCCGACGCGGGAGTCCCCTACATCATCCTCAACCGTTCCGGCAGCACCATGCAGAACTGCCGGGTGACCGAGCAACGCGACCGTGGCTACGACGTCGAGGTCGAGTACGACTGGGACCACGAGAACAAGGAGTGGGACAAGACCGAGGTCGAGGTCTGGCGAGGACTCGCACTCGTCGTCTTCTGCGACTGACGCTCGGCTAGTCCCAGAACACCCGCTCGACGACCGCCCGCGCACGACGCGTGACGCGCAGGTAGTGGTCGAGAAACTCCGACGCGTCCTCACCACGCCAACCCGTCACGCGGGCAACGGCTTCGAGCTGCCGTCCCGGCCCCGGGAGCTGGTCGGTCGGCTTGCCGCGGACGAGCACGAGACAGTTCCGCGCATCCGTCGCGGTGATCCATGCCGTGCGCAGGAGTTCGACGTCGGTCGCGCTGAGCAGCTCGGCGGCGCCGATGCCGCCGAGCGCCTCGAGCGTCGAGGTCGTGCGGAGCGCCGGGAGCCGGTAGGCGTGCTGGAGCTGCAGCAGCTGCACGGTCCATTCGATGTCGGCGAGACCGCCCCGTCCGAGTTTGGTGTGGGTGGCCGGGTCGGCCCCGCGCGGCAGCCGCTCGGAGTCCACGCGTGCCTTGATGCGCCGGATCTCGCGGACGGCCTCCTGCGAGACCCCACCCTCGGGATAGCGCACGTCGTCGATCATGTGCAGGAAGCGGGTGCCGAGCTCGCGGTCACCCGCGACGGCGTGTGCACGCAGCAGCGCCTGTACCTCCCACACCTCGGCCCACTGCGTGTAGTACGCCCGGTAGGAAGCGAACGTCCGGACGATGGGACCGCTGCGACCTTCCGGACGCAGATCCAGATCGACCTCGAGCGGTGGGTCGGTGCTCGGCGCGCCGAGCAGTCGCCGCACCTGCTCGGCGATGCTCGTGGCCCACTTGACCGCATCGGTCTCGTCGGCGTCCGGCAGCGGGTCGCACACGAACAGCACGTCCGCGTCGGATCCGTAGCCGAGTTCGCCGCCTCCGAGCCGGCCCATCCCGATCACCGCGATACGCGCCGGCGCCGGTCCGCGGGACTGTTCCGAGCCCCGGATCACCGCGTCGAGCGCGGCTTCGAGGACACCCGCCCATACCGTGGACAACGCCCGGCACACCTGCGGCACGTCGAGCATGCCGAGGATGTCGGCGCTCGCGACGCGCGCGAGTTCGGCGCGGCGCAGCGAACGCGCGGCGGCGATGGCGCGAGCGGGGTCGGAGTAGCGCGACGACGATGCGACGAGGGCGCGCGCCACCTCGGGCGGGTTCGCCTCGAGCAGCCGCGGCCCGGTCGAGGCGTCGGCGTACAGGCGGATGACGTCGGGAGATTTCACCAGCAGGTCGGCGACATAGGCGGACGAGCCGAGAACCGTCATGAGGCGTTCGGCCACCGCCGGTTCGTCGCGCAGCACCCGCAGGAACCAGACGGTGTCGTAGAGCGCATCGGACAGCCGTCGATAGGCGAGCAGGCCGGCATCGGGATCGGTTGTCTCCCCGAGATATTCGAGCAGTTGCGGGAGCAGCAGCGCCTGGATTCGCGCCTTGCGTGAGGCCCCGCCGGACAGCGCAGCCAGGTGTTCCATCGCGTGCTGCGGGGCGTTGTAGCCCAGCGCGGCGAGCTGGCGGACGGCCGCGTCGGGCGACAACCGCAGCGCTTCCTTGTCGAGCTTGCTCACCGAGTCCAGCAGCGGCCGGTAGAACAGGCGCGCGTGCAGTTTCCGGATCCGCGACGAGTTGCGCTTGATCTCCGATTCGAGCACGCCGAGGGCGTCCTTGCGCCCGTCCGGCCGCATGTGCGCGGCGCGCGCGAGCCACCGCAGGGCCTCGCGGTCCTCGGGCGGTGGCAGGGTGTGGGTCCGCTTGAGCCGCTGGAGCTGGAGCCGGTGTTCGAGCAGGCGGAGGAACTCGTAGGACGCCCGCATGTTCGCGGCGTCGTCGCGCCCGACATAACCGCCGTCGGCGAGCGCGCACAGCGCTTCGACGGTGTTGGGCACGCGCAGCGATTCGTCGACGCGGCCGTGCACGAGTTGCAGCAACTGCACGGCGAACTCGACGTCGCGGAGGCTGCCGCGTCCGAGCTTGAGTTCGCGTTCGCGTAATTCCGGGGGCACCATCTCCTCGACCCGGCGGCGCATCGCCTGCACGTCGGGCACGAAGTCCTCGCGTTCGGAGGCGGTCCACACCATCGGGCTCAGGGCGTCGATGTACCGGCGGCCGAGGTCGAGGTCCCCCGTCATCGGCCGTGCCTTGAGCAGTGCCTGGAACTCCCAGGTCTTGGCCCACCGGTTGTAGTAGGCGACGTGGGATTCGAGGGTGCGGACGAGCTCGCCGCGTTTGCCCTCCGGTCGCAGCGCGGCGTCGACCTCGAAGAAGGCCGACGTGCCGATGCGCATCATCTCCCCTGCGATCCGGCTCGCGCGGGCGTCGGCGGGTTCGGCGACGAACACGACGTCGACGTCGCTGACGTAGTTCAGTTCGCGCGCACCGCACTTGCCCATCGCGATGACGGCGAGGTCGATCGGGCACGGGCCTTCCGGAATCACCGTGGACACGGCCACCGCGAGGGCTGCGGTGAGCGCCGCGTCGGCGAGGTCGGCGAGCAGAGCCCCGACCTCGAGATAGGGCAGCACCGGTTCGTTCTCGACGACCGCCGCGAGATCGGCGGCGGCGATCAGCATGAGTTGGTCGCGGTAGGTGATGCGCAGCGCCGCGACCGCGTGCGGACCGATGAGCCCGGCCCGATGGATCAGCCGGCCGGGACGTCCGTCGGGCTCGGGTTCGGCGTCGACGCTGTCCAGCATCCGCGCCGTGAAGGTGTGCTTGTCGGGCAGTGCCGCGCTGCCCGCGAGCATCTTCCAGCGATCCGGGTTGGCGACGACGTGGTCGCCGAGCGCCGACGACGCCCCGAACAGCCCGAACAACCGGCCGCGCAGGCGTGTGTCGGAGCGCAGCGCCGAGTCGAGCTCGGCCCAGTCGTCACCGAGCGCGTCGGCCAGTCGCACGAGAGTGCGCAACGCCAGATCCGCGTTCGGGGCACGGGACAGCGACCACAGCAGTTCGACGCTGTCGGCGTCGTTCCATCCGAGTCGAGCGAGTTCGGCAGGGGCGGTCGGCTCGACGAGGCCGAGCCGACCGGGGCCGGGAACTACCGAACGCGCGCTGGGCGGTCTCACCACGTTTCCATCGTCGCTTACAACCCCAGGTACTGCTCGAGTTCGAACGGGGTGACCTGGCTGCGGTAGTTCTCCCACTCCCGCCACTTGTTGCGCAGGAAGTAGTCGAAGACGTGCTCACCGAGAGTCTCGGCGACGAGTTCGGACTTCTCCATCTCGCGCAGCGCGATGTCGAGATCGGTGGGCAGTTCGCGGTAACCCATGGCGCGACGCTCGGCGGAGGTCAGCGACCACACGTCGTCCTCGGCCTCGGGTGCGAGCTCGTAACCCTTCTCGATGCCGCGCAGACCGGCCGCGAGCAACACCGCGAAGGTGAGGTAGGGATTGCACGCCGAGTCGGGGGTGCGGATCTCGACGCGCCGCGACGACGCCTTGTTCGGGGTGTACATCGGGACACGCACGAGCGCGGAGCGGTTGGACGGACCCCAGCAGGCGGCCGTCGGTGCCTCTCCCCCGTGCACGAGACGCTTGTACGAGTTGACCCACTGGTTGGTGACGGCGCTGATCTCGTTGGAGTGTTCGAGGATGCCGGCGATGAACGCCTTGCCGGTCGCCGAGAGCTGCAGCGGGTCGTCCGGGTCGTGGAAGGCGTTGGTCTCACCTTCGAACAGCGACATGTGGGTGTGCATCGCCGAACCGGCGTGGTCGCGGAAGGGCTTGGGCATGAAGGTGGCCCGCACGCCCTCCTGCATCGCGATCTCCTTGACCACGTAGCGGAAGGTCATGACGTTGTCGGCCATGGACAGCGCGTCGGCGTAGCGCAGGTCGATCTCCTGCTGGCCGGGCGCGGTCTCGTGGTGGCTGAACTCCACCGAGATGCCCATGGATTCGAGCGCGTCGATGGCGTGACGCCGGAAGTGCGGGGCCGAGCGGTGCACGGACTGGTCGAAGTAGCCGCCGATGTCGGCCGGCACGGGTGCACTGCCCTCGGGGCCGTCCTCGACGAGGAAGAACTCGATCTCGGGGTGCACGTAGCAGCTGAACCCGAGATCGGAGGCCTTGTTGAGCTGACGCCTCAGCACGTGGCGGGGATCGGCCCAGCTCGGGGTGCCGCCGGGCATGGTGATGTCGCAGAACATCCGGGCCGAGTACTGGTGGCCCCGGTCGTCGCTCCAGGGCAGCACCTGGAAGGTGGTGGCGTCGGGACGCGCAACCATGTCGGCTTCGGAGATGCGGGAGAAGCCCTCGACGGCCGAGCCGTCGAAGCCGATGCCCTCCTCGAAGGCCCCTTCGAGTTCGGCAGGCGCGATCGCCACCGACTTGAGAGTGCCGACGACGTCGGTGAACCACAGACGCACGAACCGAATGTCGCGCTCTTCGAGGGTGCGGAGCACGAACTCCTTCTGGCGATCCATACCCGCGAGACTAGGCACAATCCGTTAATTCCGTGTTACATCGGCAGGCGCATCCGGATGGCGTGTCGCTCACACGCCCCTCCGGTCAACAGCGAGGATCCCGCGCGGGCACCTCGAGATCCACCAGATAGCTGGTCACAGCGGTGTCCACGCACTCGTTGCCGTCCAGGGCGACGGTGTGCTGCGTTCCCTCGAAGGTCACCAGGACACCACCGAGCCGGGCGGCGAGTTCGACCCCCGCGTCGTAGGGGGTCGCGGGATCCCCGGTCGTCGAGACCACGAGCACGGGCGGCAGATCGCGAACGTCGGGAGTGTGCGGTTCCCCGGTGGCCGGGACCGGCCAGAAGGCACAGACGTCGAGGGCCGCCGATCCGGTGCCGCGGCCGTCGTCGAGGAAGGGTGCGGCCGCGCGGAACCGCGTGTCGAGTTCGCCCGCGAGCGCCCGGTCGGTCACCGGTGGGTCGTCCACGCACCGGATCGCGTTGAAAGCGTCGGTGATGTTGCTGTAGGTGCCGTCCTCGCCGCGCCCTTCGTAGAGATCGGCGAGCCGCAACAGGGTGTCGCCGGTGCCGGTGGTCGCGAGCGCCTCCAGCCCACCGCGCAGCGAACCCCACAGGGTCGGCGAATACAGGCCCTGCTGCACGCCGGTGATCGCGTCGCGGTGACTCAGTCCGCGCGGGTCGGTCGTGGGTGCGGGAGCGTCGAGCAGCGGGTCGACGAGCCCCCGGAACCGCTCGGCGGCCCGGGCCGGATCGGCCCCGAGGGGGCACCCCGCGTACTGCGCACAGTACGCCGCGAATTCGTCGAAGGCCTTCTGGAAGCCCACGGCCTGCAGCACGATCTCCTCGACCGGGTCCTGCTCCGGATCGATCGCACCGTCGAGCACCATCGCCCGCACCCGGCCCGGGAAGGCCTCGGCATAGAGGGTGCCGAGCCGGGTGCCGTAGGAGTAGCCGAGATAGGTCAGCGCGTCGTCGCCCAGAACGCCGCGAAGCACGTCCATGTCCTGCACGACCTCACGAGTGCCGACGTGGGCGAGCAGATCCGTACCGTTGCGTTCGGCGCACAACTGCGCGTACTCGCGATTGCGCTTCTCCGTCGCGGCGATGCCCTCAGGGCTCGTGTCCCCGTCGTCCACAGCACGGTCGGCGTCGAACTCGGCGTCGGTGAGGCAGCGGACCGCCGGTTCGGACGATCCGACACCGCGGGGGTCGAAGCCGACCACGTCGAAGCGGTCGGCGAGGACGGTGCCGTCGGCCGCGAGCGCGGTGGACAGTCCCGAGGCGCCCGGGCCGCCGGGGTTGACCAGCAGGGAACCGATCCGGTCGCCGCCGGCGGGCAGTCGCGACACCGCGAGGGTGATCACCTCACCGTCCGGGTCCTCGTAGTCGAGGGGAACCTCGATGCGTGCGCACTCCACACCCTGCCGCACCATCATCGGCCCGTCGGCGTCGTACGGCCCGCACGACTCCCAGTCGACGTCCTGCTCATAGAACCGTTCGAGGCCCGGAACCACTCCGACCGCCGACGGCTGTCGTTGTTCCTGCGCGGTGTCACCGCACGCGGTCGCCGCGGCAGCGGCCACGAGCGCCAGGACGGACAGACGACGGATGCGCGCGCGAGCAGGGTGGGGCACGATCCGATCGTGCCATGCCCCGGTCAACCTGCAGCGACACGACCTGCACTCTCTTCCGAGCGGTCGTTCGGTGTGACGAATCGCACCGCTGCGCGGCCTTCGCGCTCTCCGGGCCGAGTGGCAGACTGAGACAGTCATCACCCGACCCGGGGACCCCGAGGGCCTCGAGGAAGAAAGGGACAGTGATGTCCGACAACGTGACGTCCGTATACGGCGGCGCGGCCTCCGCTTCAGCCCCTGCCGACACCCCCAAGCGCAAGACACGAGTCCATCACCTGCAGGCGATGAAGGCCGAAGGCCGCCGCTGGGCAGAATTGACGGCCTACGACTACTCCTCCGCCCGCATCTTCGAGGAGGCGGGTATCCCCGTCCTGCTCGTGGGCGATTCCGCAGCCAACGTCGTCTACGGCTACGACACCACGGTGCCCGTGACCGTCGACGAACTCCTCCCCCTCGTCCGCGGCGTAGTGCGCGGTGCTCCGCACGCGCTCGTCGTCGCCGACCTGCCGTTCGGCTCGTACGAGGCCTCGCCTGAACAGGCCCTCGCCACGGCCGTGCGGTTCATGAAGGAGGGCGGCGCCCACGCGGTGAAGCTCGAGGGTGGCGAGCGGATGGCTCCGCAGATCGCCGCGATCACCGCCGCCGGCATCCCCGTGCAGGCACACATCGGCTTCACCCCGCAGTCCGTGAACACACTCGGCGGGTTCCGGGTGCAGGGCCGCGGCGACGGCGCCGAGCAGCTCGTCGCCGACGCGATCGCCGTCCAGGAGGCAGGCGCCTTCTCCGTCGTGATGGAGATGGTGCCGGCCGACCTGGCCGGGCAGGTCACCCGCAAGCTGAGCATCCCGACCGTCGGCATCGGCGCCGGCAACGAGTGCGACGCCCAGGTCCTCGTCTGGCAGGACATGGCCGGCTACACGAGCGGGAAGACCGCGAAGTTCGTCAAGAAGTTCGGACAGGTGGGCGACGAACTGCGCCGCGCCGCAACACAGTACGCAGCAGAGGTCGGGCAGGGCACCTTCCCGGGGCCCGAGCACTCCTTCTGAGGATCTGCGACGACGGGCACCATCGACGAGTTCGGTGGTGCCCGTCGCATTCTTCGGGCACCTTCCGGATCGGTGGCAGACTCGACGACGACCCGACCGTACGAAACCACGAGGTGTCCATGCAGCTCCGCTTCAGTCTCGTCCCCGCCGTCACCGCCGCACTGGCCGGTGTTCTCGTCGGCTGCGCACCGGCTCAGGATCCGGCACCCAGCGGAACGTCGACCGACGCCACGGTCGAGACGTCGCGGTCGACGGAGCCCACGCGTTCGCCGTCCGCGGCAGGCTCACCCTCGGAAGCCGGAGCCGGGGGCTTCACCGAAGCGCAGACCGCCGACCTGTGTGCTCGTCTCGAAGGTCAGTTGTCGAACTGGCGCACCTACACCCCGTCGGTGGGTCGCGGCGGCCTCAACATCCTCGTCGGTGAATGGGGTGCGGCGAACGGTGTCGATCTCGTCGTGCTCGCGGGCGACCGGGGCCGCATCGACGCGGCGACCTCCTCGCAGTGCCCGCAGGTGCGCGAGGAGGCCCTGCGCGGCCTCGACATTCCCGATCTCGCGTCGGGTCTCGTCGGGTTCTGACCCGTGGAGCGACGCGAACTGTATCCGCCGATCGAGCCGCACGAGACGAGCATGCTCGACGTCGGTGACGGCCAGCAGCTGTACTGGGAGGTCAGCGGCAACCCGCAAGGCAAGCCCGTGGTCTTCCTCCACGGTGGTCCGGGTGGCGGCACCGCACCCCTGCACCGGCGCTTCTTCGATCCGGGCGCCTACCGGATCGTGTTGTTCGACCAGCGCGGCTGCGGCCGGTCGCAGCCCCACGTGGCCGACGGCGCCGATCTGTCGGTCAACACCACCGACCATCTGGTCGCCGACATCGAGCGGCTGCGCACCTTCCTCGGTGTGGACCGGTGGATGGTCTTCGGCGGGTCGTGGGGCTCGACGCTCGCCCTCGCCTACGCCCAGCGGCACCCCGAGCACGTCACCGAACTCGTCCTGCGCGGGATCTTCCTGCTGCGCCGCAGCGAGATCGACTGGTACTACAACGGCGGCGCCGGGCAGCTGTTCCCTGAGGCGTGGGAAGGATTCTGTGCCCCGCTCGCCACCACTGGGCCCGGCGAGCATCCCGTGGACGTCTACCACCGCCTGCTGCACTCGACCGATCCGGACGTCGCCCTGAACGCGGCGATCGCGTGGTCCACCTGGGAGGGCGCCACGAGTTCACTGCTGCCGAACCCGGATCGCGTCGCGGAGACGGCCGAACCCCGGTTCGCGTTGGCCTTCGCTCGTATCGAGAACCACTACTTCCACCACCGTGGCTTCTTCGACGAGGGGGCACTCCTGCGCGACGCGCATCTGCTGCACGACATCCCGGGCGTGATTGTGCAGGGCCGCTACGACGTGGTGTGCCCGACGCGCAGCGCGCACGACCTGCACGAGGCGTGGCCGTTCTCCCGCCTGCACATCGTCGACGACGCGGGCCATGCGGCGACCGAACCGGGAATCGTGCACCGGCTCGTCGAGGCCACCGACACCTTCCGCTGACCCGGATCAGCCCGGCAACCGCCCGAAGCCGACCACGGCGTCGTCCCCGGTCACGTCGAGTTCGTGGACGCGGATGCGGCCCATCTCGTTTCCGCCGACGGTGATCGCGGAATCACCGTCGACGGCGACGACGATGTTCGTGTGCTCGCGCTGACCGACACCGATCCTGTTGTGGTACAGCACCACATCGCCGACCTCCGGCCGGTACCCCGTGCCCGCCGGTTCGTAGCGGTCGGCTTGCTCGTAGAACTCACCGAGCGTGAACACGCCGGGGATCCGCCAGTGGCCCGAATGCGGATTGGACAGCGGCACACCGGCTTCCCGCATGATCCAGCTGACGAAGTCGGCGCACCACGGTTCGCGGACACCCTCCGAGTAGAACGTGCCGGGATTCTGCGCCTCGTGCTGCTCCTCGAGCAGTTCGACGATCCGCACCTGCGCCGGCGACAACGCCGACGTGTCGATCTCGGGGAATGCCGCGCTGTCCCACGGGAACAGCCGGTCCGGCAGGATCCACCACACGAGCACCGCGAGCACCGCGAGCACCGCGACCGCGACGGTGAGGACGGCAGCGACCGGCCGTCGCCGCCGCCGCGGCGTCTCACCGGTCATGGTCGAAACGGATCTTGCGTGCCTGCGGGTCGGCGAGGGTGAGCCGCACCCGCACCGTGCTGCCCTCCTCCGGTGCCCCGCCGCACGGGCCGATGACGGTCTCGGAGGCGACGAACACCTCCGCGTCGCGCCGCTCGGTGGCCTCCTTCAGGACCGTCGCCTCGAAGGTCTCCCCCACCCGTGGCGCGAGCACGACGGCCTCGGTCAGGTCGATGCACGCGCGGTTCACCTTGCCGGCGAGCGAATCGGTCGACGACATGATCTTCGGCATCGCAGCCAGTGCGGTGCGGACCTCGTTCGGGACGTCCCGGCCCGACGACACCGCGAGGCACACCTCGGTGGCGTACCGGTCGGACAACCGGCGCAGCGGCGCGGTGACGTGCGCGTAGGGCGCACCGATCGCGCCGTGCAGGATCGTCTCGGGCAGGTCACCGTCGAAGGCCGCGTAGGACGCACCGCGCAGCAGTGTCGGCGCTTCGCTCATCAGCACGAGCGTCTTCGGGTCGTTGGCGTCGAGCGAGGCGAGGAAGGCACCGACACCCAGCCCCGTCGGCCACGGCATGTCGAGCGACCGCGCGGTGCGGCGCAGAGCATCGACCGCGGCGGGATCGGTGGGTGGGAGCGTGCGCAGCAGCCCGACCCGCGCGCCGATCATGATCTGCGCGGCGCACATCCCGGTGAGCAGCGAGATCTCGGAGTTCCACTCGTCGGCCTCGGTGCGCGGTTCGATCTGCAGCGTCCAGCCGTCGCCGTCCTGCACGACGTCCTGCGTGGGCAGGCGCAGTTCGATCGCTCCACGGGCGAGCGCTGCGGCCTCCCGCAACCGCCCGAAATCGGGCAACGCCTCGACGGACGGATGCAACCGGCCCGCGTCGGCGTCGCGTTGCACTCCGGCGTAGTGCATACGTGCGACCGATTGGACGCGGGCACGACGCACGCTCACCGCGACGGGCTCGGCGCGGTGGTCGGTCTCGATGCGCCACAACACCGCCGGACGGACGGCGTCCGGCAGCAGGCTCGCGGTGCCCTCGGACAGCTCGCGCGGATGCAACGGCACCGAGCCGTCGGGCAGGTAGTAGGTCTGCCCGCGGCGGTGCGTCTCGGCGTCCAGTGCGCCACTCGGTTCGACGAGTGCGTACACGTCGGCGATCGCATAGTGCAGCACGAAGCCGTCGTCAGTGCGTTCGAGGTGCAGCGCCTGGTCGAGATCCATCGACCCGAGTGGGTCGATGGTCACGAGAGGCAGATCGGTGCGGTCCTCACGTACGTCCGCGAAGCGGTCGCCCGCCCGCCGCGCCTCGGCGAGGGCCTCCGGCGCGAACTCGTCGACGAGGTCGAACTCGGCGCGCACGTCGGCGAAGTCGATCGCGGGCGCGACGACGATGGGAGTGGTCACCACGATGCTCGTGAACTCCTGGTGGTTCGGGTGCTCGTCGTCGGACTCAGCCGTTCTTCCAGTCGTCATCGGCGGCGTCGGCCGCCTTGTTCCGTTCTGCCGCGATCTCCAGCGCCCGCTGAGCGGTCTCCCTGTCCGGATAGGGACCCATGCGGTTGAGGGCGTGCGGATCCTTGCCCTGGGAGACCTTCCCAGTGCGCACGTCGTAGTACCAGCCGTCGTCGCTCATGGTCTCAGTGTGCCCGAATCGCATCTGTCTGTACGGACAACCCGACGGTTGGCGTGGCGCGGTACTGTCGGGCCGCACGCATGTGCTCGACGTCCGAACGAAGGAGCAAGCAATGTCCTACATCCTCTACGACGCGTTGCTGCCCTGGCTGGGTCCGGATGCGGCCTCCTACTGGGCGCACCTGCTGGTCATCTATCCGATCTGACCCGACCGGTAGCAACGCGGTGGGATCGGGAGACGCCGGGCGAACGAGCCGGCCTGTAAGCCGGATCCTGTCCCCCGCCGAAACGGGGTGGCGACCATCCATCTGGGCACACCGTCGCCGGGTACCTCGAGCGGTTCACCCGCAGGCTCGGGCGAGCAGCCCTCGAACACCTGCGCAGCCGCACCGCACGCGGTGCGACCTTCAACCTTGCTCCGGGCGGGGTTTACCTAGCCGCCCCGGTCACCCGGGGCGCTGGTGCGCTCTTACCGCACCCTTTCACCCTTACCTGCCGTACGGCAGGCGGTTTGCTTTCTGTGGCACTGTCCCGCGAGTCACCTCGGGTTGCCGTTAGCAACCGCCCTGCTCTGTGGAGTCCGGACTTTCCTCGATTCAGGGCCTGGCACCATCCGGTACCGGTTCCCTGCTCCGCGGCCGCCCGGCCGACTCGTTCGCTCGACCAGACTATCCCGCGGCGTATCGGCGCCGCCAACTACGGTGCACTCATGACGCGACTCGTGGCCCTGCTCCGCGGAATCAACGTCGGCGGCATCCGCATCCGGATGGCCGATCTGAAGAAGGTCTTCGTCGGCCTCGGCTTCGAGAACGTCCGCACCGTACTCGCGTCCGGCAACGTGCTCTTCGACTCCGAGGACGACCCCGCCACCGCGAAGGCCCGGATCGAGGCCGCACTCACCGAGCGGTTCGGTTACGAGGCCTACACCTTCGTCGTCGAGCAGTCGTATCTCGCGCGGGTCGTCGAGGCGTATCCCTTCGACGACGCACGCGCCGACCGGCATTCGTACGTCGTGTTCGTCTCCGATCCCGCCGTACTCGAATCGCTGGCCGCCCTGTCGGACGATCTCGATCCGAATCTCGAGTGCATCGAGGTAGGCAAGAGGGTCCTCTACTGGCAGGTCGTGAAGGGCTCGACGCTCGACAGTGCCGTGGGGAAACAGTCGGGTTCGGCCCGGAACAAGGCGACGACGACCGTCCGGAACCTCAACACGCTGCGTCGACTGGCCTGACAGGGCACGTCGCCGGCCATCGCACCTGCGTACAGACTGCAGGTAGCGTCCCTCCTCGACATTCGGCCCGCCGGAAGGTCCAGGATGCGCAGACGCACCGGAGCATTCGCCTCGATCGCCGCGGCTGCACTCCTCGCGACCACACCGACGGTGGAGACCGCCGAGTCCGATACCGACTTCTACACGTCCCCCCGGGCCTTCGAGACGGCGCCGCTCGGCGACGTCCTGCGCACCGCATCGTCGGTCGCCGCCGTCGTCCCGAAAACCCCGGCCGTCCTCGACGCGGCCGTCACCCGCGTGATGTACCGCAGCGGTCTCGACCCCGACGACCCGATCGCGTTCTGGGGATATTCGCAGGGCGGCATGGCATCCGCCTCGGCCGCCGAACTCGCCGCCACGTACGCCCCCGAACTGTCGGTGGTCGGCGCCGTGGCCGGTTCACCGCCCGCCGACCTGGGCGACCTCGCCGTGGCCGGCGACGGATCCCTCCTCTCCGGCGGGATCGGCTGGGTCGTCGACGGTTTCATCTCGGCGACGAGCCGTGGGCGTCGCTGGTCGTCGAGCAGCAACTCAGCAACCGCGCCCCGGCAATGCCGGTCTTCGTGGCGCAGAGCACGGGCGACGACTTCGTGATCGTCCAAGGGGTCGACCCCATGGTCGACAAGTGGTGCTCGGCCGGCGCCGACGTCACCTACCGCCGCTACGACGTCGGACCCGTTCTGACGAAGACCGGGACGGGCCATCTGATCGGCATGTTCCCGGCCGTCGTCGAAGGCCTCGACTGGCTCGATCAGCGGTTCTCCGGCCGGGAATCCCAGTCCGGCTGCACCGCCTGACATCCCGCCGGAAGAATTTCTCGGGACCGTGTAACACCCTCGGTCGGCCGACAGATAGACCTGATGAGTGGCCGCGCAGGCAACCCCCCGACATGTCTGCGCGGCCACTTGTCGTTTCGCGACCGCTACGGGTTCACAGGTGCGAGGTGTCGTTGACGAGCCGCACGGACGAGCCGCCGTCCGCGTAGAACTCGGCGATGCTGAGCGACGCGAGATCCAGGTGCAGGCGGTACAGCAGCGACGGGCCGGACTCGAGCGCCATCTGCAGGAACGTCTTGATGGGCGTGACGTGCGAGACGACCAGCACGGTCGAGCCGGCGTAGTCGGTCAGCAGGTCGTCGCGCACCGAGGCGATCCGCTTGGCGACCTCGTCGAAGCTCTCGCCGTTCGGGGGTCGCACGGAGGTGTCGCCGAGCCAGCGGCGGTGCAGTTCGGGATCGCGACGCGCGGCCTCGGCGAAGGTGAGACCCTCCCAGTCGCCGAAATCCGTCTCGATCAGCCCGTCGTGCACCGTCACCGGGAGATCGAGGGCGTCGGCGGCCGCAGCGGCCGTCTCCCGCGCTCGCCCCAGCGGTGACGCCAGCACGGCGGTGATCCCGCCGCGGGCACCGAGTCGCCGGGCCGCGGCGACCGCCTGGTCGCGACCGAGTTCGGTCAGCTCCGGGTTGCCCCGCCCCGAGTAGCGACGCTCGACCGACAGCGAGGTCTGCCCGTGACGCAGCAGCAGAAGACGGGTCGGTGATCCGACCGCACCGGTCCAGCCGGGTGAAGGCGGCACTGCCGGATCGGGCACAGGCACGGCCGGCGGGGTGGCGACGTTCTCGGTCCCCGCATTCGACGGCGCCACGGGACGCGTCACAGTGTCGGACGCGACGTCCAGCAGCGCTTCGGCCGCCGCGTCCATCGCGGCGTTGGCCAGCCGGTCGGCGTGGGCGTTCTCCGCACGCGGGATCCACGTGAAGTCGACGCTGCGGAACCGGCCGGCGAGCTCACGTGCCTGCGCGGCCAGCGGGATCATGTCGGCATGTTTGACCTGCCACCGTCCGCTCATCTGCTCGACGACGAGCTTGGAATCCATGCGGACGTGCACCTCGTCGGCGCCGAGCTCGGCGGCGGCGGTGAGACCGGCGATCAGACCCTTGTACTCGGCGACGTTGTTCGTCGCGCGCCCGATGCTCGCCTGGCGTTCGGCGAGGACGGTCCGATGGTCGGCATCGAAGACCACGGCACCGTAACCGGCCGGTCCGGGATTCCCGCGAGAACCACCGTCCGCTTCGACGACGACCGTCGTCACAGTCCGGATTCCTTGGTGCGAACCAGGATCGCGTCGCACTCCGGGCACCGGACGAGCAGATCGGCGGGTGCGGCGGCGATCCGGGCGATCTCACCGCGGTCCAGTTCGAGACGGCACGCGCCGCAGCGGCGGGCCTGCAGCAGTGCGGCGCCGATGCCGGACTTCTCGCGCTGCTTCTCGTAGAGCGTCACCAGTTCCGTAGGAAAGACGGCGAGCAGTGCCTCGCGGTCGCTGCGGCACCGCTGCTCGGCCACCTCGATGTCGGCGAGCGCCTCGTCGCGGGCCCGGACGGCGTCGCCGAGCTGGTCGTCGACCTGCGAGACCCGCGCACCGGCGTGGTCGTGGTCGGCCTTCGACGCCTCACGACGCTCCATGACCTCGAGCAGGTCGTCCTCGAGTGCCGCCTGGCGACGCTCGAGGCTGGTGAGCTCGTGCTGCAGTTCGGTGAGCTGCTTCGATCCCACCGAGCCGCTCTGGAGCATCGACCGGTCGCGGTCGGCGCGCATGCGCACGGCCTCGATCTCGCCCTCGAGCTTCCGGATGTCCCGGTCGAGGTCGTCGAGGATGATCTCGACTGCCACCGCGGCGTCCTTGCGCGCGTTGCGCTCGGTCTGCAAGCGGTCCACCTCCTGCTGTTCGGGCAGTGTCCGACGGCGATGCGCGAGGCGGTTCAGCTCTGCGTCCACGGCGGCGAGGGACAGCAGCTTGGCCTGCACGGTGGGTTCGACGTTCACTCGGGTGGTTCCTGCTTTCGATGGTGTGTCGGTGGACCGGGAGTCGGCGGCCACGCGGGACGTGTCGTAGCTGATTACCGTACCGCGCCCGCCGCGGTCGTCCAGGGATCGGTGCGCAACTCGCTGACCCGCGCCTGCCAGCCGTCCCGATCGGCGAACGCCCTATCGAGGACGTCGCGGGCCTGCGCGCACCACGGGTACTCGCTCGCCCAGTGCGCGACGTCCACCAGCGCGGGACCCCCGGCGCGCAGATGCTCGTCGGCGGGATGGTGCCGCAGGTCGGCGGTGACGTAGACGTCGACGCCCTGCGCGGTGGCGAGCCCGAGGAAAGAATCACCGGATCCGCCGCACACCGCCACGGTCCGCACCGGCCGGTCGGGGTCGCCCGCACCGCGCACACCCCATTCGGTGGCCGGCAGCGCGGCGGCGACGTCGGCGGTGAACTCGCGCAACGTGCGGGTCTGCGGCAGCTCCCCCACCCGGCCGAGCCCGCGATCGCTCGGCAGGTCGGCGAGTTCGATGATGTCGAAGGCCGGTTCCTCGTACGGGTGCGCGTCGCGCAGGGCCGCGAGTACCGCCGCGCGCGACCGGCGCGGCGCGATGACCTCGATCCGGTCCTCGGGGACGCGTTCGAGGTCGCCGACCGAGCCGACAGCCGGGTCCGCGCCGTCGACCGGGCGGAACTGGCCGGTGCCCGTGGTCGACCAGCAGCATTCGCGGTAGTTGCCGAGAGCACCCGCGCCCGCTGCGAACAGTCCCGCGCGCACCGTGTCGGCGGCGTCGGACGGCACCATCACGACCCACTTGTCGGTCGCGGGTTCGGGCTTGGACTCGAGCGGTCGCAGGCCGGTCAGGCCCAGCGCCCCGGCGAGGGCGTCCGAGACACCGGGGTTCGCACGGTCGGCGTTGGTGTGCGCGGTGAACAGAGCGCAGCCGCCGCGGATGAGGCGGTGGATCAGCGCGCCCTTGGGGGTGTGCGCGCCCACCGTGTCGACTCCGCGCAGCAGCAGCGGGTGGTGCACCAGCAGCAGTTGCGCGCCCCATTCGATCGCCTCGTCGACGACAGCCGCGGTCGCGTCGACGGCGAGCAGCACCTTGCGCACCGGCTCGTCGGGGTCGCCGGCGACGAGTCCCACCGAGTCCCAGCTCTCCGCCAGCGACGGCGGGTAGGCCGTCTCCAGAACGTCGATCACCTCACGCAGCGTCGCCGCCGTCACGTCCACCTCCAGCCGATCCGCTCTCTCCTACGCGCACGACCCTACGCGGCGGAAGACCGAACGAACGGGGAGAATGGCCCGGTGACCGTTCTTGCTGCCACCCAGCCGCTCGTGCTCCCTGCTCCCGTCGTCCTCTTCGATCTGGACGGCACGCTCACCGATTCCGCGACCGGGGTGATCAACGGGTTCCTCCACGCCGCCGAGACGACCGGCTTCGAGGCACCGGACGGCAACCTGCAGTGGCTGCTCGGACCGCCCATGCGCGACACCCTGCAGAATCTCGGGCTCGACGAGGAGCAGGTCGCTGCGGGACTCGCGGCCTACCGGGACTACTACTCCGCCACCGGCTGGGCGGAGAACGCCGTCTTCGACGGCATCGAAGCAGTGCTCGAGGCCGTCCGTGAGGCAGGTAGCCGCCTGGCGGTGGCGACGTCGAAGTCCCAGACGTTCGCCGAACGGATCCTCGACCACTTCGGTCTGACCGGATACTTCGAGTTCATCGGGGGTGCGAGCGACGACGGCGCCCGGCGGCACAAGTGGGAGGTCGTCGCGCACAGCCTCGCCGCTCTCGGGATCGATCCGCAGGATGCCGAGGCGGGCGGCACGACCGGTGTGGTGATGGTGGGCGACCGCGAGCACGACATCCACGGTGCGGGCCGGTTCGGCATCCCCACGGTCTTCGTCGAGTGGGGTTACGGGACCGAGACCGAGGGTCGTGCGGCGGCGCGGACGACCGCCTCGGCCGAGGAACTGCGGGAGGTACTCACGGGTGGACGCTGACGACCGCTTCCACGTGACCTTCGTGTGCACCGGCAACATCTGCCGGTCGCCGATGGCCGAGAAGATCTTCGCCGAGCACCTGGCGGCCGACCTCGTCGTCGCCATGACCACCACTCACGAGCGGGCGCTGGCGCAGCTCGGTGTCCCGTCCGATCGCCGTGTGCTGCTGCGTTCGTTCGATCCCGACGCCGACGACGATTCCGTGCCCGATCCGTACTACGGCTCTCTCGACGAGTTCGAGCAGGTCCGCGAGCAGATCGAAACCGCCGTTCCGGGCCTGCTCGAGCGGGTGCGGCAGCAGTGAGACGCACCTCACCGGCTACCGTGGATCTGTGCGCCGATTGACATTTCTCCTACGCCCCGGCTGGTTGGTCCTGGCACTGGTGGTCGTCGGCTTCGCCTACGCGTGCTTCACGGTCCTCGCGCCGTGGCAGCTGGGCAAGAACACGAGCACCGAGGACCGCAACGGTCGCATCGCTGCGTCGATGGCACAGGATCCGGTTCCCGTCGGTGACCTACTGGGCGGCGACGGTCCGACCATCGAGGACGAGTGGCGCCGTGCGCTCGCGCAGGGCTCCTATCTGCCCGAGTCGGACGTGCTCGTGCGGTTGCGCAGCGTCGAGTCGCAGCCGGCCTACGAGGTGCTGACTCCGTTCGCACTCGATTCCGGCGGAACGATCCTCGTCAACCGCGGGTACGTGCGGCCGGTCCGCGGCACCGAGATCCCCGAGATCCCGCCCGCGCCGTCCGGCCCCGTCACGCTCGACGCCCGCATCCGGATGTCCGAGGGAACGGTCGAGGACAAAGCCCCCTTCGTCGACGACGGCTACCAGCAGGTCTACTTCATCGACGCCCCGCAGGTCGCATCCGTCACTGGTCTTGATCTCGAGGACGTCTACCTGCAGCTCGACGCCGACCAGCCCGGCGGTCTCGGCGTGATCCCGCTCCCCCAGCTCGATTCGGGCCCGTACCTGTCGTACGGCCTGCAGTGGCTGGCGTTCGGGATCATGGCTCCGCTGGGTCTGGGCTATTTTGTGTGGGCCGAGCTGCGGGAGCGTAGGAAGTCCAAGGGTTCGCAAGACGGTGGTGACGCAGCCGAGGCCCCGGCGGAAGCGGCACCGCGCACCGCGAGCGAGAAGCTCGCCGATCGATACGGCCGGCCGCGGTGACCGAGCCGACCACTCTGCCCCGATTCGAGGAGCTCCCGATGTACGCGACCGTCGACGACTATCTGGCCGACAAGGATCCGGCCGCCGTCGATGTGTTCCGGCACGTGCGCGCGATGATCCTCGACCTCGGCGGCGACGTCACCGAGCACGTCCACGCGTCGGAGATCTCGTGGTCGCGGGGCCGTCCGTTCGCGGCGGCGTTCGTCTACGCCTCGCGTCTCGAGGTGGCTCTGGATCTGCCGCGGCGCATCCACCACGCGACGTTGCGTGAGGCGTTCCCGAAGAAGGGGACGGTGACGACGCACCGGCTGAGTGTCTCGTCGGTCGACGAACTCGACGACCACTTCGTGGAGTTGCTGAACGTCGCCTACCGCACCGCGGCGGAACCGCGCGACTGACCCCCACGACTCCCTTCCGCACGAAGGAGACGAGATGGACGAGGTGAGCGGCGCGATCCGGTTCCTGTCCGCCTTCACGGCCATCGAGAACCACTTCAAGTGGCAACTGCAGACGGACGAGGAGCACATGAGCTTCGTCCGGATGGCCAAGGAGTACGCACGGCGCCATCGCACACAAGTCGATCTGCCCGCGCTCCGGGCCTTCGCGGACCTGCGCAACGCGCTCGTGCACCAGGACTACTACGGGGGCAAGCCGGTTGCCGATCCGGTCCCGGAGGTCGTCGAGGCGATCGAGAGACTGCGCGACAGGATCATCGATCCGCCGAAGGTGTTGCAGGTCCTGCCGAGGCGGGCACCCGCCGTGTTCGAGACGGACACACCACTGAATCGGGTGCTCGACGAGATCCGACGCCACGACTACTCGCAGTTCCCGATCTACGAGGACGACACCTATCTCGGGCTGCTGACGACGAATTGCATCGCCCGCTGGCTCGCGCATCGTCTCGCGACGGACGAGATCGTCGAGGGCGAGACCGTCGGAGCGGCCCTGGAGTTCGCCGAACCGCACGAGCGGGCTGCGCACCTGCCCCGCACCATCACGGTGCCGCAGGCGATCAAGAAACTGTCCCCGCCCGCGGGCGGGCAACTGCCGCCGACGGCGTTGATCGTCACGCACAGCGGCAGCGCGAAGGAACGGCCGCTCATGATCGTCGTCGCCGACGATCTGCCGACGCTCGTCGCGGCAGTGAATACGGGACATTAGATCCGGGTGGATCCGACCCCGCTGAGCGGGGCTCGATCCACCGGAATCGCACATGGGATGGTGGGCGCGGAGGGTTTCGAACCCCCGACCGCTGGTGTGTAAAACCAGAGCTCTACCACTGAGCTACACGCCCGAAAGACGGCGGCAGGTGCCGCCGACTTCGCATCAGGACTTTAGCGCGGCGAGCGCTCTGGCCCAAGCTCCCTGGTCACGGGCCTCTCCGGGCTGGTTCTCCTCCGCGAACTGCACGATGCCGTCCTTGTCGATGACGAACGTGCCGCGGTTGGCGAAACCGAACTTCTCGTTGAACACACCGTAGGCCTGCGCGACCTCGCCGTGCGGCCAGAAGTCGGACAGCAGCGGGAAGGTGTAGCCCTGCTCGGCTGCCCAGATCTTGTGGCTCGGCGACGGGCCGACCGACACCGCGAGGATGGCGGTGTCGTCGTTCTCGAAGGTGGGCAGGTCGTCGCGGACGGCGCACAGCTCGCCCTGGCAGACGCCGGTGAAGGCGAGGGGGTAGAAGACCAGGAGCACGTTCTTGCTGCCCCGAAAGCTCGACAGCGTCACCTCCTGGTTGTTCTGGTCCTTGAGAGTGAAATCGGGGGCTTCGGCGCCCACGGCGATCGGCATGCGTATGGATCCTTACGTTCCGGGAGCCGGTTCAGCGGCGGGGACGGCCGGCCTTGGGCTGGACGAGGCGGCTGCCGATCCAGTCACCGAGGTTGGTGGCCGTGGTCTGGGTGAGGCCGGCTGTGGCGGCCGACTCGGCGATCTCGCTGGGCTCGACGTGATCGGGGCGCCCGGTCTTGGGGGTGAGCACCCACACGACGCCCTCGTCGGCGAGGGGGCCGATCGCGTCCATGAGGGCGTCGACCAGGTCGCCGTCGCTGTCGCGCCACCACAGCAGCACGACGTCGACGACCTCGTCGGAATCCTCGTCGAGCAGCTCGGTACCGGTGACCTCTTCGATCGCAGCTCTCAACTCGTCGTCGGTGTCCTCGTCCCAACCGAGTTCCTGCACCACGTGGTCGTGAGTGATACCGAGCTTGGAGACATAGTTCTTGGCATCCGCCGCGGCGACCACGGTGGCTCCTCCTAAGGGTTGTGGTGCGCGAATCGGATCCGCGTACCGGCGTGACGATCAATTGGTCAAAGCGAACATCGTTGCGGGCCTCAACGCAACCCGAATCGCTGGGAAAAGCGGGAGAATCTTTCCAGAGGGACCCATTGCACCGCCTCGCACGGTGTCCGTTCCGTCCTGTTGGCCGGGCCACGGCGTGATCCTTCGTCGCGGATGGGGGAAGATGAGGGGTGCATCATGTTCAGATGTCGATTGCGTCGGCTCCCACAAGAGCCGGCCGACGGAGAGGGCGCTCCACCTACGCGCCCACCACGATGAGGAGCAGACGTTGACAGACCTGATCCACGGATCCGACTCCCGAGAAGGCGCCGCACCGGGCGCGTCGGGACCGGATTCCTCGGCCAAGCCGGCATCGACCAAGGACAACCGTGTCCGGGTGATCCGCGAGGGTGTGGCCTCCTATCTGCCGGACATCGATCCGGCGGAGACCGAAGAGTGGCTCGAGTCGTTCGACGGGATGCTCGAGGCCGCGGGCCCCACCCGCGCGCGCTACCTGCTGCTGCGCATGCTCGAGCGTGCCAACGAGCGCAAGGTCTCCCTTCCCGCCCTGACCTCCACCGACTACGTCAACACCATCCCCACCGAGAGCGAACCGTGGTTCCCCGGTGACGAGGAGGTCGAGCGTCGCTTCCGCGCGTACATCCGGTGGAACGCGGCGATCATGGTCACCCGCGCGCAGCGCCCGGGTGTCGGCGTCGGTGGTCACATCTCCACCTACGCGTCGTCCGCCGCCCTGTACGAGGTCGGCTTCAACCACTTCTTCCGCGGCAAGGACCATCCCGGCGGCGGCGACCAGGTCTTCATCCAGGGCCACGCCTCCCCCGGTATCTACGCCCGAGCCTTCCTCGAGGGCCGCATCGGCACGGAGCAGCTCGACGGCTTCCGTCAGGAGCACAGCCACGCCTCGCTCGGCGGCGGCCTGCCCTCGTACCCGCACCCGCGCCTGCTCCCGACCTTCTGGGAGTTCCCGACCGTGTCCATGGGCCTGGGCCCGATGAACGCGATCTACCAGGCACGGTTCAATCACTACCTGCACGACCGGGGCATCAAGGACACCTCCGATCAGCACGTCTGGGCGTTCCTCGGCGACGGCGAGATGGACGAGCCGGAGTCGCGCGGTCTGGCGCACGTCGCGGCCACCGAGGGTCTCGACAACCTGACCTTCGTCGTCAACTGCAACCTGCAGCGTCTCGACGGCCCGGTGCGCGGCAACGGCAAGATCATCCAGGAGCTGGAGTCGTTCTTCCGCGGCTCCGGCTGGAACGTCATCAAGGTCGTGTGGGGCCGCGAGTGGGACGCCCTGCTGCACGCCGACAAGGACGGCGCACTGGTCAATCTCATGAACGCCACCCCCGACGGCGACTACCAGACCTACAAGGCCAACGACGGCGCGTTCGTGCGCGAGCACTTCTTCGGCCGCGACCCGCGGACGAAGGAACTGGTCAAGGACCTGTCCGACCAGCAGATCTGGAACCTCAAGCGCGGTGGCCACGACTACCGCAAGATCTACGCGGCCTACAAGGCGGCGATGGAGCACAAGGGTCAGCCGACGGTGATCCTCGCGCACACCATCAAGGGCTACACGCTCGGTAAGCACTTCGAGGGCCGCAACGCGACCCACCAGATGAAGAAGCTCACCCTCGAGGACCTCAAGTACTTCCGCGACATCCAGCGGATCCCGATCTCGGACGAAGAGCTCGAGAAGGATCCGAAGATGCCGCCGTACTACCACCCCGGCTTCGAGTCGCCCGAGATCCAGTACATGCTCGAGCGTCGCCGGGCCCTCGGCGGTTTCCTTCCGGAGCGCCGCACCACCGCGAAGCCGTTGGCGCTGCCCGCGGAGAAGACCTACGACGTCGTCCGCAAGGGTTCGGGCAAGCAGGAGGTCGCCACCACCATGGCGACGGTCCGTGTGCTCAAGGAACTGTTGCGCGACAAGGAGATCGGCAAGCGCATCGTGCCGATCATCCCGGACGAGGCCCGCACCTTCGGTATGGACTCGTGGTTCCCGTCGCTGAAGATCTACAACCGCAACGGTCAGCTGTACACCTCGGTCGACGCCGATCTGATGCTTGCCTACAAGGAGAGCGAAGTCGGGCAGATCCTGCACGAGGGCATCAACGAGGCCGGTTCGACGGCGTCGTTCACGGCGGTCGGGACGTCCTACGCAACGCAGGGCGAGCCGATGATCCCCGTGTACATCTTCTACTCGATGTTCGGTTTCCAGCGCACGGGCGACGGCCTGTGGGCGGCGGCCGACCAGATGGCACGCGGGTTCGCCCTCGGCGCGACGGCCGGTCGCACCACGCTGACCGGTGAGGGCCTGCAGCACGCCGACGGGCACTCGCTGCTGCTCGCGTCGACCAACCCGGCCGCGGTCACCTACGACCCGGCGTTCTCCTACGAGATCGCCCACATCTTCCGCGACGGTCTGCGGCGGATGTACGGCGGCACGGAGGGTGTCGACGGCTTCGGCGGTGAGGACGTCTTCTACTACATCACCATCTACAACGAGCCGTACTCGCAGCCGGCCGAGCCGGAGGATCTCGACGTCGAGGGCCTTCTCAAGGGCATCTACCTGTACAAGCGGGGACCGGAGTCGGGTCCGAAGGCGCAGATCCTGGTCTCGGGCGTGATGATGCCCGAGGCGCTGCGTGCGCAGAAGATGCTCGCCGACGAATGGGGAGTGTCTGCGGACGTCTGGTCCGTCACTTCGTGGGGCGAGCTGCGCCGCGACGGCGTCGAGTGCGACCGCCAGGCGCTGCTGAACCCCGGTGAGGAAGCCTCGGTGCCGTACGTCGCGTCGGTGCTCAACGACGCGGCGGGTCCGTTCGTCGCGGTGTCCGACTGGATGCGCGCGGTGCCCGATCAGATCCGCAAGTGGGTTCCGGGCGACTACACGGTGCTCGGCGCCGACGGCTTCGGCTTCTCCGACACCCGTGGCGCCGCCCGCCGCGTGTTCAACATCGACGCCGAGTCCACGGTGGTCGCGGTGCTCTCGGCACTCGGCCGCGAAGGCGCGATCGATCGTGAGAAGGCCGTCGAGGCGGCCCGCACCTACAAGATCGACGACGTGACGGCCGCCCCGGTCTCGATGGCGGATCCGGGCGTCGCCTGATCCGTCCGCCGGTCACGTCCGAGTGGCGTGACCGGCCGGGTCGCGGGCGCCGGGTACTTTCGTCCCATGGTCGACGAGCCGCAACCCCGCCGGACCGGGCAGGTACCGGGCGTTCACAGGGAACGCCCGGTACCGCCGTCCCGTCCCGAGCGGGCACCGCTGCCCGACGCGCTGCTCCGTCGGGTCAAGCAGTTCTCGGGGCGACTGTCCACCGAAGCGGTACACGTCATGCAGGAGCAGTTGCCCTTCTTCGCCGATCTCGACGCGTCGCAGCGGTCGACCGTGCAGCTGGTGATCCAGACGTCGGTGGTCGACTTCCTCGAGTGGGTGCGCAATCCCGACAGCGACCTGCGCTTCAGCCTCGACGCCTTCCAGATGATCCCGCAGGATCTCGCCCGGCGACTGACGCTGCGCCAGACGGTGGACATGGTCCGCGCGGCGATGGAGTTCTTCGAGCAGTGGCTGCCGGCCCTCGCCCGCAACGAGGAACAGCTCGTGGCGCTCACCGAGGCGATCCTGCGGTACGGGCGCGAGCTCGGTTTCGCTGCCGCGGCGGTGTACGCGGGGGCGGCCGAGTCGCGGGGCGCCTGGGACACGCGGCTCGAGGCCCTCGTCGTCGACGCCGTGGTGCGTGGGGACACCGGGCCCGACATGCAGTCGCGGGCCGCGACCCTCAACTGGGACGCGACCGCCCCGGCGACGGTGATCGTCGGTACTCCCCCGCCCGACCAGGGCGTCTCGGTGATCACCACCGTGCACACCGTCGCCCAGGAGCACGGTCGCGCGGCTCTCGCGGTGGTGCAGGGCGAACGCCTGGTGATGGTGGTCAGCGGTGAACTGCACGGGACGGTCGACGCGGCGGACTTCCGCTCCGAGTTGATGCGCGCGTTCTCCGACGATCCGGTGGTGATCGGTCCGACGACACCGACGCTGGCGACCGCACACGTCTCCGCCGTCGAAGCGCTCGCCGGCATGGAGGCGGTCGTGGGGTGGCCGGGGGCTCCCCGGCCGGTGCACGCCGCCGAGCTGTTGCCCGAACGTGCGCTGCTCGGTGATCCCGGCGCGATCGCCGCGCTCGAGGACTTCGTCGTCGCCCCGCTCGCAGCCGCCGGGCCGTCCCTCGCGGACACGCTGGACGCATACCTCGACAGTGGGGGCGCTGTCGAGACTTGCGCCCGGAAGCTGTTTGTTCATCCAAATACCGTGCGGTATCGATTGAAGCGGATCACAGAAGTAACGGGTCGGGATCCCACAAATCCTCGCGATGCGTACGTGCTTCGAATCGCTGCCACGGTAGGCCGCCTGGCACGAAGCCATAACGAATTGAGATCGCCTGCACCACCTGTCACACGATTCACAATTCGCGAATCGGACACGTAACGTCCCCGGCCTTTCCACCGATAGCGAGCACCGACGTGCAGATTTGTGGGAACCCTACAAATCGAGGGGCAACCTTTCATCGCTACCGACATCTCGCAGGCACCCGTTCGCGGTGTTCCCTGGTGATCGTGATTTCGCTGCTTGCCCCCGGCCAGGGGTCTCAGACACCCGGAATGCTCGCCCCGTGGCTCGAGCAGTCCGGAGCGCGCGACCGGATCGACCGGTGGTCGCAGACGGCGGGACTGGATCTCGCGCGTCTCGGCACCACTGCCACCGCCGAGGAGATCACCGACACCGCGGTGACCCAGCCGCTCGTGGTGGCCTCCGCCCTGCTCGCCTTCGAGGATCTCGACCGTCGCGGCCTCGTGCCCGCCGACACGATCGTCGCCGGCCACTCCGTCGGCGAACTCGCAGCGGCCGCCATCGCGGGTGTCATCAGCGCCGACGACGCCGTCGCCCTCGCCGCCGTCCGCGGAGCCGAGATGGCCCGCGCCTGCGCCCTCGAACCCACCGGAATGTCCGCCGTCCTCGGCGGCGCCGAGGACGAGGTGCTCGCGCGCCTCGCCGAGTTGGATCTGGCCCCCGCAAACATGAATGCGGCCGGTCAGATCGTCGCAGCCGGGCGCCTGAGTGCGCTCGAGGAACTCGCTGCGAACCCGCCCGAGAAGGCCCGCGTCCGCGCCCTGCCGGTCGCCGGTGCCTTCCACACCCGATTCATGGCACCCGCCCAGGACGCCGTGGCTGCCGCCGCGGCGAAGATCACACCATCGGATCCGACGCACACGCTGCTGTCGAACTACGACGGCAAGCCCGTCACCTCCGGAGCCGACGCCCTCGAACGTCTCGCAGCTCAGGTCACCCGGCCCGTCCGGTGGGACCTGTGCACCGCCTACCTGCGCGCGGCGCAGGTGAGCCGGATCGTCGAGCTTCCCCCCGCCGGCACGCTGGTGGGCATCGCCAAGCGCGAGATGCGCGGCACGCCCACCGTCGCCCTCAAGACCCCCGCGGAGATCTCCGCTCTGGCCGAAAGTCTTCAACTCGGTTAGGTTGCTGCGCGCGCCGTCGCACAGCACGGGCACCTCACCGGGACCTCCCCGGACCCCCGACCGGAAACATCCGGCCGGTTTCGAACGACATAGTCGACAGATCGAGAAGGGAGCCACATCGTGGCCGCCACCCAGGAAGAAATCATCGCCGGTCTCGCGGAGATCATCGAAGAGGTCACCGGCATCGAGCCCTCCGAGGTGACCGTCGACAAGTCCTTCGTCGACGACCTCGACATCGACTCGCTGTCCATGGTCGAGATCGCCGTCCAGACCGAGGACAAGTACGGCGTGAAGATCCCTGACGAGGATCTCGCCGGTCTGCGCACCGTCGGTGACGCCGTGAACTACATCCAGAAGCTCGAGGCCGCAGGCGTTCAGGCCACGAACGACAACGAATGAGTTCTGCTGTGACCTCCCCTTCTCCTCGGGCACTCCGCAACGTCGTCGTCACCAGCCTCGCGGCTACGACGTCGATCGCCGGCGACGTGGACGCCACCTGGAAAGCACTGCTGGCCGGTGAGAGCGGGATCGGCACCATCGACGGCGGATTCGTCGACGAGTTCGACCTCCCGGTGCGCATCGGCGGAACCCTGAAGGTCAGCCCCGACGAGGGACTGTCCCGGGTGGAACTCCGTCGCATGAGCTTCGTCGAGCGCCTCGCGCTCACCCTCGGGCGCACCGTCTGGCAGAACGCCGGCAGCCCCGAAGTCGACCAGGACCGTCTCGGTGTGGTCATCGGTACGGGCCTCGGTGGCGGCGAGTCGCTCATCGACGCCGTCGACAAGCTCCGTGCCGGCGGCTACCGCAAGGTCTCGCCCTTCGCGGTGCAGATGATCATGCCGAACGGACCGTCGGCCACCGTCGGGCTCGAACTCGGTGCTCGCGCAGGGGTCATCACCCCGGTCTCGGCGTGCTCGTCCGGATCCGAGGCGATCGCCAACGCGTTCCGCATGATCGCCTTCGGCGACGCCGACATCGTCGTCACCGGTGGTGTCGAGGGTCAGCTGGACGCGGTCGCCACCGCGGGCTTCGCGATGATGCGGGCGCTGAGCACCCGCAACGAGGACCCGAAGGGCGCCTCGCGTCCGTTCGACAAGGACCGCGACGGTTTCGTCTTCGGCGAGGCCGGCGCACTGATGGTCCTCGAGAGCGAGGAGCACGCCAAGGCACGCGGAGCGACCATCCACGCTCGTATCCTCGGCGCCGGCATCACCTCCGACGGTTACCACATCGTCGCCCCCGATCCGGAAGGTACGGGAGCGGCTCGGGCCATGCGGCGAGCGATCGAGACCGCCGGGCTCACCAAGGCCGACATCGGGCACGTCAACGCGCACGCGACGGCCACCCCGATCGGCGACGTGGCCGAAGCCAAGGCCATCAACGCGGCCGTGGGCAACCACGCCGCGATCTACGCCCCCAAGTCCGCGCTCGGTCATTCGATCGGTGCGGTGGGTGCACTCGAAGCAGTACTCACGGTCCTGGCTCTGCGTGACGGGGTCATCCCGCCCACGCTGAATCTCGAGAACCAGGATCCAGAGATCGATCTCGACGTGGTCAAGGGCGAACCACGTTCCGGCCGGATCGATTTCGCGCTGAACAACTCGTTCGGTTTCGGTGGGCACAACGTGGCGCTCGCATTCGGTCGCGCCTGACCGTCGACGCCGCTGCGCCCCATGCGGTGGAGGCTCCACCCGGAGCCTCCACCGCAGCCCACCACCACCGCGTCTGCCCGAGGAGCACCCGATGACCATCCTGGATCCAGCCACCCTGCGTGAGACGACGGTGGACCCGAGAGATCCGTTGGCCCGTCTCGAGAAACTGTTCGACCCGGGCAGCCTGGAACTGCTGCACACCCGCGACAAGTCGGGCGTCCTCGCCGCCGTCGGCGAGGTCGACGGCATCCGCACCGTCGCATACTGCTCCGATGCCACCGTCATGGGCGGAGCCATGGGCGTCGAGGGATGCAAGCACATCGTCTCCGCCATCGACCACGCCATCGACCACGAGATCCCCGTGGTCGGCATCTTCCACTCCGGTGGCGCGCGTCTGGCCGAGGGCGTCGAAGCCCTCCACGCCGTCGGCCTGGTCTTCGAGGCCATGGTCCGCGCGTCCGGTCTGATCCCCCAGATCTCCGTCGTTCTCGGCTTCGCGGCCGGCGGTGCCGCCTACGGCCCGGCCCTGACCGACATCGTCATCATGGCCCCCGAGGGCCGTGTCTTCGTCACCGGACCGGACGTGGTCCGCAGCGTCACCGGTGAGCAGGTCGACATGGAGTCGCTCGGCGGCCCCGACACGCACACCAAGAAGTCCGGTGTCGCGCACATCGCCGCGCACGACGAGGCCGACGCCCTGCACCGGGCCCGCCGCCTGGTGTCGATGCTGGCCGAGCAGGGCGAATTCGACGTCGTCGCAGCGACACTCGGCGACACCGACCTGCGGGCGCTGATGCCCGCCTCGCCGCGACGCGCATACGACGTGCGGCCGATCGTCCACCAGTTGCTCGACAACGTCGACGGCGAGTCCTCCTTCGAGGAACTGCAGGCCGGCTGGGCCCGCAGCATCGTCACCGGCTTCGGCCGTCTCGGCGGCCGCACGGTCGGGGTCATCGCCAACAACCCGCTGCGCCTCGGCGGCTGCCTCAACTCCGAGAGCGCCGAGAAGTCAGCGCGTTTCGTGCGGATGTGCAACGCCTTCGGTGTTCCGCTCGTCGTCATCGTCGACGTTCCCGGTTACCTTCCCGGTGTGAGCCAGGAGTGGGAGGGTGTCGTGCGACGCGGCGCCAAGCTGCTCCACGCGTTCGCCGAGGCGAAGGTTCCCCGTGTCACGCTGGTGACGCGCAAGATCTACGGCGGCGCGTACATCGCGATGAACTCCCGGGCGCTCGGGGCCACCGCCGTCTACGCGTGGCCGGAGTCCGAGGTGGCCGTGATGGGCGCGAAGGCCGCTGTGGGCATCCTCCACAAGAAGGCCCTCGCCGCGGCTCCCGAGGAAGAGCGTGAGGCGCTGCACGACCGTCTCGCCGCCGAACACGAGGCGATCGCCGGTGGCGTCGGTCGTGCGATGGCCATCGGTGTGGTCGACGAGATGATCGATCCCGCCACCACGCGCAGCACCCTGGCCGCCGCGCTCGCCGCCGCACCCGCGGTTCGCGGACGGCACAAGAATATTCCGCTCTGATCCGGACACAGCACGAGAACACCGGCACCGCTCCTCGGAGCGGTGCCGGTGTTCTCGTATCAGGAAGATGTGGGGTGCGTTCCGGTCGCGTCGCCGGGGCGGCGGACCGCGGTCAGCCGACGTCCCGGCGGAGCCACGTCACCTGCGCGCCTTCGTCGCCGCTGCGGTACGGCTCGAGCTCTTCGTCCCATGCCGTTCCGAGGGCGCGGTGCAGTTCGCTCGTGACATCGGCGGAGGACAGCATGGCGCGCAGACGCATCTCTCCGACGACGATGTCGCCGTTGGCGCTGGTGCACCCGCGCCACAGACCCAGTCGGGGGGCGTAGCTGAAACGTTCGCCGTCGACGCCCTCGCTGGGATTCTCGGTGATCTCGAAGCGGAGCATCGGCCACGACCGCAGCACGTCGGCCAGTCGCGCGGCCGTGCCCACGGGCCCGACCCAGTCGACGCAGGTGCGCAGCAGCCCCGGTGCGGCGGGCTGGCCCGTCCACGAGAGATCGGGCCGGCAGTCGAGGATGTCGGCCAGTGCCCACTCGATGTGCGGGCACACCGCCGCCGGTGAGGAGTGGACATAGATCACCCCCGCCGTGGCATCCGCGAATTGGTTGGATGCGCGCATACATTCACCTCCGGTTCGACCAGGACGTCTTCCCCAACGACCTTCGTCGACCAAGGCTTCTCCATGCAGGCTGCGTACAAGTGTGCCCGTGTGGCGTGTGTTTCGCCAGCGAACCAGAGAGGTTCATGTGAATTCGGTGATGATCGCGTCTCCGAGGGCAGGCCAGAGCGGTTTGGCCCAGTCTCCGAACGCACGATCAGTAAGTACCACAGCGGCGACGGAAATTTCGGGATCTACCCAAATGAATGTGCCCGATTGACCGAAATGACCGAAAGTACGCGGTGAATTACCGGGAGCGGTCCAATGCGGGTTCTTTTCGCCCCGGATCTCGAATCCGAGACCCCAGTCGTTGGGCTTGAACATCCCGTAGCCGGGCACGAGTCCGTTCAGACCCGGAAACTGCACGCTGGTCGCCTCGGTGAGGGTTTCGCGCGAGACCAGCACGGGGTCGAGCAGCTCGCGCGCGAACAACGCGAGATCGGCGACCGACGACTGCGCCCCGTGACCCGCCGGCCCCGGCAGGGACGAGGACGGCATGCCGAGCGGCTCGAAGACCGCTTGCCGGAGGTATTCCGGGAACTCGATACCGGTTTCCGTCTCGACGAGTTCGGCAAGCACTTCGAAGCCCGCACTCGAGTAGATCCGCTTGCGTTCGGGTTCGGTCTGCACGGTGCGCTCACCGAACGCCAGACCGGAGGCGTGGGCGAGCAGGTGGCGCACCGTCGACCCCGCGGGGCCCGCGGGCTGGTCGAGCTCGATCGCGCCCTCCTCGACGGCCACCAGCGCGGCGTACGCCACGAGCGGCTTCGTCACGGATGCGAGTGGGAAGACCTCGTCGAGGTCTCCCCTGGACGCGACCGTTCCGCCGTCGCGGGTCACCACCGCGGCGGCGGAACGGTCGACAGGCCAGTCGCTGAGCAGATCGAGGCTGTGCACGCGATCAGCCTACGAGACGCCCCGGCGGCGCGGGGTCACCGGTCGGTACCGGTCACCAGTCGGCTTCGGTGTAGCGGATGACGCCGCGGATGTTCCTGCCCTCGAGCATGTCCCGGTATCCGTCGTTGATCTGCTCGAGGGTGTAGGTACGCGTGACCATGTCGGCCAGGTTCAGTTGACCGGACTTGTACAGGTCGAGCAGGTTGGGGATGTCCACCCGCGCGTTGCAGCCACCGAAGATGTTGCCCTTGAGGTCCTTCTGCAGCATCGAGAGCAGGAACGAGTTGAGCTTGACGTCCATGTCGGACATGTAGCCCATCGCCGTGACGACGCACCGGCCGCCCTTGGCCGTGAGTGTCAGTGCCGGATCGACCAGCTCGCCCTTCATCTCGCCCACGGTGATGATCGTCGAGTGGCACATGCGGCCCCACGTGATCTCCATGATGGGCACGATGGCCTCCTCGATGGAGGCGTAGGTGTGGGTGGCACCGAACTTGAGCGCCTGCTCCCGCTTCCACGGCTCCGGGTCGATCGCGAACACGTGGCGCGCACCCGAGGCGACGGCGCCCTGCAGAGCGCTCATGCCGACACCGCCGACGCCGATGATGGCGACCGAGTCGCCGGCCTTGACCTCGGCGATGTTCGTCGCCGAACCCCAGCCGGTGGGCACGCCGCAGCCGACCAGCGCCGCGAGCTCGAAGGGTACGTCCTTGTCGATCTTGACGACCTGGCTCTGGTTGACCGTCATGTACGGCGAGAAGGTGCCGAGGAGGCACATCGCGATCACGTTCTCGCCGCGGGCCTGGATGCGGTAGGTGCCGTCGGAGATCGCCTGGCCGCCGAGCAGTCCCGCCCCGAGGTCGCACAGATTCGAGTGCCCCGAGGAACAGGACGGACACCGTCCGCACGCAGGGATGAAGGACAGCACGACGTGGTCGCCCACCTCGAGACCCACCACACCCTCACCGACCTTGGTGATCACGCCCGAGCCCTCGTGACCACCCATGGCGGGGAAGGACGGCATCGGGGTTGCGCCCGTGACGATGTGATGGTCGGAATGGCACATGCCGGCGGCTTCCATGCGGATCTGCACTTCGCCCGCGACGGGATCGCCGAGGTCGATCTCCTCGACGGACCACGGTTCGTCGATGCCCCACAGCACTGCACCCTTGGTCTTCATCTGGCTCGCCTTCCATCGCATTGCCGGTTGTGCACGTGACGATAGCCACAATCGCACAGAATTGGAACAGGTTCTACATCCTTTCCCGGTCCGGTGGGACACCCGCGCTCGATACGGTGAGAGGCAGTCCCGCGGGTCACCACCGCCCGAGCGTCCGAGGAGATGCCGTGTCCGACAATCCGGAACTCACTTTCCACGGGGCGGCGAGAACCGTCACCGGTTCGTGCGCGACGGTCGAACTCGGCGACGCACGGATCCTGATCGACTGCGGACTGTTCCAGGGCTCCCGCAGCCTCGAGAACCTGAACGTCGCAGAGTTCCCGTTCCCCCCGGAGTCGGTCGACGCCGTGATCCTCACCCACGCCCACATCGACCATTGCGGCCTGCTCCCCAAGCTCGTCGCCCGCGGCTTCGACGGCCCGATCTTCTGCACGGCCCCCACAGCGGAATTGCTCTCGTTCATGCTTGCCGACTCGGCTCACATCCAGGAGTTCGAGGCCCAGCGCCGCAATCGGCGACGCGACCGCGCGAACCGCGCCGAATTCCACCCGATCTACATCGAGGAGGACGCCCGGCTCGCCGCCTCGCGCGCCCGGCCGATACCGCTCGAGGAGTGGTTCGAACCGGCGCCCGGTTTCCGGGTCCGCCTGTGGAATGCCGGACACATCCTGGGATCGGCCTCGGCGGAGATCGAGGCCGGCGGTGTGCGGATGTTGTTCTCGGGGGATCTCGGGCCGGAACAGAAGGCCTTCCACGCCGATCCGGAAGGTCCGACCGGACTCGACTACGTCGTCTGCGAATCCACCTACGGGGACCGCTCACGCCCTCGACTCACGATCGCCGAGCGCCGCGACCTCCTCGCCCGGGAGGTGAACGAGGCGCTCGGGCGGGGCGGCAACCTGATCGTGCCGTCGTTCGCGCTCGAACGCACCCAGGAGTTGTTGCTCGACATCGGATATCTGCTCGATGACGAGCGTATTCCGGGGGTGCCGGTATTCGTCGACTCCCCGCTGGCGATCCGCGCGACCGACGTCTTCGCCGCACATGCCGGAGAACTCGAGGATCTCGACGGCCGGAACGTCTTCCGCCATCCGGGCATCCGGTACACCGCCGAGGCCGAGGAATCGATGCGGATCGACAGCTACGATCGCGCGATCATCATCGCGGCCTCCGGGATGTGCGAGGCGGGACGGGTTCGGCACCACCTGCGGAACAACCTCGCCCGCCCCGACTCGACGGTGCTCTTCGTCGGCTATCAGGCGCAAGGCACGCTCGGCAGGGTGATCCTCGAGGGTGCCTCGAAGGTCCGGATCTCGGGTGAGGACATCGATGTCCGGGCACGGATCCGGCGGATCGACAGCTACTCCGCGCACGCCGATCGCGGCGAGTTGGTGCGCTGGGTCGGGCAACGCGCGCCGATCTCCGGTGCAGTCTTCCTCGACCACGGAGAACCCGATGCGCTCGCCGCCTTCACGGCGGCGCTGCACGACCTCGATGCCGGACTGAACGTGGTCGTCCCGGAGATCGGCGCCCGATACCGGCTCGTGGCGGGCGGTCCGCCCGAGCACATCGCCACGGTCGCACCCCCGGCGCCGGTGCACGTCGGCCGCGACTGGCAGAACGAGTACGCCGAGTTCGCTACCGGTCTGCGCGACCAGCTGCTCGAGATCGACGACCCGCGCACCCGGGAGCGCGCGATCGCTGCGATGCGGAAGGTGCTCGACGAATACCGCACGGGTGCCCAGACCCCGGAGGAGCACCGGCGCCACTCGAGGCCGGGCCGGCGCAAGCCTCCGCCCCGCCGGAGGCGCCGTTTCTGAGCGTGATCCTCATGTTCGACCGCGGCGAGGGCCGCCGCATCGGCATCGGACAACGGAGGACGAACCATGACGACGAAGGCGCTCGCGCCCGACGTATCCACGTGGCCGGCAGAGAACCCGCAGCTCATCGGCAGCCGCTGCGACGACTGCTCCGCGACCACATGGCCCACCCAGCCGCGTTGCCCCCCGGTGCAGCGGGGCGAACTTCTCGGAGCTGCTGCTGCCGCGTCGCGGCACGCTCGTGGCATGGACCACGCAGGGCTTCGTGCCGATCTGATCCGCACACATCCCATCGAGGAGTTCCCGACATCGTGAACGACGTTGCCATCATCGGGGTGGGCCTTCACCCGTTCGGTAGATTCGGCGCCAACCGGCATTCCCTTCACCAACGTGTTCAACACGTGCGCGACGTCCGCTTCACCGCCGATCCCGCCATGCTCGGTCTGCCCGCCTGGTACGCCGAGAACGGACAGTTCGTCACCACCAAGTTCTTCGGCATGAAGGCGAACCGCTACGCCATCGACCACAACATCTCGCACAAGACGCTCGCACGGGTCGCGGCGAAGAACTACCGCAACGGCGGCCTCAACCCGAATGCCTTCCGCCGCACGGAGTTCAACATCGACGACATTCTGTCGTCGCCGATGCTCAACTACCCGCTCACGGCGAAGATGTTCTGCGCGCCGGACGAGACTGCCGCAGCGGTGATCATGTGCTGCGGCGATCTGGTGTCGAAGCACACTACCGAAACGCCGGTCTACCTGCGCTCCAACGCGATTCGCACGCGCACCTACGGCGCGTACGAGGTCCGTGTGACGTGGGCGTCGGTCGAGGAGGACGTCTCCCCCACCGTCTACGCAGCCAAGGCCGCCTTCGAGGGCGTCGGCACCAGCCCCGAGGGCGTCGGCATCGGCCCCGAGGGCGTCGAGGGAGCCACCGCGATCGGCGGATCCCTCCCTGCGAACACCGACGGGTGGTCTCATCGTCAACGGTGAACCCGTCGACGTCTCCGGCATCCGCCAGGTCCACGAACTGGTGTTGCAGCTGCGCGGTCCGGCCGGCGAGCGGCAGATTCCGGGCGAGCCGAAGGTGGGCCTCGCCCAAGTCCACGGTGCCCCGGCACCGCAGCCGCATCGATCCTGTCACTCCGAGCACCACGTAACCGCACGAAAGTTCGGTCGCCGCACGAGATCCCGAGTGCGGTGGCCGAACTCGTCTCAGGGACACCGCGAGGCCGGAATCACAGCACCCCGAGGCACTTTTCGCAACCGGAGGAAGGTACTGTCCAGCTCAGCGAGTCGAACGCGGGGAACGACTCTCGGCATCACTTCGAGTCGAGGCGTTCATCCGTGCGTCGATCCGTCGTGTCCCGTCGTGGCTTCCGCAGCCTTGCGGTCGGTCTCGCAGGCCTCTCGTCGCTCGTGTTCGGCACCGCCACCGCGCACGCCGATCCCGAGCAACCCGACGCCGAGCCCGCCACCGCCTACGTCGAGGGCGTCGACGAGGTGACCGACCAGCACTGGACGGTCCGCGTCTATTCCCCGGCCGTGGATACCGTGATCCCCCTGGACGTCCTGCGTCCGGCCGATCCGCGCGAGCCGCGGCCGGTCGTCTACGCCCTCGGCGGCGCGGGTGTCGGGGTGATCGACGGCACCGGGTGGATGGAGAGCAGCGACATCGCCGAGTTCTTCTCGGACAAGAATGTCAACGTGGTCATCCCCGCCACCGGCAACTTCGGCTACTTCACCGACTGGGATCTCGACGATCCGGTTCTCGGTCGCAACCAGTGGCAGACCTTCCTCCTCGAGGAACTGCCGCCCGTCGTCGACGAACTGCTCGACACCGACGGCAAGCAGTCGATCATCGGGATGTCCATGAGTGCCGGCTCCGCGCTGGACCTCGCGATCCGGAGCGGCGACCTGTACTCCGGCGTCGCATCCCTCAGCGGATGCGTGCGCACCAGTGATCCGGTCGGTCAGCTGTACGTGAGGCTCGTCGTCGAGCGCCGCGGCAAGGGCGACGTCGAGAGCATGTGGGGTCCGGCCGACGGGTCCGCGCTGGGCCGAGCACGACGTCTACCTCAATGCGGAAGGCTTGCGCGGCAAGGCCTTGTACCTGTCGAGCCGCAACGGTCTGCCCGGCACGTACGACGTCCCCGGTCAGGAACGCGCGGCGGGTGAATCGTTCGCCACGCAGATCGTCGCAGGCGGAGCGATCGAGGCCGCCACGAATGCCTGCACGCACCAGCTGGTGGACCGGCTCGAAGCGCTCGACATCCCGGTCACGGCCGAACTCGATGCCGACGGAACGCATTCGTGGGGTTACTGGGAGGACGACCCGCGCAAGGCGTGGCCGATCCTCGCCGAGTCGATGGGCGCTGAGGCCTGATCGCGAGGCTTCGCTCGCGGGGGGCCTGATCGCGAGGCTTCGCTCGCGGGGGGCCTGATCCCGAGGCGTCACTCGCCGGGGTCCAACCGGATCCGGGCGACCACCGAACGGTGATCCGCCCTGGGAAGGTCGTCGGAGTCGAACGCGACGGCCGTCCCGTTCCCGACGAGGATGTGATCGATCGCCACCAGCGGCGGGCCGGGTTTGTCGGTCGGATAGGTACGCACCGCCCCCGCTCCCGCCTGCTCCGCGGCATCGGCGAAACGCCCCGAGAGCAACGCGCGGAACTGCGCATGGTCGTAGGTGGCGTTGAAATCGCCACCCACGACTGCGGGGACGTCGGCCGGAGATCGATCGAGGATGTTCTGCAACCGTGACAGTTCGGCAGCCCAGTCCTGCGCGTCGAACACCGGTGGGACCGGGTGGAACGCGTGGACCGCGACCGGTCCCGCTCCCGGTACGTCCGCGAGCGCAGAGAGTTGACGGAAGACGAATCCGTCGTGTTCGACGGTGTCCGACAGCGGAAATCGGCTCCAGATCCCCGTTCCCGACGCCAACTCTCCGGGGACGAGATACCGATGGGGTAACAGCTCGTCGAGACCGGCACGGGTGAGTCCATCGACCCCCGCAGAGGTGAGTTCGTTCACCGTGAGCAGGTCGACGTCGCGGTCCCGGACCCGGGACACGACGACCTCGGGATCGGCACCCCTGTCGAACAGAATGTTCGCGTGCATCACGGTGATATCGGGACCCGCACCGGCCGCAGCCGTCGCGACGTGGAGAGGCGCCTGGGTCCAGACCGCAGTCGCAGCAATCGCACCCGCAACGAGGGCCCCGAATAGGCGTCGACGGACGGCAAAGGCGATCAGCCCGATCACCGCACCGGCCATCAGATACGACGCGCCGGACGCTGCGAGCACCAAGGGTTGGGCCGACCACCTACCGAAGTGGAGCGCGAGACCGACCGCGCCTGTCGCGGTTGCCGTCCACCCGAGAACGTCCGATCCGAGCCGGAGCCACTTCGCCGTCACCACGCCACACAACCATGCCGCAGGTCGCGTGCGCGAGGACCCGTCACCGATCGGAGCGGGAGGCGATCGCGGCGAGGTGCGTCGCGAGCCGGTCCGCGGCCGCCCGAAGTTCCGGTGGCTCGAGGACGACCGCCTCGAAACCCATTCGCGCGACGTGCATCACGACCCAGTCCGGGTCGTCCGCGCCGACGACGAGCACGCACCACCCGTCCTCGTCGTCCTCGACCCGCCCGACCTGCGGCGGCACCATGTCGCGCACCTGGTCGGCGTCCGCCCGCAGGCGGATCCGCGCGATGTACCGGTAGGGCGACTCCGTCACGGACCGCTGGACGTACGACACCGGATCGGGATGCTGCCGCGGCCGGAACCGCCACGTCGTGGGTGTCACGTCGCGCATCCGGTCGAGCCGGAAGGTGCGCCAGTCGTCGCGATCGACGTCCCATGCCATGAGGTACCAGCGCTGTCCGGCAGCGACCATCCGCACCGGTTCGACGGTGCGCTCGTCGTCCGCCTCCTGCCGGGTGGTGTACCGGAATCGCACACGGGTCGCGTCGCGGCACGCGCGGGCCAACGCCAGCAGCGTGTCGGCGTCGATCTCGGTGCCCGCGCCGACGACGGTTTCGGTGGCGCCGTAGATCGCCCGCACCTCCTCGCGCAGACGCGGCGGCATCACCTGATCGAGCTTTGCCAGTGCGCGCAGGGCCGCCTCGGCGGCACCGGCGATGGTGCTGCCCGACGCCAGTCGCAGCGACACCGCCGTGGCGATCGCTTCGTCGTCGTGCAGGAGCAGCGGCGGCAGTCTCGTGCCGGCACCGAGCTGATAACCACCGCCGACACCGGGGGTCGCGCGGACGGGATAGCCGAGGGCGCGCAGCCGATCGACGTCGCGGCGCACCGAGCGATCGGTCACGCCGAGTTCCGCAGCCAGTTCGTCAGCGGTCCACGAGGGGCGACTCTGCAACAGCGCAAGCACCCTCAGAACCCGTTCGGTGGTCGACTCGACGGTCACACGACGATAGTCGCACGGATCACGGACCGAACCTGTCCGGAATATGCGTCAACCTGGAGCCATGACAGAACTCGACTGGAATCACCTACTGCGACAGCAACTCGACTATCCGGTTCGCCGTCGCCTCGACGGCCTCACCGACGACGAGTACTTCTTCGAGCCCGCACTCGACTGCTGGAGTGTTCGGCCGCGCGGGACGGGCACCGCTCCCCTACTGGGAGGCGCCGGGGCGATGACCATCGATTTCGCGTTCCCCGAACCGGATCCGCCACCCATCACGACGATTGCGTGGCGGCTCGGGCATGTGATCGTCGGCGTGCTGGCGATGCGCAACGCGAGCCATTTCGGACGCACAGCCACCGACTACATGTCGTTCGAGTACGCAGCGACCGCGGACGAGGCCCTCGCCCAGCTCGATGCCGAACTCGCCACGTGGATTGCGGGCGTCGAGTCCCTCGGGGAAGACGGACTCGCCCGACCGTGCGGTGAAGCCGAAGGACCGTACGCCGAGTACCCGATGGGCGCGCTGGTCCTGCACATCCACCGCGAACTCATCCATCATCTGTCCGAGGTCTGTCTTCTGAGGGACCACTACCTGCACACCCGTACCCGCGCCCGACAGGAGGCGAGCTGACATGGCCCGCGACATCCAGATCACGTTCGACTGCGCCGATCCCGCGGCTCTCGCGGACTTCTGGGCGGACGCCCTCGGCTACGAACTCCAGAAGCCGCCCGGCAATTTCGTGTCGTGGGACGACGCGCTCGACGCGATGGGGGTGCCACTCGAACGACGCAACGACGCGTCGGGCATCGTCGACCCGGACGAGGCAGGGCCCCGACTGTTCTTCCAGAAGGTGCCCGAGGGCAAGCAGGCCAAGAACCGGATGCATCTGGACGTGCGTGCCGCGCCCGGACTCGACGGCGCCGAGCGCATGGCCGCCCTGGAAGCCGCGGCCGAACGGCTCGTCGCACGCGGGGCCACGCGCCTGGAGCGTCACGACCCGGCGCCGCCGTTCGGGGCCGGCCACATCGTCATGGCCGACCCCGAGGGCAACGAATTCTGCCTCGACTGAGACTTCGCATGGTCAGGCCGGTTCCGAGACCCAGTGGACGAGTTGCCAGATGATCCCGTTCGGATCGGCGAACTGGCAGTACCGTTCACCCCACGGCTCGGTCTCCGGCTTGGTCACGACCGTCGCACCGGCTTCCGCGATGCGCGCGAACTCGGTGTCGACGTCGTCGACGACGAAGGCGATGAGCATGCCCTGACCGGCCGGGCCGGCGACGGATTCCGGCTTGAAGGTCAACAGCCCGGTACGCAGGAACACGATGTTGAATCCTGCGTCCGGGTGAGTCAACGAGACGAATCCGTCCGCCGACATCTCCTCGGTGAAACCGAAGTGCCGGATCGCGAAATCTGCCGATGCGGCAGTGTCGGCGACGTTGAGCGACAGTGCTGTGGACTTGATTTTCATAGGACCTCCCCCAGAGTAGAAACCTTGTACGGCGTATAGAGTACTCCCGAGAGCGAGTTTTCGGGAGGCATTTATGGCGCGCGATCTGATCGACCTGCTGTGGCGCGAGCATCCCGACGCGCCGACCGGTGGTTCCCGCGGGCCGAAAGCCAAGATCACCACCACATCCGCGGTGGACGCTGCGGTAACCGTCGCCGACGCGGTGGGCCTCGACGCGGTGACGATCCGTCGCCTCGCGACCGATCTGGGCGTCTCCGCCATGGCCCTCTACACCCATGTCGGGTCGCGCGACGACCTCCTCGTCCTCATGGTCGATCGGGTCCACGCCCGGCAACCCCGGCCGCCCTACCAGTCCCCGTCGTGGCGGGATCGGGTACGGCAGGTCGCCGAATCCGAACTCGAGCACTACGCCGCACACTGGTGGCTGCTGGACGTCGACGATCAGCGCACGGCCCTCGGCCCCGGCACGATCGCGAAGTACGACCACGAACTCCACGCCTTCGACGGCACGCCCCTCGGCGACATCGATCGCGACGCCGCGCTCACGTTCGTCGCGGACTTCGTGCGGGGTGCGGCCCGAGCCCGACGACCTGATCCGCACGCCGCCGACATGGGCGAGGCCTGGGCGCGATGGAACGAGCGACTCGCGCACTATCTCGGTGACGACCATCCCCTCGCACAGCGGGTGGGAGCGGCGGCCGGAGCAGAGATGAACGCCGCCTACAGCCCGCACCACGCATGGGAGTTCGGGCTGCAGCGCGTCCTCGACGGGCTCGAACCGCTCGTCTCGAATGGCGGGGTGCGACCCACCGGGGAATGATTTCCCCGAAGGTTCGTACGAGAGATTCGAGGATTTCATGAAGCGATTCGCCGCGGGCGTGCTCGGTTGTGCCGCAATCGCCTTTGCAGTGCCGGCCACGGCGTACGCAGATCCCGGCACACCTACGCTCCCCACGGAGGACTACTCCGGGTGCCGCTTCGCGTCGATCTCCGCGGAATGCCGCTGGGAAACGCTCCTCGCCAGCTTGGCCGGCCTGTTACCGACCGGATCCGCGGAGGCCGGACCCACCATCCGGTAGAAGCCGTCACGACTTGGGTGGATCCGCCCCCGCTTTCCGGGGTCGGATCCACCCGAATCGCATCACCTCTCGCGCACCTCTTCGAGCCTGCGGATCAATGTCGCCGCGTCGAACGGGCCGGTGTGCCGGGCGAGGTCCGATCCGGTGGCGCCGAGGTAGAAGGTGGGCGTTCCGAAGACGTCGCTGGTCTCGGCGTCGAGATCGTCGTCCTCGACACGGTGACGATACCGCCCCAGGCGAAGGTCCTCGTCGAACCTGTCCATATCGAGACCCAACTGCTGGGCGTGTTCGTAGATCTCGTCGCGGGACAGAGCGTCGCTGTGGGCGAACAGGTGGTCGTGCATGTCCCAGAATCGTCCCTGCGCCGCCGCAGCCTCGGCCGCTTCGGCGGCGAACCGGGCGTGCGGGTGGTGTTCATCGAGGGGAAGGTGCCGGAAGACGTACCGCAGGTCGTCGCCGAAGTGCTCGCGCACGTCGCGGATGCTGCCGGTGGCCTTGCTGCAGAACGGGCACTCGAAGTCTCCGTACTCGACGAGTGTGAGCGGAGCGTCGACCGGTCCCCGTATGTGGTCGCGGTTCGGATCCACCGGACGCAGCAGCACGAGCCCGGCAGATCCCTGCGGCGGATTCAGGCGGTCGGACAGCCGGAACAAAGCCCAGCCCAGCGCCGTGGCGAGAACAGCCGCGAGAAGGACGCCGATTCGGGCGTCGTTGGCCGCTTCGGGAGATTCGATCGCCAGATCCACGATGAACAGTGAGATCGTGAACCCGATGCCGGCGAGCGCGGCACCCCCACCGACGTGCGAGAGGGTGAGTCCCGGCGGCAGGCTGCCCGGACGCAGGCGCGAGAAGACGGCAGTGGCCGCGGTGATGCCCACGAGTTTGCCCACCACGAGACCGAGGACGACGCCCCACGTGATCGGCGACCGGATCGCAGTGCCGACGGTCTCGGCGGAGATCACCACACCCGCGTTGGCGAGGGCGAAGATCGGCACGACGAGGAACGCCGTGTACGGCTGGTAAAGCCGTAGCAGCCGCTCGTTCACGGACACGGCGCGGAGCACCCCGAGTTGCGCGGCGCGCGCGTAGTCGGAGTTGGGCGACTGGCGGAACGCCCGCGTGAGTTCGCCGGCGCGCTCCACCTCGCTGCGGCGCGGCGGATAGACGGGAAGGATCAACGCGATCAGTACACCGGCGAGGGTCGGGTGCACACCGGATTCGTAGAACGCCACCCACGTCCCTGCCGCGACGACGAAGTAGACGACGCCCCGCCACACCTCGAGCCGGCGGAACTGCAGGATCAGCAACAGTCCGATCGCGGCAGGTATCAGGTAGACCGGCTGCAGATCGTCGGTGTAGACGAAGGCGATGATGGCGAGGGCGCCGATGTCGTCGGCCACGGCCAGCGTGAGGATGAACACGCGCAGGCGGGCCGGGCAGCGGGGTCCGACCAGCGCGAGCGCACCGAGCACGAAGGCGGTGTCGGTGGACACGACCACACCCCACGCTCCTGCGGCCTCCCCGCTGGGGTTGAGCAGCAGAAACAGTCCCGCAGGTAGCGCGAGCCCCGCGATTGCCGCCACGAGCGGGACCGCGGCGCGCGTCCGGTCGGTGAGCTCTCCCATGGTGAGCTCGCGTTTGACCTCGAGGCCGACGACGAAGAAGAACAGCGTCATGACGGCGTCGTTGACCCAGTGCTCGAGGTCGAGATCGATGCCGTAGTCGCCGATGCTGATGCTGAGAGGTGTGTGCCAGAACGCCTCGTACGAGTCGCCCAGGTTGGCCCAGACCAGAGCGATCAGGGTCGCCGCGAGTACGACGCCTGCCGCGAGCGTGTCGTCGTCCGTGCCGTCGCGGACCCCTGCCAGAAGGTCGGACGCCCGGCGGAGCGTCGTCGGGTTCTCGTCGACCGTCATGTGCTCCCTCGTTCCGCAATCCGCTCCGAGCAACTCGGTGCCGGTGAGTACACCGACGACATCGCACAACGCCGGGCGATTATTTCCGGTATCGGCCGTTCGAACCTGCATTGTCCGAACACAACAATGCAACCGGTTCCGCCGTACAGGAGGCGGAATGCACCCCTCCGACTACCGACCTCATCCGAAACTAGACCGAATCGTTGTGCCAACAACCGATTTCGGCGTTTCGACAGCCCGACCGTTACATTCCGCCGCTACCTGTCGCCTCGACGGAGGATAGCCCTGCGCGTCCGCCCCGGGTATCGTCACGATCCACCGAAGCATCGGTTCCGAATAACCCTCGGTGAGAACAACTTTCCTAAGTTCTCTTACGGAGAGGAGGTGGATCCGTTGCTGCACACGAGGACGATCCGAAGAGCCCGATGGATGTTGATCACCGCACTGGGAGCAGGGGTGCTCGTCGCGGCGACGACGCACCAGCCCGACTCTGTGGTCCGGGCCGACCCGACGGTCGCGCATGCCCGGTCGTCGCACTCCTCGGTCTCGGTGTGCGCACCGCCGGACGGTGCGCCTGTCTGGCGTCCGGACGAGCTCGGCGACCACCCGGATCCACCGGCTGCGATCGGAGCGGTGGCGAGCGGGCGGATCGGAGGCGTCTTCCATCCGTCCACCACGATTCGACTGACCGGCCTGGACGTGTGCGAGCAGTACATCGACCGCACCATCGTCACGACGAACGACGGTTGGTTCCTGTTCACCGGTCTCATGCCGGGTCGCTACACGCTGCGGGGGGACGACGGAACGGTGCTCACCGAGGTCGAGGTCTCCGCCGAGTCATCGGATCATTCCGGACTGGTGTTGGCTCCCGGTTAGGTCGTCAGCACGAGGAGGTGGCCGCCGCCGGCCTGCTCGATCCTGGTATCGAACCGCACTCCCGGCTCGAGTCGCGACAAGCGGTCGAGGAGCCATTCGGAGGCGTCCTCCGCGTCCGACTTCTCGGGACACCGGGCAACGGCGACGCGACCACCCTTGCGCGTGAGCTGCTCGACGACGCCGATGATGGGCGCCGGGTCGACGACGAACAGCCGGTCGGACCACGGCACGACGGGTTTGACGGCACCCTTCTTGGTGTTGCAGGCGCGGTGCGCGAGCCGCTCGACTCCGCCCTTTCCCTTGCCACCCTTCTTGGCGGTGTTGATGCTGTCGATGCTCGGACCGCGCGGACATGTCGGGGTCCACGGGCTCGTCGCACAACCAGCAACGCCACGCCTCGCGCTCACCGACTTCTCGAAGGGTGCTCATGGGGTCGAACGCTACCGTTCCGACAAGCAGGAACATCTCGCGGCCATGAGCGAAGGATGTGGGGCGGGCGGGGCTCGAACCCGCGACCAGCGGATTATGAGTCCGCGGCTCTAACCGACTGAGCTACCGCCCCGTCGCGACGACATGCGTCGCACAGTGCCGCACTGCTCGCACGGCGCGATCGAATGCTACCCGGACACAGCGGGCAACACTCTACCGGGTACGAAGTAACAGAGATCACATCGGTGAATGTTCTGCCGCATAGGCACCCCCGGATACACAGAATCCTCCCACCCGTGACGGGTGGGAGGATTCTGTAGGCGCTCCCCCGGCTGGACTCGAACCAGCAACCGTTCGATTAACAGTCGAATGCTCTGCCAATTGAGCTACAGGGGATTGTCCTGCGGTGCTCCGCGGTTTCCCCGGTGCGTGAAAAACCATAGCGTCCCACCCGCCGCAGCACCAAATCGCCTGCTTGTGGGCATGCTGCGGGGTCATCGGGCAGGATGGGGACGACGCAGTCACAGGTGGAAGGACAACACATTGATGGGTTTGCTGGTCGGGGTCGCTGCGGGATACGTACTCGGCACCCGAGCGGGTCGCGCGAGGTACGAACAGATCAGCAAGACGGCCAAGGCGGTGGCCGCGAGCCCCGTCACGAAGAAGGCGATCGAGGTGGGCCGGCAGAAGCTCGCCGACTCGCTCAGTCCTCAGCCCAAGCTCGAGCCGATGAAGCCCATCGACGAGACGACCACGATCATGATCCCGCGGGACCAGTTGAAGAAGTAGACGGTCAGCCGGCCAGGCCGTCACCGATGGCCTGGTCGAGCAGGCTCCGCCGGTACTGTTCGAGCGCCATGAGGTCGCCGAGCAGGGCGTGGAACTCCTCGGACTCGGTGGCCGGGGAAATCCGCTGCAGTTTGGACTTCAGTTCGGCCACCTGCTCGCCGACCCAGACCTCCTGCAGCCGGGCCAGCACGCCACCGATGTAGCGCGGCAGCCGGTCCTCTTCGGCGGGGACGGGTTCGACGGCGAGTTCCATCACGAGCGAGTGCGCGACGGGATCGGTCGCTGCCCTGCCGACGGCGTCGACCCACTCGGCTCCCCCGAGGCCCGCTGCGGTTCCGCCGGCGTCGGCGACGGCCTGCCGCACGGCCGCGTACGCAGGGTCGGTGAAGGTCTCCGGCGGCAGGGAGTCGAAGACGGTCCCGGCGATACCCGGATACTGCAGCGCGGCCTTCAGCGCGTCGCGCTGCGGCCACAGCGTCGGATCATTCGGCCGAGGGCGGCGCAGGGCCGACACGGACTGCGCCGTGGCCGTCGCGGGCCGCGCCTTGGCTTCCGGTGCACGAACTCCTCGCCGTGCCTCCTCCTGCACACGCCGACGCACGGTGGGGATGTCGTCCCATCCCGTCCAGTGCGCGAGTTGCACCGCGTAGTTGTCGCGGATCGTGCGGTCCTTGATGCGGCCCACAACGGGGACACATCGGCGCAGGGCCTCGACGCGACCTTCGACGGTGTCGAGGTCGTGTTCGGCGAGAATCGATTTCACGACGAACTCGAACATCGGGGTGCGGCGGGCCACGAGGTCGCGCACCGCACCGTCGCCCGACTGCTGCCGCAACTCGCACGGGTCCATGCCCTTGGGGGCGATCGCGACGTAGGTCTTCGCGGCGGTTTTCTGATCGCCCTCGAACGCCTTCATCGCCGCCGCGCGACCGGCGTCGTCGCCGTCGAAGGTGTAGATGACCTCCCCGCGGAAGAAGCTGTCGTCCATGAGCAGGCGACGCAGCAGCGCGAGATGTTCGTCACCGAAGGCGGTGCCGCACGCGGCGACCGCGGTCTTCACGCCGGCCAGGTGCATGGCCATGACGTCGGTGTATCCCTCGACGATCACGGCCTGATGCGACTTGGCGATCTCGCGCTTGGCGAGGTCGAGGCCGAACAACACCTGGGACTTCTTGTACAGCACCGTTTCCGGTGTGTTCATGTACTTGGCGGTGATCTGGTCGTCGTCGTACAGACGGCGGGCACCGAAGCCGATGACGTCGCCCGCGAGATTGCGGATGGGCCACAGCAGTCGACGGTGGAAGCGGTCGATCGGACCGCGGCGTCCCTGCCGGGACAGTCCTGCGGCCTCGAGTTCGGAGAATTCGAATCCCCGGCCGAGGAGGTGCTTGGTGAGCGCGTCCCAGCCGGCGGGTGCGTAGCCGCAGCCGAACGTCTCGGCGGCTGCCTGGTCGAAGTTGCGTTCGGTCAGGTAGTCGCGGGCGGCCTGGGCGTCGGGCGCGCGCAGTTGCTCGGCGTAGAACTGCTGGGCGGCCGCGTTCGCCGCGACCAGCCGGGCACGCGTGCCCCGGTCGCGTTGGACGGACGGACCGCCGCCTTCGTAGTTCAGCGTGTAGCCGACACGCTCGGCGAGCTGCTCGACGGCTTCGACGAAGCTGACGTGTTCGATCTTCTGCAGGAACGAGTAGACGTCGCCGCCCTCACCGCAGCCGAAGCAGTGGTAGTGCCCGTGATTGGGCCGCACGTGGAAAGACGGGGACTTCTCGTCGTGGAAGGGACACAGGCCCTTGAGCGAGTCGGCGCCTCCGCGCTTGAGTGCGACGTACTCGCCGACGATGTCCTCGATGCGCACGCGGTCGCGAATGGCCGCGATGTCTCTGTCTGAAATACGGCCGGCCACGAGACGAGTCTAAGCCGCCGGGCAGACTGCCCGGCACGACGGTCCGGCGCAACCCACACCCGCGAGCGCGTAAGCGCGTCCCTCCGGACAGATGCACGGCGCCGGACTCGTGCTTGTGTCCGCGAAGGGCGCAAACGTCGGTGTCAGCCCCAGCTCGCCTGCGCGGCGAGGCTGTCCCGGTCGATCCGTTCGAGGCGCGATTCGGTGCACGACGCGATCTGATCGACCACGACCCGTACCTTCGCAGCATCGTCGGGCGCGGCCTTCCAGGCGGCGACGAAGAACGGGTCGAGACCGACCGGCGCGGTGCGCAGTAGCCACTCGGCGACGCGGTGGATGCGTTCGCGTTGCGATTCCTGGCGGGTGCGGTGGGCGCGGTCGGACATGACGAACTGCAGCGCCATCGTCTTGAGCAACGCGACCTCCGAGACCACGATCGGCGGGACCACGAGGTCGGCGTCGTACCGGGTGACGCGTCGGCCTTCCGTCGCCTCCCGGGTCCCGAGGATCGCTGCGTTGGCGAAGCGGCCCACCAGCTCGCTGGTCAGCTTCTTGAGCGCGACCGAGCAGGCGAGGGTGCCGTCGAAGGTGCCGACGGCGCGGACCACCGGCATGGTGGACAACCGCTTCGCCGCCTCGGTGAGCTCGGCCGGGTCGAGACCCGAGAATTCGCGCATGCCCACCTCGATGAGTCCGGCGACATCGTCGGGATCGTCGAGCATCCGCAGGTCGATGCGACCGTCGATCACACCGTCCTCGAGGTCGTGCACCGAGTACGCGACGTCGTCGGACCAGTCCATGATCTGCGCCTCGAGGCACTTGCGGCGCTCGGGTGCGCCTTCGCGGATCCAGTGGAGGATCTCGGCGTCGTCGTCGTACGAGCCGAACTTCGCGCCCGGGCGCGGACGCGTCCAGGGGTACTTGAGCGTCGCGTCGAGCGAGGCGCGGGTGAGGTTGAGACCGGCGCTCGAGCCGTCCGGATAGAGGATCTTCGGTTCGAGGCAGGTGAGGATGCGCAGGTTCTGCGCGTTGCCTTCGAATCCGCCGCAGGACTCCGCGACCGCGTCGAGTGCCCGCTCGCCGTTGTGCCCGTAGGGCGGGTGCCCGATGTCGTGGGCGAGGCCGGCCAGGTCGACGAGATCGGGGTCGGCGCCGAGCCCTTCGCCGATGCTGCGGCCGATCTGCGCGACCTCCATCGAGTGCGTCAGACGGGTGCGCGGGGTGTCGCCGTCACGGGGGCCGACGACCTGTGTCTTGTCGGCCAGGCGGCGCAGGGCCGCGCAGTGCTGCACGCGCGCACGGTCGCGTGCGAAGGCGGTCCGCTCGGACGCCGCTCCCTCGGACCCGGCGAGCGCCGAGGTCTTGCGCGGCTCTGCGACGCGCCGTTCGAGATCGTGTTCGCTGTAGCCCTGCATCACACTGCCTTCCGTCACCGAAGACCCTACGTTCCGCCTCACTGCTGCGCCGTGTACGGGAAATCGGCGGAGAAGTGGGTGATCTGGTACCAGATCAACGCGCCGGTCTCGCGGGCGATGCCGTGCAGCTGCGACTCGCGGGTGAACACCGCCGGACCCTGGCGGGTGGGAGCGGTCCAGGCGTCGAGACCGGCGTCGCGCGCCATGGTCCGGGTACGCAACGAATGCCACGGGTCGCTGACGAGCACGACCGACGACAGGCCCAGCTCCGACATCTCGCGGCTGACGGCCTCGACGCTGAGCAGTGTGTCCGAGCCCTCTTCGACGGCGACGATCGACTCGGCGGGCACCCCGCGCGAGACGAGATAGTTCTTGCCCGCCGCGGCCTCGGTGAACAGGTCGCCCTCCTGCTTGCCGCCGACGGTGACGATCCGCGGCGACACTCCCGCTTCGTAGAGCTTGAGGGCCTGCTCGAGGCGGGCCTCGAAAACCGACGACGGTGTGCCCGAATACTGCGCGGCCCCGAGCACGACGATGGCGTCGGCGGGGGTGCGGTCGTCGATCCGCGCGACCTGCCACACCCGCAGCGCCGTGCCGCCGACGACGAGGACGGCGGCGAGCAGCACCCCGATGATCAGTCGCCGGAGCCAGCGCGCGATGCGCGCGCCGACCCCGAGGTCGTCCCCGGTGTACGTCGCGGTGGTGCCGGTGCGGCGGGATGCGGTGCTCACCCCCTGATTCTGCCAGCGAACGAGAACGCGTCGACCGGACGACGCGCCGACCCCGTCCTCACCTCGCAACCACTAGATTCGATTCCATGGCACACGTATCGGCCGCACCGCTCCGGCGACCTGCAGCACCGCTCCGGCGACCTGCACGGTCCGCGCTCGCATTCGTCCCCGCCCTGCTGGCAGTGACCGCGTGGCTGCTCCTTCCCGCGGCGGCCTCCGCGGAGCCACCCTCGCGGCTCCCCCAGCCGATCACCGACACCGCGGGCGTGCTCGACGACGCCGACGTCGCACGCATCCAGGAAGCGACGAACACCCTCTACGACGAGCACGGCCTGCAGTTGTGGGTGACCTACGTGTCGAGCTTCGACGGACGCGACTACAACAGTTGGGCGCAGGCCACCGCGCAGGCAAGCAATTTCGGTCCCGACACCGCGCTGCTGGCGGTGGCGACCGACGACCGCGAGTTCGCGCTGTGGACACCGACGGGTTCGGAGATCTCCGAGAGCGAGCGCGACCGGATCAGCTCGTCCGGCGTCGTGCCGGCCCTGCGCAACAGCGATTGGGCGGGCGCCGCCGTGGGCGCGGCCGACGGGTTGAGCAACGCCCTTACGCCGTCGGCTGCTCCGGTGACGACGCTGCTCGTCGGCGGCGGTGTCATCGCGGCCGGTGGTGCCGGGCTCTACGCCTACAACCGGCGGTCGAAGAGGAAGCGCGCCGACGCCGGTGCCGCGCAGGCCGCGCAGGTCGATCCGGCCGACACGACCGCTCTGCGCGGTCTGCCGGTCGAGGGTCTAGACCAGTATGCACAGACCCTCCTGGTGGACACCGACAACGCGGTGCGGTCCAGCGCCGAAGCGCTCGAGCTCGCCCGGGGTGAGTTCGGGGACTCCGCGGTGGCTCCTTTCGACCGCGCACACCGGCAGGCACAGGTCGCGTTGGCGAACGCCTTCGAGATCCGTCAGCGCCTCGACGACGACATCCCCGAGACGCCCGAACAGCAGCGCGACATGCTCGTGCAACTCGTCTCCTCGTGCGGGCAGGCGAACCGCGAACTCGATGCGCAGGTCGAGGCGTTCGACAAGATGCGCAACCTGCTGCTCGATGCCCCGGCCCGTCTGGACGGCCTCACGCAGCGCGCGATCGCGCTGCAGGCCCGCATCCCCGAGGCCGAGCGGATTCTGGGGCAGCTGCACTCGGAGTTCCCGGCGGGCGCCCTGACTCCGGTGGTCGACAACGTCTCGCTGGCGCGGGAGGAGATCTCGTTCGCCGAGAACGCGATCGACCAGGGCCGCACGGCGGTGGCGCGACCGGTCGGTGAGCAGGGCGACGCCGTGCGCGCGATCCGCGAGGCCGAACGCGCACTGGGGCATGCCGCGACGCTGCTCGACGCGCTCGACCATGCGGCGGAGGACATCCGGCGCGCGATCGCGACGCTTCCCGCCGCGGTGGAGGACGCCGAACAGGGTGTCGCCGACGCGAAGCAACTCCTCGACGCGGGCGGCCCGGAACTCGTCGACGCCCTGAAGGCCGTGCAGGAAGCCCTCGACCACGCCCGGGCCGAGCAGCACACCGACCCGCTGGGCAGTTTCACGCGGGTCGTCGAGGCCGATGCGCGTCTCGACGAGTTGCGTGCCCGGACGCGGCAGGCGAAGCAGCAAGCCGAGGAGATGCGGCGCCGCCTCGAACAGGATCTGAGCGCAGCGCAAGCGCAGGTCACCGCCGCGGCCGACTTCATCGGGACCCGCCGCGGCGTCGTGGGCGCCCAGGCACGCACCCGCCTGTCGGAGGCGCAGCGGCACCTGCAGGCCGCGCAGCAGGCAGCCGAGTCCGATCCGGCGGCCGCCATCCAGTACGCGCGGTCCGCCGCGTCGCTGGCCGCGCAGGCACTGCGCAGCGCCCAGAACGACGTGCAGCGCTGGAACAACCAGCACCGTCCGCCCCGCGGTGGTTCGTCGGGCGGCAACGTCGCCGGTGCCGTGCTCGGCGGCATCCTCATCAACAGCGTGCTCAACAGCGGCCGCGGCGGTGGCTTCGGTGGCGGTTTCGGTGGGGGCGGTTTCGGGGGCGGCGGCTTCGGCGGATCGAGTGGAGGACGCTTCTAGACCGGACGCTACCCCCACTACGAACTCATGGGACGCCTCGGAACGGTCGACGTCGCGCTGACACCGACCGACACGGACACGGTCTCATGGTTCTTCCGCAGCCCGCTCTACAAGCACTTCGGGTTGCTCACCGAATACGAGGGCACCTTCACCCACCAGGGTCGCAGCGTCACGGCCGACGGTCTGTGCTCGTTCGAGTACGGGGCGATACCGAGCCGTATCTGATGCGGTCCACTCCTCTGCCGCCCGCGGCGAAGGCTCCGCTCGACCATTTCGTCTACCAGATCGTCGATCTCGACGCCGACACGCAGATCCTGTTGAGCCGCTACGCGATCGGTGACCGACCGTTCATGACGACGGCGATCCTGCGTACCCGCAGCGGTGACGGAACCCGTTGCCGGGACGTGGATTTCGAGATGGTTGAACTGCGCGACCAGTCCGAGTCGACTCCCTACGGCATCCCGATGCAGGTGCCGCGCCGGACCCGGTTCCTGGTGAAGGACACCCGCGGTCGTCCCTGGCTGGATTTCGAAGGGATCATGGACACCCCCTTCACCCACGGGCTGAGCACCGGATTCGTCACCGGTTTCGCATGGTCGGCGATCTGGCGGGGTGAGGAGATCTCCGGCCGCCGATATTTCGAGTACATCGATCGGCGCTCGACGAGGTGACCGCTACGAGCACCCGGCTACGAAGCGACAGATGCCCTCCGGTCCGTCGGGACCGGAGGGCATCTGCGTCGATCGGATCGGTCAGCAGCCGATCAGGCGCTGCGCGAGGTAGCCCTCGACCTGGTCGAGGCTCACACGCTCCTGCGCCATGGTGTCGCGCTCACGGATCGTGACGGCCTGGTCCTCGAGGGTGTCGAAGTCGACTGTGATGCAGAACGGGGTGCCGATCTCGTCCTGGCGACGGTAGCGGCGGCCGATGGCGCCGGCGTCGTCGAACTCGATGTTCCAGTTCTGGCGCAGCTTCGCGGCGAGGTCCTTGGCCTTCGGGCTCAGGTCGGCGTTGCGGCTGAGCGGCAGCACGGCGGCCTTGACCGGCGCGAGACGACGGTCGAGGCGCAGCACGGTGCGCTTGTCGACGCCACCCTTGGCGTTGGGTGCCTCGTCCTCGGTGTAGGCGTCGACGAGGAAGGCCATGAGCGAACGGGTCAGGCCGGCCGCCGGCTCGATCACGTAGGGCGTGTAGCGCTCATTGGTGGCCTGATCGAAGAAGCTCAGGTCGGTGCCGGAGTGCTTCGAGTGCGTCGACAGGTCGAAGTCGGTGCGGTTCGCGACGCCCTCGAGCTCACCCCATTCGCTGCCCTGGAAGTGGAAGCGGTACTCGATGTCGACGGTGCGCTTCGAGTAGTGCGACAGCTTCTCGAGCGGGTGCTCGTAGAGGCGCAGGTTGTCCTTGTTGATGCCCAGATCGGTGTACCAGTTCATCCGGTAGTCGATCCAGTACTGGTGCCACTGCTCGTCTTCGCCGGGCTTGACGAAGAACTCCATCTCCATCTGCTCGAACTCGCGGGTGCGGAAGATGAAGTTGCCGGGCGTGATCTCGTTGCGGAAGCTCTTGCCGATCTGGCCGATGCCGAAGGGCGGCTTCTTGCGCGAGGTGGTGAGCACGTTCGCGAAGTTCACGAAGATGCCCTGCGCCGTCTCGGGGCGCAGGTAGTGCAGGCCTTCCTCGCTCTCGATCGGGCCGAGGAAGGTCTTGAGCATCATGTTGAAGTCGCGGGGCTCGGTCCACTGACCCTTGGTGCCGCAGTCCGGGCAGACGATCTCGGTCATCGGCACGGCGTCGGGGTCGTCGAGCTTGTTCTTCTCGGCGTAGGCCTCCTGCAGGTGGTCCTGCCGGTGACGCTTGTGACAGCTCAGGCACTCGACGAGCGGGTCGTTGAAGACACCGACGTGGCCGGAGGCGACCCAGACCTGACGCGGCAGGATCACGGACGAGTCGAGGCCGACGACGTCCTCGCGGCTGGTGACCATGTTGCGCCACCACTGCTTCTTGATGTTGTCCTTGAGCTCCACGCCGAGCGGCCCGTAATCCCACGCGGACCTGGTGCCGCCGTAGATCTCACCGCAGGGATAGACCAGGCCCCGGCGCTTGGCGAGGTTGGCGACGGTATCGATCTTGGATTTGGGTGCCACTCGGTTTCTCCATCTTCGATGCGGGTTTTCGCAGCATGCGTCGATCTGTAAGCCTATCGCTCCTCGTTCGCAGCTCGAATTCGCGCCGGTTGACATGCACAACCGTGCATATCAAAATGGAATTGATTTGCAATAAGGCCCGCCGACCGGCGGCCGCCCCTGCCCCGAGGAGCCCCGTGAGCATCGACGCCGATCCACGCGAGTGCAGCACGGGCGAGCGCGCCCGCGGCCCGATCGGCAGCGACGCCCTGCCGTCCCCGGTCGATGTCTCCCCCGGCGCCCTGATCGCGGCCGGTGAGCTGCTGCGCGCACTGTCGGCACCCGTCCGCATCTCGATCGTGCTCGAACTGCGCGAGTCGGCCCGCTGCGTGCACGAGCTCGTCGGCGCCCTCGGCGTCACCCAGCCGCTCATCAGCCAGCATCTCCGCGTGCTCAAGACCGCCGGCGTCGTGCGCGGCGAACGCTCGGGACGCGAAGTGCTCTACCACCTGGCCGACGACCATCTCGCCCGCATCGTCGTCGACGCCGTCGCTCACGCCCAGGAAGGACGATCGCAGTGACCTCCGCCCGCAAACCTCTCGTGGGGGTCCGCTCGACCCGTCAACGCAGCGCCATCGTCGACCTGCTCGACAACACCGAGGAGTTCCGGTCCGCCCAGGACCTGCACGACGAGCTGCGCAAGCGCGGCGAGGGCATCGGCCTGACGACCGTCTACCGCACCCTGCAGTCGCTCGCCGAGGTCGGCAGCGTCGACGTGCTGCGCACCGACAGCGGCGAGTCGCTGTTCCGGCGGTGTTCCTCCGGGCACCACCACCATCTCGTGTGCCGCCACTGCGGCTTCACGGTCGAGGTGGACGGCCCGGAGGTCGAACGCTGGTCGCACGAGGTGGCCGAGTCGAACGGCTTCGTCGACGTCAGCCACACCGTGGAGATCTTCGGCAACTGCCGCGAGTGCGCCCTCGCTCAGGGCTGAACCGACGGCCCGCGGCCGTCAGCCGCAATCGCAGTCATCACAGCCGCAGCCGTCGGCGAGCAGGTTCTCCTCGTCGTCCTCGGCCTCACCGTCGAAGACCGACGCTTCTCCGCCGAGACGCTGCGCCAATGCGCGTGCCTGCTCGACGACCGGCACGAGCGACGCGACGGCCCGCACGAGATGGATCGGGACGAGCGGCGACGCTGCGACCCGCAGTTCGACGGTGACTCGGTCCTTGTCGAGGACGAACTTGACTTCGGGGAACTCGACCTGCAGGTCGCCGAGGACCTCGGCGGCGCGGGTGCGGCCCGTGATGCCCTCGACCAGGTAGGTGGTGAGCAGCACGAAGCCGCCCTCGGCGTCGACGGTCGCGTAGGTGAGCACGTCGTCGATCCAGATCGGGATCTCGCCGTCCTCGTCGGGCTCGGGCGCTTCCTCGAGAATCTCGGACAGCGTCTCCACCACAGCGGCGCGCAGCATGTCGTCGTCCTCGGTGGGGATCGCGACGGCGTGCGTCCCGTCGGCGGCGACGACCTCCTCGGTGGTGGTCTCGGCGTCGATGTCGGTGGTGGTCACGAATTCTCCTTGGGATCGGGGGTGCCTGCCACGGCGCCACGCGCGTCGGCGGCACCGTCGAGCACGAGCAACAGCATGGTGGTCAGCGCCGTGTCGTCGAGCCCGGTCGCGGGGAACGAGTACCGCAGCACGACGTCGGCGTCGGTCTCGCGTTCGATGAGGTGGACCGAGCCGAACTGCAGGGCGTCGGCGGCGGCCGCGACCCGACCGCGCACGGCGTCGTCGAGCGGAAGATCCCACGCGAGCACTCCGGTGACGGAGACCACGTCGAGTCCTTCGGTGAGCGTGACGACCTGCAGCGCGAAGGGCACGGCGCCGTAGTCGAATCCGAACGAGCCGTCGCCGTCGGCGGCGGACGACGGGGTGCGGACGTCGACGAAGGGCGTCAGCGCGCCCGCGATCCGCTCGCGCAGCGAGGTCACTTCACACCACCGAACCGCCGGTCGCGGGAGGCGTATTCGACGCACGCCGCCCACAGATCGCGCCGGTCGAAATCGGGGAACATCGTGTCCTGGAAGACGAGTTCGGCGTAGGCCGACTGCCACAGCAGGAAGTTCGAGGTGCGCTGCTCGCCCGAGGGCCGCAGAAACAGGTCGACGTCGGGCATGTCGGGCTCGTCGAGATACCGCGCGATCGTCGACTCCGTGATCCGTTCGGGATCGAGTTCCCCTGCCGCGACCCGACGGGCGATCTCCCGTGCGGCGTCGGCGATCTCGGCGCGACCGCCGTAGTTGACGCACATCGTGAGAGTCATGACGTCGTTGTCCTTCGTCAGTTCCTCGGCGATCTCGAGTTCCTTGATCACGCTGCGCCACAGGCGGGGACGGCGACCGGCCCACCGGACGCGCACCCCCATCTCGTGCATCTCGTCGCGGCGGCGGCGGATCACGTCGCGGTTGAAGCCCATGAGGAAGCGGACCTCGTCGGGGCTGCGCTTCCAGTTCTCGGTGGAGAAGGCGTAGGCCGAGAGCCACTCGACGCCCATCTCGATACATCCGCACACCGTGTCCATCAGCACGGCCTCGCCGCGTTCGTGGCCGGCGGTGCGCGGCAGACCGCGCTCCTGCGCCCAGCGACCGTTGCCGTCCATCACGAGCGCCACGTGCTGGGGAATCAGCTCGGGTTGCAGCACGGGAGGTCGCGCGCCCGACGGATGCGGGTCGGGCGGCCGGATCACCCGCTCAGGCGATGGGGGCGTGGTACGTCGTCGAATCACGGTCCCCATCCTGCCGGACACCCCGGGCGACGTCATCAACCCGGTTCCCCGTCGCAGGGTCGGTGCGACCGCGCTCGACGAGGGGCAGCGAACGCAGTTGCCGTTCGAGATGCCACTGCAGGTGCGCGGCGACGAGCCCGCTGGCCTGGCGACGCACCGCCGTGTCGGCGGCCTCGGTGTCGGCCCAGCGTCCGTGGTTGAGCGCGTCGAGCAGCGCCAACACACCCGGGGCCGGGGTGGCCGCCCCCGGCGGACGGCAGTGCACGCACACCGCACCACCGGCGGCGACGTGGAAGGCGGTGTGCGGGCCGGGACGGTCGCAGCGCGCGCAGTGGGTGATCGCCGGCGCCCATCCCGCGTAGGCCATGGCCCGCAGCAGATAGGCGTCGAGTACGAGTTCGGGTGGCCGGGTGCGGTCGCACACCGCGCGGAGGGCGCCGACGGTGAGTGCGTGCAGGCGCGGCACGGGCGCGCGTTCCTCACCGGCGAGGCGTTCGGCGGTCTCGAGGATCGCGCACGCGGTGGTGTAGCGGGGGTAGTCGTCGACGATACCCACCGCGAAGGCGTCGAGGGTCTGCACCTGGGTGATGACGTCGAGACTGCGGCCCGGGTGGAGCTGGACGTCGATGTGGGCGAACGGTTCGAGCCGTGCGCCGAACTTGGAGCGTGTCCGGCGCACGCCCTTCGCGACGGCCCGCACGAGACCGTGCCGACGCGTCAGCAGGGTGACGATGCGGTCGGCCTCGCCCAGCTTGTGCTGGCGCAGCACCACCGCGTTGTCCCGATAAAGCCTCACTCCCCGAGTCTGTCATGTCGCGGTGACACGGGACGGTCCACGAAGGGACTCGACACCCCGAACGGGAACGCGTTATTGTTCGTTCGAACGAACGGGGGAACGAATGGACGCTCGAACCGACCTGCGCGACCTGAAGGCGACCGTCGAGGCACTCGACCGCGGCGAGACCACCTCCACGGACCTCGTCCGTGCGAGCCTCGACCGGATCGACGAATCGCAACCGCACCTGAACGCCTTCCGCGTCGTGCGCCGCACCACCGCACTCGACGAGGCCCGCGAGGCCGACCGGCGCCGCGCGAACGGCGAACGCCTCCCCCTGCTGGGTGTCCCCATCGCGATCAAGGACGACACCGACATCGTCGGCGAGACGACGATGTTCGGCTGCGCCGGCACCTTCGCCCCGAAGGACACCGACGCCGAGGTGGTGCGTCGCCTGCGGGCCGCCGGCGCGGTGATCGTCGGCAAGACCCACTCCCCCGAACTCGGCCAGTGGCCGCTCACCGGCGGCGACGCCTTCGGGCACACCCGCAGCGCGTGGTCGCGCGACCACACCCCCGGCGGCTCGTCGGGTGGCAGCGCCGCGGCCGTCGCGGCGGGACTCGTGCCGGCCGCCCTGGGATCCGACGGCGCCGGATCGGTCCGCATCCCCGCCTCGTGGTCCAATCTCGTCGGCATCAAGCCCCAACGCGGCCGGATCTCCATGTGGCCCGACGCCGAATCCTTCAACGGACTCACCACGCACGGCCCACTCGCCCGCACGGTCGCCGACGCGGCCCTGCTCCTCGACGTCGTGTCCGGGAACCACCCCGGCGACCGGCACGCGTGCGCGCCGCTGACCGTCTCCGACGCCGTGGGACGAGATCCCGGCAGGCTGAACATCGCTCTGTCGCTGAAGATCCCGTTCACCGCGACACCCACCAGCCTCGACGCCCGTGTCCGCACCCGCATCGCCGCACTCGCCGCGGTACTGCGCGATCTCGGCCACGAGGTGACCCTCGCCGATCCCGACTACGGAATGACGTTCGGTCTCACCTTCCTCCCTCGATCCATGGCCGGTATCGAGGATTGGTTGTACCGCCTGCCCGACCCGTCCCTCGCCGACGTGCGCACCCGCGCCAACGCCCGCACCGGCCGGTTCCTGCGCGGTTATCCGTTGCGGGCGGCGCGCGCGGTCGAACCGCGGCTGCACCGTCGGGTCGGCCGCATCTTCGATCGGTTCGACGTCGTACTCGCCCCCACCACTGCCACACCGCCGCTGCCGGTGACGGCGATCGACGGCATCGGCGGCTGGGCGACCGACAAGGTCATCACCGGCGCATGCCCCTACGCGTGGCCGTGGAACGTGCTGGGCTGGCCCGCGATCAACGTCCCCGCGGGTTTCACCGAGGAGCGACTGCCGGTGGGTGCCCAGCTGCTCGGCCCGGCGAACTCCGAACCGCTGCTGGTGTCCCTCGCCTCCCAACTCGAATCGGTGCTGCGCTGGCACGAACACACCCCGGAGCGATGGTGGTGACCACGCGCGACGACGCCCGCTCGCGGATCGTCCACGCCACCCTGTATCTCGTCGGCACCGACGGGGTCGCCGGGGTGACGAACCGGCGCATCGCGGCGCGCGCCGAAGTGTCGCTCGGTTCGATCACCTACCATTTCCCCACCCAGGCCGACCTGCTGCGCGCCGCGCTCGAGTTCTTCGTCGACGAGGAGACCGAGCGGCTGCGAGAACTCGCCGAGCAGTATCGATCCCGGGCCCTGTCGCTGACGGAGGCCGCCGAACTCACCGAACGCGTCGCCCACGACCTGACCTTCACGGCCGAACGCATCGCCCCCTTCGAGCTCTATGTGCAGGCGGGGCGCGACGAGGAACTGCGGCGGGTCGCCGAACGCTGCTGGCGTGCCTACGACGCGTTGACTGCCTCCGTCCTTTCCGCGCTGGGAGTGCCGGATCCGGAGACGATCGCCCCGACGGTCGTCGCGACCATCACCGGGCTGCAACTGCGCCGCCTGTCGACGGGTACGGAGCCGGATCTGTCGGAGGCCGTTCTGCTGCTGCTGCACGGCGCGGCGGCCACGCGTCGCTGAGTTCCCTTCGGTCACCGGCCCCGGCGTGACGACGCGTTCACATCCGCGTCCGCGACGAAACACCACCGTCACGAATTATGCCGTGTGCACAATACTTTCGCGTCGCGAGTGGTTTGTCGGCCGATTGCCGAGTCCTGTCCGACTCTTCGAGATCGACATGTTCCGGCCGACGACGGCGATGCCGCCCATCGATGCTCGCGGCGATGCTGCACCATCGGCGCCGACGAACTCATGGTGCGTCCCTTCGGGCGCTGGATGATCAACGGCCGTATCGCCTACGTCGTGCTGTTCGTCGTCACCTATCTGCTGTCGTTGTTCTTCTGCCCACACCTGCTCTCGCGATCATCGGTGCCGGGCTGCTCCCGGCGGCGATCAAGGCCGGGCTGCCGCCGCTCGGCCTTGATCGCCCTCGCGATTTCCGGACAGGGCGTGGCACTCGAACATTGCGCCACCCATTTCGTCGACGGCTTGGTCCACGCGTTCAAGGCCATGGGAATCATCCTGCCGGTGTCCGGATTCGTGTACCCCGGCATCCCCGACGACTCCGGTTCGATCCTGGGACTCGAGGACGGCACCGGGCCGGCCTTCCTGTTCGACGCCGTCGAGAGCATCCAGACCCGCATTCCCGACAACGGTCTCTTCGCCGCGTTCAGCATGATCCTGATCGGCATGCTCATCGGTCTGGACGGCTCCGGCTGGGCCGGTCTGCCGCTTACCGGTGGTATCGCCGCCGCGCTCGCCCCGCAGGCCGGAACGGACACCGCAACGCTTGCCGCCCTTGCGCAGAACGCCGCGACCTGGACCGGCGGCGGCACCCGCGTCATCTGGTCGTCGCTGATCGTGGTCGCGGGCTTCTGCCGCGTCCCGGTCGGTGATCTCGTGCGACGACTCGCGATCCCGGTGGTGAGCGGATTGCTCGTCGCCGCTGTCGCCGCTTCGACGTCTCCGCCGCCGTCGCCATGACACCGCGGCCGGCGGAACTGATCGACCGCTTCAGCGCGTTCGTCGGCACCGACCTACCTCGCGTCGATGTGGGTCGCCCGGCCGATCACCGCGTCCACCCCGTAGGGCTCGGCGTCAGAATCCCAGACGGCCCAGCTGTTTGGGGTCTCGCTGCCAGTCCTTCGCGACCTTCACGTGCAGGTCGAGGTAGATCTTCACGCCGAGGAGCTTCTCGATCTGGGTGCGTGCGGCGGTGCCCACTTCGCGCAGCCGCGCGCCCCCCTTGCCGATGACGATGCCCTTCTGGCTCGGCCGTTCGACGTAGAGCAGGGCGTGCACGTCGAGCATCTCGCCCTGCTTCTCGGTGCGACCCTCGCGTTCGGTGATCTCCTCGATCACGACGGCGAGCGAGTGGGGCAGCTCGTCGCCGAGACCTTCGAGGGCGGCCTCGCGGATGAGCTCGGCCATCAGGGTCTCTTCCGGCTCGTCGGTGAGCTCGCCGTCGGGATAGAAGGCCGGTCCGGGTTCCATGTGCGAGACGAGGACGTCGACGAGGACCTCGACCTGCTCACCCGAGGCCGCGGAGACCGGCACGACCTCGCAGTTCTCGCCGAGGAGCTTCGACACGGCGAGCAACTGCGCGGCGACCTGCTGTTTGCCCACCTTGTCGATCTTCGTGACAATGCCGATGACCGGGGTCTTCGGCGCCATGTGGCGCACCTGCTCGAGGATCCAGCGGTCGCCGGGGCCGATCTTCTCGTCGGCGGGGAAGCACATGCCGATCGCGTCGACCTCGGAGTAGGTGTCCTGCACCAGGTCGTTGAGCCGCTGGCCGAGCAGGGTGCGCGGGCGGTGCAGTCCCGGGGTGTCCACGAGGATGAGCTGGGCGTTGTCGCGGTGGACGATGCCGCGGATGGTGTGGCGGGTGGTCTGCGGGCGCGACGAGGTGATCGCGATCTTGCTGCCGACGAGCGCATTCGTGAGCGTCGACTTCCCGGTGTTGGGCCGGCCGACGAAACAGATGAAGCCGGAACGGAAGTCGGTGTCGGTCATGCATGCTCCTCGGTGGTGGCCGTATCGGTATCGGTGGGTTCTTCTTCGGGGCTGACGCGCTGCACGAAGACGGTGCTCACACGCACCCGCCCGCGGACGTCCGGTCCGCCCTCGCCGCGGAGCAGCAGGCCGTGGGTCCGTACCTCCGCACCCGGCAGAGGAACCCGGCCGAGTTCGTAGCCGAGGAGTCCGCCGACGGTGTCGACCTCGTCGTCCTCGATGTCGATGTCGAACAGTTCGCCGAGGTCCTCGACGGGAAGTCGCGCGGAAACGCGGTAGGTGTCGTCGCCGAGTTCCTCGACGTCGGGGATCTCCCCGGTGTCGTACTCGTCGGCGATCTCGCCGACGATCTCCTCGATGACGTCCTCGATCGTCACGAGACCGGCGATGCCGCCGTATTCGTCGACGAGGATCGCCATGTGGTTGCGGTCGCGCTGCATGTCGGCGAGCAGATCGTCGAGGCGCTTCGAATCCGGCACGAAGACCGCCGGTCGCATGACGTCGGCGACGGAGACGCTGCGTCCGCCGTCGCGGTGGTAGTAGGTCTGCTGGACGAGATCCTTGAGGTAGACGACACCGCGGATGTCGTCGACGTTCTCACCGATCACCGGGATCCGCGAGTGCCCGCTGCGGACGGCGAGCGAGGTGGCCTGACCGGCCGTCTTGGTCTCCTCGATCCACACCATCTCGGGGCGTGGAACCATGATCTCGCGAGCGGTGGTGTCGCCGAAGTCGAACACCGACTGGATCATCCGGCGTTCCTCGTCGGCCACGACCCCGCTCTCCTGAGCGAGATCGACCAGTTCGCGCAGCTCGATCTCGTTGGAGAACGGGCCGTTCCTGAAACCGCGACCGGGTGTGACCGCATTGCCTACGCTGATGAGGATTCGGCTGATCGGACCGAGCAGGACACCGAGTACCCGCAGCGGTCCGGTGGCGGCGAGCGCGATCGGGTACGCGTGCTGGCGTCCGAGCGTGCGCGGGCTGACCCCGATCACGACGTAGTCGACGATCACCATCACCGCAGCGCCCACGACGAGCGCCCATGTGCGGTCGAGCACGGCGAGCAATGCACCGACGAGCACGACGGTGGCGGTGATCTCGCAGAGGATGCGCAGCAGCACCGTCAGATTGACGTAGCGGGGCCGATCGTCGAGCAGACCGAGCAGGCGGCGCGCACTGGGGCGGCCCTCCTTCGCGAGTTCCTCGGCGCGCGCCGCGGATACGGTGTTGAGCGCGGAATCGACAGCGGCGAACAGGCCGCCGAGCACCACCAGGACGACCGCCAGGACGACGAGGGGCACGGTACTCACGCGATCGTCACTCCCTCGATCGGTGCCGTCCGATCACGATGGCTCGCACTGTCGCCGCTCATGATTCGGGGGTGTCGACGAAACCGGCCTTGCCCAGCAACTTCCGGTCGCGGGCGGCGAGCCGCGCCTCGTGCTCGGCGCGGCGGATCTCCTCGTACCACTCGGCGAGGAGCTGGTTCTGCAGGCCGAACATCTCCTTCTCCTCCTCCGGTTCGGCGTGGTCGTAGCCGAGGAGGTGGAGCATGCCGTGCACGGTGAGCAGGGCGAGTTCGTGGGCCACCGGGTGACCGGCCTTCGCCGCCTGGTCGGCGGCGAACTGCGGACACAGCACGATGTCGCCGAGCATCGACGGTCCCGGTTCGGGAGCGTCCGGACGCCCCCCGGGCTCGAGTTCGTCCATGGGGAACGACATCACGTCGGTGGGGCCGGGAAGGTCCATCCACCGCACGTGCAGATCGGCCATGGTGTCGAGGTCCACGAGCACCATCGACAACTCCGCCGCCGGATGCACATCCATCCGGGCGATCACGAAACGGGCGACGTCGAGGAGCTCCTCCTCCGAGACGTCCATTCCCGATTCGTTCGAGATCTCGATGCTCATGACTGGAGTTCCTTCTGCACGACGGTATTCGGTTGATCTACAAGGGTGTTCATCGACGCTGCACCCGCTGCGCGCGACGTTGAGCACGGTTGCCGGGGATCCCGTCGCCGTCGCGGGTGGCCTCGAAACGGCTGTAGGCGTCGACGATGTCGGAGACGAGCCGGTGCCGCACGACGTCGCTGCTGTCGAGTCGCGCGATGTGGATGTCGTCGATGCCGTCGAGGATCTCGGTGGCGGCGGCGAGACCCGAACGGGCGCCGCCGGGCAGGTCGATCTGCGTGATGTCGCCCGTCACGACGATCTTGGAATTGAAGCCCAGACGCGTGAGGAACATCTTCATCTGTTCGGCGGTGGTGTTCTGCGCCTCGTCGAGGATGATGAACGCATCGTTCAGGGTGCGGCCACGCATGTACGCCAGGGGTGCGACCTCGATGACCCCGGCCTGCATGAGCTTCGGGATCGCCTCGGGATCCATCATGTCGTGCAGCGCGTCGTGCAGTGGACGCAGATACGGGTCGATCTTCTCGTGCAGGGTGCCCGGCAGGAAGCCGAGCCGCTCCCCTGCCTCGACGGCGGGACGCGTGAGGATGATGCGGTTGACCTGCTTGGTCTGCAGCGCCTGCACGGCCTTTGCCATGGCGAGATAGGTCTTGCCCGTACCAGCCGGCCCGACACCGAAAACGATGGTGTGGGCATCGATCGCGTCGACGTACCGCTTCTGGTTCAGGGTCTTGGGCCGGATCGTCTTCCCGCGCCGCGACAGAATGTCGAGGCTGAGCACGTCGGCCGGCGACTCGGAGAGCCCCTGGGTGAGCATGCCCACGGTGCGACGCACGGCGTCGGGCGCGAGCGATTGTCCGCGACGGACGATGGTGACGAGTTCGGCGAGCGCACGTTCCGCGAGGGCGACGTCGGCGGGCGCTCCGGTCAGCGTGACGGTGTTGCCCCGCACGTGGATGTCCGCCGCCAGGAGGGCTTCGAGGGCGATCAGATTCTCGTCCGCGGCTCCGAGCAGGGGCGCTGCGGCCTCCGAGGGGAGGTCGAGGCTCGATTTGACCGTGGTCGGCTCGAATTCGGGGGGCTCGTGGGGTCGGTCTGGTTCACTCACGTGGACGGTACGTCCTGCTTTCGGTTCGGCTCCTGCACGACGGTCGTCGTGTTCGTGCCAGTCTAGCGCCGGACGAAGCGCACCCTCCCGCAACAGGGAGTTTCAGCGGGGTTGGATTCCGCCTTCACCAGAACCCGCCTCCGCGAGCCACCGCCGTGCCTCGGCGAGGATCCCGGGTGCCCGGTCGGGTGAGACCCCACCGAGCACGAGATTGCCCAGGACGATCGTGTCGCCCGAGTCGTCCACCAGCCCGAGATTGGCCTGCTCGAGTGTGGCCATCGTCAGGCCCTCCATCATCCCTACGAGCACGGGCGCCGGGAGGTAGTCGGAGAGCTGGCTCTGCGCGAGGCCGCGTTCGACGTGCCCGAGGACACGTGAGCGCACCGGGGAGACCAGCTCGGCGATGCGCTGCTCTCCCATCTCCTTGCGGGCGAAGGAGAGCAGCACGCGGTAGCGGTCGCCGATGGGCCAGGTCCGCAACGCCACGACCGCGAGCGCGACCGCGGGATCGTCCGGCTCGGGGTGGTCGAGAGCCTCGGCGAGTGCGGTCGAGGCGTCGTCGACGATCCCCTCGACGAGGGCTTCCCGGTTGGGGAAGTGCGCATAGACGGTGCGGCGGACGACACCCGCGGCTTTGGCGACATCGTCCATGCTCGCGTCGGAGTCGGCCGCAAAGCACATCACCGCAGCGTCGAGTATGCGCATGCGGTTCGCATTGAATCGGGTTCGCGGTCGTGTGACCGAGTTCTCCACGTTCTCGCCCTCTTCCGCTGACTGTGATCTGTCTTTCATTTTAGTTGCACACGGATGTGCAGCTGCGTAACTTGCACACCACCGTGTAGATCGGGGCTCAGGTCCCGGCCCGTGTCGCACCCGAGGAGAGCCCATGCCCACTGCCGTGACCCTCGCAGGAGGGACCGCAGCGAAGGAACCCTACCGGCTGCGCTGGGCCGGACTGGCGGTGCTGTGCCTGAGCCTGCTCATCGTCGTGATGGCCAACACCTCGCTCATCGTCGCCGCACCCGGCATGCTGCGCGAACTGCAGCTCACCAGCGCCGACATGCAGTGGATCATCGACGGCTACACCGTCCCCTATGCCGCGCTGATGCTGCTGTTCGGCGTGCTCGGCGATCGATACGGACGACGTCGCGCGTTGCTGGCGGGCCTGGTCGTCTTTGCCGCCGGCGCGGTCTACGGATCGTTCGCCGACAGCGCCGGCGACGTGATCGTCGCGCGCATCGTCATGGGGGTGGGCGCCGCCGTGATCATGCCTGCGACACTGTCGCTGCTCGTCGCGATGTTCCCCGTGCACGAGCGTGCCCGCGCGATCGCAGCCTGGGCCGCCACGTCCGGACTCGCCATTGCGCTCGGTCCCCTGCTCGCCGGATGGCTCCTCGAATCGAACTCGTGGGGTTCGACCTTCCTCATCAACGTGCCGATCGCGGCATTCGCGGCGATCGCGGCCCTGATCCTCGTGCCGGCCTCGAAGGCGGACGATCTCACCCGCACCGACTGGGTCGGCGGCGCCCTGTCGGTCGCTGCTCTCGGCGGAATCGTCTACGCGATCATCGAGGGGTTCCACTTCGGTTGGGGCACCGGGGTGATCGCCACCTCGATCGGCTCGGTGATCGCCGCGGTGCTCTTCGTGGTGTGGGAACTTCGCCACCCCCGGCCGTTGCTGGACGTGCGTCGGGTCGCGGACCGGACCGTCGGCGGTGCGTGCGTGTCGGTGTTACTGCTCTTCCTCGTCGCCTTCGGCGCCATCTACTTCGTCGCGCAGCAGTTCCAGTTCGTGCTCGGTTACGGCCCGCTCGAGACCGGTCTGCGTCTGCTTCCCCTCGCGGTGACGGTCTCGCTCGGCGCGGCGCTGAGCGGCCGGCTCGCGCCCCGACTCGGTGCGCGGGCCCTCGTGGGCACGGGCATGGTCGCCGCTGCGGCAGGCATCCTCACCTTGACCGTCACGGCCGGCGCCTCCGGCTTCACGCCCTTTCTGATCTCGTTGTTGCTGCTCGGATTGGGCATCGGCCTGGCCACATCCCCGTCCACCGACCTGATCATGGGCGGCTTCCCCGACTCGGACCTCGGAGCGGCGGGCGGGTTGAACGACACCGCAGTGGAATTCGGCGGGTCGCTGGGCATCGCCGTGCTCGGCTCGATCCTCGCGACCACCTATCACCGCGAGATCTCCGGGTTCCTCGACGGATTGCCGTTGGCGGACCTGACAGGTCCGATGGCCGATCAGGCCGCGATGGCGATCGAGGCGGCCGGCGATTCGGTGGGCGGTGCGGCGATCGTCGCGGAGGAACTCGCGGCGAACCCATTCGCGGCGTCGTACGCACAACCGCTGCTCGACGCGTCGTCCGCAGCGTTCGCCGAGGCGATCTCGTCCGCGAGCCTCGTCGCCGGCATCGTCCTGCTCATCGGCGCCGCGGCGGTCACCGCGCTACTCCCCCGCGGACTCCACACCCGCACCGGCAGCGAGGCCGAGATCGGCCACTGACCGGACGGTGAGCAGGTCGAGCGATCGCGCCCAGGCCCGGGTGCTCCGGTTCAGGAAGGCGACGTGATCCTCACCGTCGAACAGCTCCAGCGACACCGGATCTCCTGCCGCGCCGGCCGCGTCGACGTAACGGTGCGCGACACTCACCGACACCTGCTCGTCGGCGGTGCCGTGCAGCACCGCGACCGGCACACCGATCGGCGGCCGGTGCGTCGGCGAGGCCGACCGATAACACTCGGGTGCCTCCGCGTAGGACGCACCGAAGAGCGCCTCGAACGCCTCCACGCGACGACCGCGCTCCCCGGCGGTGACGAGGTCGAGCGCACCCGCCTGCGAAACCACGAATTCCGGTCGCACCGACGTGCTCTCACCCGCGAGCCACACCGCCAGCTGGCCTCCCGCAGAGTGACCGACGAGCCGCACACGGTCGAGATCGACCTCGACACCGCCGCGCTGCGCGTGCGGAACGACCTCGGTGAAGATCGTCTCGTACGCCGCGACCACATCGGCGGACATCTCGTCCCACGCGCCACCGGCCTCGAGACGGCGGTACTCGACGTTCCACGCCACCACACCGCGACGCGCGAGTTCCACGGACAGCGCCGTACCGAGGGTGAGCTGGTAGCGGCCGTGCCACGAACCGCCGTGAACGACCATGACGGCGGGAACGGGCCCCGTCACCGTCGCGGGGTCGGGTAGGAAGACGTGCCCGAACTGCTGCGAGTGGGTGCCGTAGGCGATCTTCGTACGAGCCAAGAGAGGAAATTCCTTCGATACGTATGGTCGGGACCCGCAAGCGATCCCTCAGCACAGAGAATCGGGACCCGCAAGCGATCCCTCAGCACAGAGAATCGGGACCCGCAAGCGATCCCTAGTGCAGGGGCCTGGTACGCCACCGGTCGGTCAACACACCGATCGCGCCGAGTGCGACGGCCGCGGCGGTCGAGGTGCGCAGCACCGTGGGGCCGAGACCGACGGCCACCGCGCCCGCGTCGACGAGGGTCTCGACCTCCGCGTCGTCGAGTCCGCCTTCGGGACCGACGATCAGCGTCAGCGAATCGACGTCGCGCACGGGCAGATCGGCGAAGGGGATCGTGGCGGATTCGTGGAGCACCGCGACGACGTCGCCGCGCTCGACGGCCGAGCGGACCCGTGCGACGACCTCGGGTGTGCGGTGCAACCCGGCGACCGTCGGCACGTGCGCGCGCCGCGACTGCTTCGCCGCGGACGTCGCGACCGCCTGCCACTTGGCAACACCCTTGTCCGCCTTGGCATCCCACCGGGCGACACAGCGCGCCGACTGCCACGGTACGAACTCGTCGGCGCCGGCCTCGGTGGCCAGTTCGACGGCGAGTTCGGACCGGTCGGACTTCGGCAGCGCCTGCACGACGGTCACGCTCGGACGCGGCGGGTCGACAACGCGACGACCGAGCACGAGCGCTTCGAGCCGGTCCTTCGCGACCGCCGTGACCTCGACGTCGGCGACCTCACCGGCACCGTCGGACAACACGAGCCGCTCGCCTACCGCGATACGGCGCACCGTCGCGGCGTGCCGGCCCTCCTTGCCGTCGAGCACGGCCGTCCGCCCCTCGTCGGGCAGCGGGTCGAGGTAGAACAGTGTCGCGGCCACCCGAGCGACCTAACGGGCGCTGAACGCGTCGCGCAGGCGCGAGAACAGGCCGCCGGTGTTCTGCGAACCCGTGGTCACGACCTCGACATGCTCCCGGTCGCTGTGCCGGCGCAGGTCCTCGAGCAGCTTCGTCTGCTTGTGATCGAGCTTGCTCGGCACCACGACCTCGAGATGCGCGTGCAGGTCGCCGCGCGTACCCGAGCGCAGCTTCGGCATGCCGTGGCCGCGCAGCACCGAGACCGAACCGGGCTGGGTGCCGGGATCGATGGTGATCTCGGTGGGGCCGTCGAGGATGGTCTCGATCGTCACCTTGGTGCCGAGCGCAGCGTCGACCATGGGCACGCGGATGGTGCAGTGCAGGTCGTCGCCGTCGCGCACGAAAACCTCGTGCTGCTGTTCGAGCACCTCGACGTAGAGATCGCCGGCAGGACCGCCGCCGGGGCCGACCTCGCCCTGGGCCGCGAGGCGGATGCGCATCCCGTTGCCGACGCCGGCGGGCACCTTGACGGTGACCTCGCGGCGGGCGCGCACGCGGCCGTCACCACCGCACTTGCGGCAGGGATCCGGGATCGTCTCGCCGACACCGCGGCAGGTGGGGCACGGGCGGGACGTCATGACCTGGCCGAGGAAGGAACGCTGGACGGACTGGACCTCACCGGCGCCACCGCAGGTCTCGCAGCGCACGGGCTTCGAATCGCCGTGGGTGCCGGAACCGGTGCACGCGTCGCACAGGATCGCGGTGTCGACCGTGACCGTCTTGGTGACGCCGCGAGCGCATTCCTCGAGGGTCAGGCGGGTGCGGAGCAGCGAGTCGGCGCCGGGCTGGACGCGGCCGCGCGGACCGCGGGAACCGCCGGCCCCACCACCGAAGAACGCCTCGAAGACATCACCGAGGCCGCCACCGAAGCCGGCGCCGCCGAAGCCGCCCGCACCGCCGCCACCAGATTCGAGTGGGTCGCCGCCGAGGTCGACGATGCGTCGCTTCTCGGGATCCGACAGCACCTCGTAGGCGGCCGAGATCTCCTGGAAACGCTTCTGCGCCGACTCGTCTGGGTTCACATCCGGGTGGTGCTCGCGCGCCAACTTGCGGTACGCCCGTTTGATCTCCTGGTCGGTCGCGTTCTTGGACACGCCGAGCGTCCCGTAGTAGTCCCGTGCCACGTTTGGTTCTCGTCCTTACGTCGTTCTACAGAGCAAAAATGGACGGTGCTCAGCGTTCGCCGAGCACCTCACCGATATATCTCGCAACGGTGGCGACCGATGCGATGGTTCCCGGATAGTCCATCCGGGTGGGGCCGAGCACTCCCAGACCACCGAAGACCGTACCCGCGGCCCCGTAGCCGGTGGACACGACCGAGGTGGTGCGCATCTCCTCGAACTGGGTCTCCTCACCGATGCGGACGGTGACCCGGCCTGCGTCCTGGCTGGACGCGAGCAGTTTGAGCACCACGACCTGCTCCTCGAGGGCTTCGAGGACCGTACGCAACGAGCCCGGCAGCATGCCGTGGCCGTCGAAGTCGGCGGCGTTACGGGTGAGATTGGCGGTGCCGCCGAGCACGAGACGCTCCTCGGGGTGCTCGACGAGGGTCTCCACCAGCACAGTGGTGCACCGGATGAGCGCATCGCGCAGATCGTCCGGTGCGTTGTCGGCGAGCTCGGTCACTGCGACGGAGGCCGCGGCGAGCCGCTTGCCGGTCAATGCCCCGCCGAGCAGCTCACGCAACCGCGACAGGCCGTCCTCGTCGATCACGTCGCCGAGTTCGACGATGCGCTGATCGACGCGGCCCGAGTCGGTGATGAGCACGAGCAGCAGCCGCGCCGGTGTCAGCCCGACCACCTCGAGATGTCGCACGGACGACGCGGAGAGCGTCGGGTACTGCACGACCGCGACCTGGCGGGTGAGCTGCGCGAGCAACCGCACCGCGCGGCGCAGCACGTCGTCGAGGTCGACGCCCGATTCGAGGAACTGCAGGATTGCGCGGCGCTCGGCCGACGAGAGCGGTTTGACCTCCGCGATCCTGTCGACGAACTGGCGGTAGCCCTTGTCGGTGGGCACGCGTCCCGAGCTCGTGTGGGTCTGTGTGATGTATCCCTCTGCTTCGAGCACAGCCATGTCGTTGCGGACCGTGGCGCTGGACACTCCGAGATTGTGCCGGTCGACGAGAGTCTTGGAGCCGATCGGCTCCTTGGTGGACACGTAATCCGCCACGATGGCGCGCAAGACCGTGAATCTCCGCTCCTCGGTACTCGACAACCCGCCACCTCCGTTTCCGCCGCCTGCAGGACTGCACCTCTCGGGGCCGTACCCTGCCAGTCTAATCGCGCGACGACCTCGAAGGTGTCGGGCACGTGTGCGATACCACCCCGAACCGGAAGCGACGCCTTCGGCGCGCCCCCCGTAATGTGTTCACATGATCTTCAAGGGCGTCCGGGACGGCAAGCCGTATCCCGATCACGGACTGTCTCTGCGCGACTGGTCGAGGATTCCGCCCCGCCAGGTGCGCCTCGACGAGATCGTCACGACGACGAAGGTGCTCGAACTCGACCGGCTGTTGTCGGAGGACTCGACGTTCTACGGCGATCTGTTCCCACACGCCGTCCAGTGGCAGGGCGTGCTGTACCTCGAGGACGGACTCCACCGTGCCGTGCAGTCCGCGCTGCGGAACCGGACGGTGCTGCACGTGCGTGTCTTCGAGTACGACGTGCTGATTCCCGGTGGCGTGCCCGACCCGGGCGCCGAGGTTCGGGGCCCGTCGCCCGCATAGCCCGATCAGGGGTGGATACCGTGGAGCCCCGCGATGTGTCGAGTGTCATCGTCACCCTCACGTTCGTCACCGTCGACGGCCGGACCGAGTCGGATAAGTACTAGGTGTCGGTGGTCGAGAACCGTGGGCGGCTGTCGGTCTACGACTCGGAGCGCATCGGAGCAGCATGACGCGACCGGTCGGTCGGAGCAGCATGACGCGACCGGTCGGTCGGTCGGAGCAGCATGACGCGACCGGACGGTCAGTCGTCCGCGCCGAGCAGGATGGTGCGGACCACCGCGTCGGCGAGCAGCCGGCCCCGGTCGGTCAGCACGAGCTGATCGTCGCGCTCCACGGCGAGCCCGTCGGCGACCACCGTCTCTGCTGCCTCGCGCTCACCGTCGTCGAGCTCCGACAACGGCAGGCCCGTGCGCAGCCGGACGGTGAGCATGACGAGTTCGGTGTGCCGGTCCTCGGCCGTGAGATGTTCGCTGCCCCCGACGGGCAGGACTCCGTCGGCGAGGGTCGACGCGTAACGGGCGGGATGCTTGACGTTCCACCAGCGCACGCCACCGACGTGGCTGTGCGCGCCCGGCCCGGCGCCCCACCAGTCGCCGCCGTCCCAGTAACCGAGGTTGTGGGCGCAGCGCGCCGACGGATCATCGGCCTTCGCCCAGTTGGACACCTCGTACCAGGTCATCCCGGCGTCGGCGAGTCGCGCGTCGATCCGCTCGTACCGCGATGCGAGCACGTCGTCGTCCGGAGCCGGCAGCTCGCCGCGACGGACACGGCGAGCGAGGGCGGTGCCGTCCTCGACGATGAGCGCGTACGCCGAGACGTGGTCGACCCCCGCTTCGAGCACGGCGTCGAGGGAGGCGTCGAGGTCGGCGTCGCGCTCGCCGGGAGTGCCGTAGATCAGATCGAGGTTGATGTGGCCGAAACCGGCCGCGCGCGCTTCCTTCGCCGCCGCGATGGGACGCCCGGGTGTGTGGGTGCGGTCGAGGACCGCCAGCACGTGGGGCGCCGCGGACTGCATGCCGAGCGACACGCGGGTGTATCCGGCCTCGCGGATCGACGAGAAGAACTCCGTGGAGGTCGACTCCGGGTTCGATTCGGTGGTCACCTCGGCGCCGGGAGCGAGCCCGAACGAGTCGCGGATCGCGTCGAGCACCTGCGCGAGACCGTCCGCGCCGAGCAGCGAGGGTGTTCCGCCGCCGACGAAGACCGTCTCGGCAGCGGGAGTCCGTCGTCCGGATTCGGACAGCAGCCGGGCACCGGCGTCGAGTTCGCGGCGCAGACCCTCCAGCCAGGACTGCGGCGACGCCGCGCTGCCGAGTTCCCCGGCCGTGTAGGTGTTGAAGTCGCAGTAGCCGCAGCGGGTCGCGCAGAAGGGCACGTGCACGTACACACCGAACGGTCGCGTCCCCACTCCTGCGAGTGCCGAAGCGGGAAGTTCGAGACCGGCCGGACGACCCGCGATACCGATTTCCGTGCCGGTGCGTCGACCGATCTCAGTGCTGTTCACGCCCTCCAGTGTTCCAGAGACCCGAAGGGCGGCTCCGCGCGCGACGCCCCTACCTCGACATTTCCCGAAAATCGGGTGGAAATACCGCCCGCAATTCGGAATCGTCCCGGTGACGTGGCACAATGGTCCGCATGACAGGACACGGAGTGCGACTCGTGGCGCGACGCCACGTCGACTTCAAGCGCGTCTGCGCATCCTGTTGTCTGCCTTGCGCCGCTTGTCTCTGCGCCGACTGTCTCTAGTCGGCACTCCCCGGCACATCCCAGATCCCGCCGGGTCGAAGCATGCGTGCACGAGGTCAGCTCCCTCCTGCGCTCGTCGATCCGGTTCCAGCGAGTATCAGGAGACCCTGTATGTCGTCGACCACCGACGTCACGCCCGCCGACGAGTCGGCCACTCCCGCCCGCCGCGCGCGTCCCGCCAAGCGTCGCGCCGAAGGCCAGTGGGCCCTCGGCTACCGGGAGCCGCTCAACGCCAACGAGCAGACGAAGAAGGACGACAACCCGCTCAACGTCCGCAAGCGTATCGAGAACATCTATGCGCAAACCGGTTTCGACGGAATCGACAAGAGCGATCTGCGCGGCCGCTTCCGCTGGTGGGGTCTGTACACCCAGCGCGAGCAGGGCTACGACGGCACCTACACCGGTGACGAGAACATCGACCTGCTCGAGGCGAAGTACTTCATGATGCGGGTGCGCTGCGACGCCGGCGCCCTGAATCTCGCGCAGCTGCGGACGATCGCCGGTATCTCCACCGAGTTCGGTCGCGACACCGCCGACCTGTCCGACCGCGAGAACGTCCAGTACCACTGGATCGAGGTCGAGAACGTCCCCGAGATCTGGCGTCGTCTCGAATCGGTCGGCCTGAAGACCACCGAGGCGTGCGGCGACTGCCCTCGCGTCGTGCTCGGTTCGCCGCTCGCCGGTGAGTCCCTCGACGAGATCATCGACGGCACCCCCGCGATCGACGAGATCGTGCGCCGCTACATCGGCAACCCCGAGTACTCGAACCTGCCGCGCAAGTTCAAGACCGCGATCTCCGGCCAGCAGGACGTCGTGCACGAGATCAACGACGTCGCCTTCATCGGCGTCGAGCATCCCGAGCACGGCCCCGGCTTCGACCTGTGGGTCGGCGGCGGCCTGTCCACCAACCCGATGCTCGCGCAGCGGGTCGGCGCCTGGGTGCCGCTCGAGGAGGTCGCCGATGTGTGGGAAGGCGTCGTCGCGATCTTCCGCGACTACGGCTACCGGCGGCTGCGGTCCAAGGCACGCCTGAAGTTCCTCATCAAGGACTGGGGCATCGAGAAGTTCCGCGAGGTGCTCGAGACCGAGTACCTGAAGCGTCCGCTCATCGACGGCCCGGCCCCGGCCGCACCGGAGCGTCCCATCGATCACGTCGGTATCCAGAAGCTGCGCAACGGCCTCAACGCCGTGGGTGTCGCGCCGATCGCCGGTCGTGTCTCGGGCACGATCCTGTCGAAGGTCGCCGACGCCGCCGAACGTGCGGGTTCCGACCGGATCCGGTTCACCCCATACCAGAAGCTGATCGTGCTCGACGTGGCCGACGACAAGGTCGAGCAGCTCGTCACCGAGCTCGAGGCGCTGGGTCTGCCGGCCTCGCCGTCGCCGTGGCGCAAGAATCTCATGGCGTGCACGGGAATCGAGTTCTGCAAGCTGTCCTTCGTCGAGACGCGCAAGCGTTCGCAAGCCCTCGTGCCCGAGCTCGAGGAGCGTCTCGCCGACATCAACGCGCAGCTCGACGTCCCGGTGACGATCAACATCAACGGCTGCCCGAACTCGTGTGCGCGCTCCCAGATCGCCGACATCGGCTTCAAGGGTCAACTCGTCGACGACGGTGAGGGCAACCAGGTCGAAGGTTTCCAGGTGCACCTCGGCGGTGCGCTGGGCTTCGACGCGAAGTTCGGACGCAAGCTGCGCCAGCACAAGGTCACCAGCGCCGAGCTCGGCGACTACATCGAGCGGGTGGTGCGCACCTTCGTCAAGGAGCGCACGCCCGGCGAGCGCTTCGGCGAATGGGTCGTCCGCGCCGAGGAGGCAGACCTGCGATGACGGGCACTGCTGCAGCGGTCGACACGAAGACGGATCGGGAAGGGACGCGATGACGATCGATACGAACATCGACGAGCTCCGGAGTATTGCCGCGCAGGGGGCGGCAGAACTCGAAGGTGCGTCGGCGCAGGAACTCCTGCGGTGGACGGACGAGACCTTCGGTACCCCCACCACCGACGGTGGACGTAGCGGGTACATCGTCGCGTCGAACATGCAGGACGGTGTCCTGGTCCATCTGGCCGCGCAGCAGCGCCCCGGCGTGGACGTGCTGTTCCTCGACACCGGCTACCACTTCGCCGAGACGCTCGGCACGCGCGATGCGGTGGAGCAGGTGTACGGCGTGAACATCGTCAACGCCCGGGCGCAGCAGTCCGTCGCGGAGCAGGACGCCCTGCTCGGCAAGGATCTGTTCGCCCGCGACCCGAACGAGTGCTGCCGCCTGCGCAAGGTGGTGCCGCTGAAGGAGAGCCTGAAGGGCTACCGCGCCTGGGTGACCGGAATCCGCCGTGTCGAGGCGCCCACCCGCGCGAACTCACCGCTCATCTCGTTCGACGACGCGTTCGGACTGGTGAAGATCAATCCGATCGCGGCATGGTCCGACGAGGACATGCAGAACTACATCGACGAACACGGGATCCTCGTCAATCCGCTCGTCGACGAGGGCTACCCGTCCATCGGGTGCGCCCCGTGCACCACCAAACCACTTCCCGGAGCCGATCCGCGCAGCGGGCGCTGGGCCGGCCGAGCCAAGACCGAATGCGGGTTGCACGCCTCATGACACTCACCGATACGAATCCCACCGAGACCCGGACGCTGCTGGACGGCAACCGGTTCGACACCCTCGACGCCCTCGAGTCGGAAGCGATCCACGTCTTCCGCGAGGTCGCGGGCGAGTTCGAACGCCCCGTCATCCTGTTCTCGGGAGGCAAGGACTCCACCGTCCTGCTGCACCTCGCCATCAAAGCGTTCTGGCCCGCGCCGCTGCCCTTCGCGCTGCTGCACGTCGACACCGGCCACAACCTCCCCGAGGTCCTCGAGTTCCGCGACCACGTCGTCGAAAAGTACAACCTCCGACTGCACGTCGCGAGTGTCGAGGACTACCTCGCCGACGGCCGGCTCACCGAGCGTCCCGACGGCATCCGCAACCCGCTGCAGACCGTGCCGCTGCTCGACGCGATCTCGGAGAACCGGTTCGACGCCGTCTTCGGTGGCGGCCGCCGCGACGAGGAGCGATCGCGCGCCAAGGAGCGGATCTTCTCGCTGCGCAACGCATTCGGCCAGTGGGATCCGAAGCGTCAGCGTCCGGAGTTGTGGAATCTGTACAACGGGCGGCACGCACCCGGGGAGCACGTGCGTGTCTTCCCGCTGAGCAACTTCACCGAGCTCGACATCTGGCGCTACATTGCCCGCGAGAACGTCGAACTGGCGAGCATCTACTACGCGCACGAGCGCCCCGTCTACCGCCGCGACGGCATGTGGATGACCCCGGGTGTCTGGGGCGGTCCGGCCGAGGGCGAAGAGCCCGAGACGCGTTCGGTGCGCTACCGCACCGTCGGCGACGGATCGACCACCGGCGCGATCCTGTCCGAGGCCTCCACGAACGAGGAGATCCTCGCCGAGGTCGCGGCATCACGACTGACCGAGCGCGGCGCCACCCGCGGCGACGACCGGGTTTCCGAAGCGGCGATGGAAGACCGCAAGCGAGAGGGCTATTTCTGATCATGAGCGACCTTCACGAGCAGAGCGTGCAGAGCGACACGCAGCTGCTGCGCCTCGCCACCGCCGGTTCGGTCGACGACGGCAAGTCCACCCTGGTGGGACGACTGCTCTACGACACCAAGTCCGTACTCGCCGACCAGATCGACGCCGTCACCCGCGCGTCGGTCGACCGCGGCCTCGACACCCCCGACCTCTCGCTGCTCGTCGACGGCCTTCGCGCCGAGCGTGAGCAGGGCATCACCATCGACGTGGCGTACCGCTACTTCGCGACGCCGAAGCGCAGCTTCGTCCTCGCGGACACCCCGGGTCACGTCCAGTACACCCGCAACACGGTGTCGGGTGCGTCCACCGCGCAGCTCGTCGTCCTGCTCGTCGACGCGCGCAAGGGTGTCGTCTCGCAGACCCGCAAGCACGCCGCCGTGCTGGCCCTGCTCGGTGTGCCGAAGCTCGTCCTCGCGGTCAACAAGATCGACCTCGTCGAGGATCCGGCCTCGGTGTTCGCGCAGATCTCCGCCGAGTTCGGGGAACTGACGAGTTCGCTCGGCTGGGCACCCGAGGACGTGCAGGAGATCCCGGTCTCCGCGCTGCACGGCGACAACGTGGCCGTGCGCAGCGAGAGCACCCCCTACTACGACGGCCCGACGCTCATCGAGCACCTCGAGTCGGTTCCCGTCGACGCCGATGTGCACGGCCGGCACGAGACCGGTCTGCGCTTCCCGGTGCAGTACGTGATCCGTCCCCGCACCGCCGAGTTCCCCGACTACCGCGGCTACGCCGGTCAGGTCGCGGCAGGGTCCGTGCGCCCCGGTGACGAGGTCGTCGTGCTGCCGTCCGGTGTCCGCACCACCGTCGAGCGCATCGACAGTGCCGACGGCGCATTCGATGTCGCGCACGCCGGCCGGTCGGTGACCCTCGTGCTCGCCGACGACGTCGACGTCTCCCGCGGCGACATCATCGCCACCCCGGAGGCGGCACCCGAGCCGCTGTCGGAGTTCGAGGCCACCGTGTGCTGGCTCGCCGAGAAGCCGTTGCGCCCGGGCGCCCGGTTGCTGCTCAAGCACGGCACCCGCATCACGCAGGCCATCGTCGGGACGATCGACGAGCGGTTCGACGAGCAGGATCTCTCCTCCGTCCCGAGCCCGGAGAGCATCGAGCTCAACGAGATCGCGCGCATCACGGTGCGTGTGGCCGAGCCGATCGCCGCGGACGACTACCGCATCAACCGCCGCAGCGGCAGCTTCCTGCTGATCGATCCGGCCGGGGGCAACACCCTCGCCGCGGGTCTCGTGGGCGACGGACTCGCCGACATCGAGCTCGGGGACCGCGTCCCGGCATGATGCCGCTCGTCGCCGTCGCGCACGGCAGTCGCGACCCGCGTTCGGCGCAGGCCGTGGCTGCCGCGCTCGACACCGTCCGGGCCGAGAACCCCGGTCTGGACGTGCGACTCGCGTTCCTCGACCTGAACACCCCGTCGGTCGGTCAGGCTCTCGACGCGCTCGCCGCGGACGGGCACCGGCAGGTCGCGGTGGTGCCGCTGCTGCTCGGCAGCGCCTTCCACGCGCGGGTCGATCTGCCGGCCCTGTTGCACGAAGCGCAGCAACGTCATCCGCTGCTCGAGGTGCTGTGCTCGCCGATCCTCGGCGACGACGATCTCCTCGTCGACGCGGCTCGCGATCTCATCACGGCCACGGGGGTGTCGGCCGACGATCCGTCCGTCGGTATCGCAGTGTGCGCGGTGGGATCGCGACGCCCCGAAGCGAACCGGGCGACCGGGCTGGTCGTGCCCCGCATTCTCGTCGGCACGGCGTGGACGCAGGCCGCGGCGTGCTTCGCCACGACCGGTCCGTCCGTGGGGACGACCCTCGCCGACCTCACCTCCCGCGGTGCCCGCACCGTCGTGCTGACACCGTGGATCCTCGCCCCCGGGCTGCTGTGGGACCGTGCCTGCGCCGAGGCCGACAGCCTCGGGCACGTGCGGGTCGCGCAGACCCTCACCCGGCACGATGCCGTCGCGCGGGTGATCACCGAGCGCTACACCGAGGCCGTGCACCGGCGGCGCGGACTGCGCGTGGCCTGAGTCACTTCCGGATCTCCACCCGAGTTCACGCACGATTTGCATTCCTCCGCTACAACGGAGTCACGGTCGTCGTCCGACGACATCGGTGATCCGGGAGGGCCTCACGTGCAGAACGAACTTCGGCGCTACATCGATCGGCTCCGCACGGAGGGCTATTCGGTGCGCGACGACCACGGTGAGGACCCCGATCTGATCGACATCGAGGGCCGGGCCGTCGACACCTGGCGGGAGAACTATCCGTACGACACCCGGATGGACCGCGCCACCTACGAGGTCGAGAAGTATCTCCTGCAGATCGAACTGCTGAAGTTCCAGTCGTGGGCCAAGGACAACGGCTCCAAGCACATCATCGTGTTCGAAGGTCGCGACGCCGCCGGCAAGGGCGGCACGATCAAGCGGTTCCAGGAGTACATCAACGTCCGGCACGCCCGGACCGTCGCGCTGAACAAGCCGTCCGACCGTGAGCAGGGCCAGTGGTATATGCAGCGCTACATCCAGCACTTCCCCACCGCCGGTGAGCTCGTACTGTTCGACCGCTCCTGGTACAACCGAGCCGGCGTCGAACGGGTCATGGGTTTCTGCAGCGACGACGAGTACGAACGTTTCATGGAGCACGTCCCGTTGTTCGAGAAGCTCGTCGTGGACGCCGGCATCACCCTGACGAAGTTCTGGTTCTCCGTCACCCGGAGGGAGCAGCGCACGCGCTTCGCCATCCGCCAGCTCGATCCGGTGCGGCGGTGGAAGCTGTCGGAGATGGACCTCGAATCGCTCGACAAGTGGGACCAGTACACCGACGCGAAGGAAGAGATGTTCCGGCGCACCGACACCGACTGGGCGCCGTGGACGACCATCAAGTCCAACGACAAGAAGCGGGCCCGGGTCAACGCGATGCGGTTCTTCCTCAACCAGTTCGAGTACGACGACAAGGACCGTCAGATCGTCTTCCCGGCCGACCCGAGGATCGTGCAGCGCGGCAAGGACGCCGTCGGCGACTAGCTGCCGGGAGGTCGTGCTCCGGGCGTGCCGAGGTGCGCAGGACTGGCGCCCAGACTGCGATCCGTACCACACTGGATGGTGACGCGAGGAGGCAGCATGGGCACAGCCAATGTCGGTCACGGAATCGTCGTCGGCATCGACGGATCGGACAGCGCACTCGATGCGGCCCGGTGGGCCGCCTGCGTCGCCCGACGTCTCGGCGAACCGATCGACCTGGTCCACGTTCATCCCCCCACCTCCGGCGACGGGACCGACCCGTCGGAGGAAGCCGTTCTGACCGCCGCGGAAGCGGCAGTTCGGGGCGCGGTCGACCGGGTCGAGGTCCGGCGGTCCACTCCGTCGGGCAAGCCGGATCGAGTGCTCACCGACCTGTCGCGCGAGGCACGGATGATCGTCCTCGGCCACACGACCACCACGGAGTGGGAGTCGATGATCCGGCGCTCCGACGTCGTGTCGGTGGCCAACCACGCGGAATGCCCGGTGGTGACGTGGCGCAGCCGCGACGGATTCCAACCGCCCGACGGGCGCCCGGTCGTCGTCGGAGTGGACGGCACCGAGGTCAGCGAGTCCGCCGTCGAGCATGCGTTCGCGACCGCCGCGGCGCTCGAGGCACCCCTCGTCGCGATCCACACCTGGACGGAGCAGTCCACGCTCACCTACGGCGAGGGGTCACGGTTCACGGACTGGACGGCCTACGTCGAGCACCGGAGGGAGGAGATGAAGTCGCATACCTCCTGGCACACCGAACGGTTCCCCGACGTCGCGGTCTCCTACCGGGTCGAGCGGGGCAAGCCCGACATCGTCCTGCTCGAGGAATCCAAGAGTGCCCAGCTCGTGGTGGTCGGCAGCCACGGCCGGAGCCCGCTGGCCGCTGCGGTGGTCGGCTCGAGCAGTCAGGGACTCATCCATCACAGTTGCTGTCCGGTCATGATCTGCCGCGCCCACCACCGATCGGAAACCGAGGCCCACTGAGCCGACCCGCGTGACCCTCGAGTCCCCCGCTCGGTTACTGTGCGGCGGTACCGAGCGGGGCGGTCTCCGACGCGGCCGGAGCGTGCGCGTAGACGGTGTCGCCCGCGACGAGCCCCAGGTCGTGGGTTTCGCCGCGGGTGATCTGCGTCGTGAACTGCTCACCCGTCGCGTCGTTGCGCAGTTCGACGCGCACCTCGAAGCCCAGCCGGACCACACGCTCGACGGTCGCCCGCGTGACACCGACCGAGCCGCCGGAGGTGTCGGAGAGCGCAGGTTGCCGGGCGAGCCGGATGTCGTGCGGCCGCACCAGCACGCCGTTGAGCTTGGACACCGTCCCGAGGAACGACATCACGAAGCTGTTCGCCGGGCGATCGTAGAGTTCCTCCGGCGTTCCGACCTGTTCGATACGTCCGGCATTCATCACCGCGATGCGGTCGGCGACGTCGAGCGCCTCCTCCTGGTCGTGCGTGACGAGCACGGTGGTCACGTGCACCTCGTCGTGCAGGCGGCGCAGCCAGGTCCGCAGGTCGGCGCGCACCTTCGCGTCCAGGGCACCGAACGGCTCGTCGAGCAGCAGCACCTGCGGGTCGACGGCGAGAGCACGGGCGAGCGCCATGCGCTGACGCTGGCCACCGGACAACTGCGCCGGATAGCGTCGCTGGAACCCGCCGAGCCCGACGATCTCGAGCAGGTCGTCGACCCGCTTCGTGATCTCGGCCTTGGGCCGCTTGCGGATCTTGAGTCCGAAGGCGACGTTCTCGCGCACGGTCATGTGCTTGAACGCGGCGTAGTGCTGGAAGACGAAACCGATGTCGCGCTTCTGCGGGGTGACGCCGGTGACGTCCTTACCGGCGATGTGGACGGTGCCCGCGTCGAGGGTCTCGAGGCCGGCGATCGAACGCAGCAGCGTCGACTTCCCCGAACCCGAGGGTCCGAGCAGGGCGGTGAGCGAGCCGGACGGGATGTCGATGTCGACGTCGGCGAGTGCGGCGAAATCTCCGTAGTTCTTGCGCGCCCCGGTAACAGCGATCATTCGGTGGTCCTCTTCCGGTCGAGCAGGGTCATCAGCAGCAGGACGATCACCGCGATGGCCATGAGCAGGGTCGCGGCGCTGTAGGCGCCGAAGGTGTTGTGGTCGTCGATGTACCGGGCGTGCACGAGCAGCGTCAGGGTCTGGGAGACGCCGGGGAAGCCGGACGAGACCATGATGACGGCGCCGAACTCGCCGAGGGCCCGCGCGACGGTGAGGACGATGCCGTAGGTCAGGCCCCAGCGGATCGCCGGCAACGTGATCCGCCAGAAGGTCTGCCAGGTGTTCGCGCCGAGGGTCGCGGCGGCCTGCTCCTGCTCCTCACCGATCTCGCGCAGCACCGGTTCGACCTCGCGCACGACGAACGGCAGCGTCACGAAGATCGTCGCGAGCACCATGCCCGGCAGGCCGAAGATCACCTTGAAGCCGAGATCCTCGACGGCACCGAACCAGCCGTTGGCGCCCCACAACATGATCAGGGCGACACCCACGACGATCGGCGAGACCGCGAAGGGCAAGTCGACGACGGCCTGCAACAGTCCCCTCCCCGGGAATCTGCCGCGGACGAGCGCCAGCGCGACGACGATGCCGAAGATCACGTTCACGGGCACGACGATCGCGACGATGAGCAGCGACAGGTTCAGAGCCGAGATCGCCGCCGGGGTGCTGATCGACTCGGCGAACGCCACGATGCCGTTCTCGAAGGTGCGGTAGAGGATCACCCCGATCGGGACGAGCAACAGTACGAACAGGTAGGCGAGCGCGACGAAGCGCAGCGACAGTCGGGATGCGAGGGACTGTTTCACCGGTCGTCCTCCTCTCGGCGCAGCCCCCGATTTGCAACCAGGCGCAGGACGAACAGCACGACGAAGGCGATCACCAGCAGCGCGACGGAGACCGCGGCGGCGTTGACCGGCCGGTCGATCTCGATCTGCTGCTGGATGTACTGCGACGCGACCTGGGTCTTGTACGGGATGTTGCCGCCGATGAGCACGATCGAGCCGTACTCGCCGATGGCGCGGGCGAATGCCAGGCCGGTGCCGCCGAGGACCGCCGGCGCGAGCACGGGCAGCACGACCGTGCGGAAGATCGTGAAGTTGCCGGCGCCGAGCGAGGCGGCGGCCTCCTCGACCTCACGGTCGGCCTCGATGAGCACCGGCTGCACCGAGCGCACCACGAACGGCAGCGTGACGAACGCCAGCGCCACCACCAGTCCCGGCTCGGTCGCGTTGAGCTGCACACCGATCGGGCTCTGCGGCCCGTACAGCGAGAGCAGCACGATGCTCGCGACGATCGTCGGTAGCGCGAAGGGCAGGTCGATCAGGGCATTGACGAACTTCTTGCCCGGGAACTCGTCGCGGACGAGCACCCAGGCGATCACCGTGCCCATCACCGCGTTGATCGCCGCGACGACCAGCGAGACGACGACGGTGATCCGTAGGGTCGCCAGGGCGGCCGGAGCGGTGATCGCATCGACGAACGTCCCGAGACCGTCCGAGACGGAGTGGAAGGCCAGGGCCGCGAGGGGAAGCAGGACGATCAGGCTCAACCACAGTGTGGCGATGCCGATACCGAGGGGCCCGACGGCGCCGGTGAACATCCGGCGTCGTGGTCGGGCGGGGGCCGTGGCGGACGGCCGGCGACGCGAACCCGCCGGGGCGGGAGACGAATCTCCCGACCCGGCGGTGTGTTCCGAAACGGTCACGCGCGTGCTCTACTTCGTTGCGTTGTCGTAGATCACCGCGATGGTGCCGGTGCTGTCGGCGAACAGCTCCTCGTTCACGGTCTCCCAGCCGCCGAGATCGGCGACGGTCCACAGTTTCTCCGGCTGCGGGAACTCATCGGCGAATTCCTCGGCGACGGTCGGATCGACGGGCCGGAAACCGGCTTCGGCCCACAGGCGCTGGGCCTCGGGGGTGTACAGGAAGTCGTTGAACGCCTGCGCGACCTCGACGTCCTTCGCGTTCTTCAGTACCGCCGCAGGGTTCTCGATCTTGAAGGTGACGGGCGGGGTGACGTGCTCGACGGGGTCGCCGTTGCGCTCGATGAACAGTGCCTCGTTCTCGTAGCTCAGCAGCACGTCGCCGGTGCCCTGCAGGAAGGTCTCGGTGGCCTCGCGACCGGACTTCGGCTGTACCTTCACATGGTCGGTGACCAGTGCGGTGACGTAGTCGATGCCGGCCTGCGGGTCGGCGCCGCCGTTGCTCTTCGCGGCGTACGGTGCAAGCAGGTTCCACTTCGCCGAACCCGAGCTGAACGGGTTGGGGGTGACGACCTCGACATCCGGCCGGAGCAGGTCGTCCCAGTCCCGAATGTTCTTCGGGTTGCCCTCACGGACGACGATGGTCACGACCGATCCGAACGGTATCCCGTTGTAGGCGTTTTCGTTCCAGTTCTCGTCGACGAGTCCCGCGTCGACGAGACGGGTGATGTCGGGCTCGACGGAGAAGTTCACGAAGTTCGCCTCGGCGCCGTCGCGCACCTTGCGGGACTGGTCTCCGGAGGCGCCGTAGGACTGCTGGAAGACGACGCCCTCGCCTTCCTCGGTCTCCTGGAAGGCGGGGATCAGCGAGTCGAATCCGACCTTGGGCACGGCGTAGGCGTAGAGGTTGACCGTCCCGCCGGATCCGTCGCCGCCGCTCTCGGCTCCGACGGTGTCGCTCGAACCACCGGAGCAGGCGGTGAGGGAGAGTGCGGTGACCGCGGCGAACGCCGCGACAACGAACCTGGAACGTTTCATGACGAGCCTCCTGAGGGGCTGTTTCGAGGGGGGGATGAACGCGACCGGCACCGGACGAGGGGCTGCCGGAATCGGACCGGCCGGGATTCGCGAGGATGCGGCACCGACGGACGAGAGGATCCGGAAGACGGGGACCGCGGAGAGAAGGAGGATTCAGCGACAACAGTCGATGTCGGCGACCGATGGCATGCCCACAGCGATCAACGCCAACTCGTGGCGGAGGCGGGGCAGAGTGGTCGCGGACACGCGGCAGAGATTAGCAGAGGTCGAGGGTCGACCGAAATCGACGATTCGGACACCGGACGTCGAGCACCGAACCGGATGCGCGAGCGGCGTGCTCACATGGAGACGAGCCATGCGACGACGACGATGATCAGCAGCGCGATCAGCGCCAGGGTTACGCGCGAACGCGGCATGTCAGCAATCCTCCGTCGTCGTGGCGGGCGAGTCCGTCTCTCCGCGGCCGAGCAGTCCGAAGACACCGGCCATCGCCCGATCGAGCAGCCATGCGACCCCTGAGCAGGCCGGCACCAGCACTGCGAGCACCAGGGCCACCTGGGGGACGAAGGACAGGCCCGCGAGCCACAGCTCGAAGCCGTCCCACCACGAAGCCACCCGATCCATCGCCTACACCCTAGTAGGTTCGGCAACCGCGCTGCGATCCGCCCGGCCCGCGGTGATCATGGAGGGATGGACCACTACCACTCCTCCTCACCGCTGTCGGGGGCACCCTTCCAACGGAGTCCGTTCCCGCCGATCGACGACTACGCATTCCTCTCGGATTGCGAGAGCACCTGCCTGATCGCACGTGACGGCACCGTGGAGTGGATGTGCGTGCCCCGTCCGGACTCGCCGAGTGTGTTCGGGTCGCTGCTGGACCGCAGCGCGGGACATTTCCGGTTGTCGCCGCACGACCGCACCGTTCCTGCGGCACGCCGGTACCTGCCGGGCGGTCTGGTGCTCGAGACGACCTGGCAGACCGACACGGGTTGGATGATCGTGCGGGACGCGCTGGTCATGTCACCCTGGTACGACGTCGAGGAACGCTCCACCACGCATCGCCGGACCCCGTCCGACTGGGAGGCCGAGCACATGCTGTTGCGCACGGTGCGCTGCGTGAACGGGACGGTCGACCTGTACGTCAGCTGCGAACCCGCCTTCGACTACCACCGCGGCCGCACCGAATGGAGCTATACCGGCAAGGTCTACGAGGAGGCCACCGCGGTGTGCCGGAACGCGCCGGACGAACATCCGACGCTGCGCATGACGACGGATCTGCGCCTCGGAATCGAGGACCGCGAGGTCCGCGCGCGACGTCGACTCCACAAGGGCGACACGGCCTTCGTCGCATTGTCGTGGTCGGACTGCCCGATGCCGCACACCTTCGACGAGGCCGCCGTCAAGATGACCGCCACCCAGGACTACTGGCGCGAGTGGATCACGACGGGCCGCTTCCCGGATCACCCGTGGCGCACCTACCTGCAGAGCAGCGCTCTGACGCTCAAGGGACTGACCTACAGCCCGACCGGGGCGCTGCTCGCAGCGTCGACGACCTCACTCCCCGAAACACCTGGCGGAGAACGTAACTGGGACTACCGTTACGCGTGGGTACGCGATTCGACCTTCGCACTGTGGGGTCTGTACACCCTCGGGTTCGACCGGGAGGCCGACGACTTCTTCTCGTTCATCCTCGACGTCTCGCGCGACGCGGACGGCGTCCGCTATCCGCTCCAGGTGATGTACGGGGTGGGCGGTGAGCGCGAGTTGCCGGAGTCGACCCTCGATCATCTGAGCGGCTACGACGGCGCCACCCCGGTCCGCATCGGCAACGACGCCTATCACCAACAGCAACACGACATCTGGGGCACACTGCTCGACTCGGTGTACCTGCACGTCAAGTCCCGCGGGCACTTCCCCCAGACGCTGTTGCACACCCTGCGCCGGCAGGTCGAGGAGGCAGCGGCCAACTGGCGCAAGCCCGATCGCGGCATCTGGGAGGTGCGCGGCGAACCCCAGCACTTCGTGTCGTCGAAGGTCATGTGCTGGGTGGCACTCGATCGCGGCGCGAAACTCGCCGAACTGCAGGGTCGTCCCGACTACGCCCGGAAGTGGGCGGCGATGGCCGACGAGATCAAGGCCGACGTCCTCGAACACGGCGTCGACGAACGCGGCGTCTTCACCCAGCGGTACGGCCACCCGTCACTCGACGCGTCGGCTCTGCTGATCCCCTTGTTGCGCTTCCTGCCCGCAGACGACCCCCGGGTGCGGGCCACGGTGCTGGCGATCGCCGACGAACTCACCGAGGACGGGCTGGTGCTGCGCTACCGGGTGGAGACCACCGACGACGGGCTCGCGGGCAAGGAGGGCTCGTTCACCATCTGCTCGTTCTGGCTGGTCTCGGCGCTCGTCGAGATCGGCGAGGTCGAGCGGGCCGCCGCACTGTGCCAGCGCCTGCTCGACTACGCGAGCCCCCTGAAGCTCTATGCCGAGGAGATCGACACCGAGAGCGGACGTCATCTGGGGAACTTCCCGCAGGCGTTCACCCACCTGGCGCTCATCAATGCCGTCGTCCATGTCATCCGCGCAGAGCGGGAGATCGGAGCGGGCAACTTCCGGCCCGCGCATCTCGGACCGTGAGCCGGTCTCAGGCGACTCAGCGCCACCGCATCCGGGGAGACGTCGGTCTGCCACGGATAGAGGCCGCGCTCGTCGCCGTACGAGCCGGCGCTGTAGTACGCGACGGGCTGCACCCCGAGTTCGACGAGAGCGTCGAGCCATTGGCTGGAGGTCGCGACGATCCGCTCGGGTCTGCCCTCGATCGTCGTCGTGCCGTAGGAGTGCTCGACGGTGACGGTCTCGCCGCCGGCGGTCGCGGTGTCATCGGTGTCCGACGAACACGCCACGAGGGTCGGGGCGACGAACAGTACGAGCGCTACCGCGGAGAGAACGACTCGGCGCATGGGCGACCTCCACTTCAGGTGAGGCTCACCTCAGCTCGAATGTGGACGTCCGTGTGCCGGCGCAGTGCTCAACGGAAGCGGGACAGCAGAGTCTCCGCCTGTTCGGCGATACCCCGGATCACCTCGCCCGCGGGTCGCTCGGAGCGCACCAGACCGGCGGCCTCCCCCGCGTAGACCACCCCGATGTCGGGATCGTCACCGGTGTACGCCGCGGCGAGGGTGTCCTCGTCGGCGCCCCGGCCGTGCCACTCCTCGGTGAACGCATTGCGCAGGGCGCGTCCGCCCCAGCGCGCCGGCCACGGCTGGTGCCGGGCCTTGTCGAAGACGTCGGTGTAGACGGTGTCGGCGCTGCCGGCCTCCACGAGCCGGCCACGGGCGTAGTCGGGGCCGACGGTCTCCGGGCTGGCGAGCAGCGCCGTCCCGACCAGGGCGCCCTGCCCACCGGCTGCGAGCACCGCTGCCAGACCGCGACCCGTGGCGATGCCACCTGCGGCGAGCACGGGCAGCGACGTCGACTCGAGCACCTCCTGCAGCAACGGGAGGGTACCGATCCGGCCCGTGTGCCCACCGGCCTCATGGCCCTGCGCGATCACCGCGTCGACACCCGCTGCCTCGACCACGCGCAGATCGTCGACCGTGTTGATCTGCGAGAGGACGACGGCCCCGGCCTCGTGGACGCGCTCGATGTAGGGAGCGGGATCGCCGAACGAGAGCGTGACCAGTTGCGGGCGGTGCTCGAGCACCGCGGTGAGGAGGCTGTCGTCGTCGGCAAGCGCCCAGGTCATCAGACCGAATCCCACGGCCCCACCACCGATCTCGCGGGCGGTGCGCACCTCGCCCTCGATCCACTCGGCGGTGTTGTACCGGGCGGCACCGATCAGGCCGAGTCCGCCGGCCCGCGTCACCTCGCCGGCGAGCCGCCCACCGGCCCGGCCACCCATGGGCGCACCCAGCAGTGGAACGGAGATTCCGAGTTCACGGGTGAGCCAGGTGTCGAGCACGCGAATCCTTCCGGTGGGCGTCGCAGCAGGAGCGACTACTTCTTCGGCTTGTCGGACGAGGCCTCGGACGACAACGCGGCGACGAACGCCTCCTGCGGAACGTCGACGCGGCCGATGGTCTTCATCCGCTTCTTGCCTTCCTTCTGCTTCTCGAGCAGCTTGCGCTTACGGCTGATGTCGCCGCCGTAGCACTTGGCGAGAACGTCCTTGCGGATCGCCCGGATGTTCTCGCGGGCGATGATCTTCGAGCCGATCGCGGCCTGGACGGGCACCTCGAACTGCTGCCGCGGGATGAGTTCCTTGAGCTTGGTCGTCATCTTGTTGCCGTAGGCGGCCGCGGCGTCCTTGTGGACGATCGCGCTGAATGCGTCGACGGCCTCGCCCTGCAACAGGATGTCGACCTTGACCAGCGCGGCCTCCTGCTCTCCGGCCTCCTCGTAGTCCATCGAGGCGTAGCCGCGGGTGCGCGACTTCAGCGAGTCGAAGAAGTCGAAGATGATCTCGGCCATCGGCAGCGTGTACCGCAGCTCGACGCGGGTCTCGGACAGGTAGTCCATACCGCCGAGCTCACCGCGCCGCGACTGGCACAGCTCCATGATCGAACCGATGAACTCGCTCGGCGCGATGATGGTGCACTTGACGATCGGTTCGTAGATCTCGCGAGCCTTGCCCTCGGGCCAGTCGGACGGGTTCGTCACGACGACTTCCTGGCCGCCTTCGAGCACGACGCGGTAGACGACGTTGGGAGCCGTGGAGATCAGGTCGAGGCCGAACTCGCGCTCGAGGCGCTCGCGGGTGATCTCCATGTGCAGCAGACCGAGGAAGCCGCAGCGGAAACCGAACCCGAGAGCGACGGACGTCTCGGGCTCGTAGGTGAGCGCGGCGTCGTTGAGCTGGAGCTTGTCGAGCGCGTCGCGCAGCACCGGGTAGTCGGAGCCGTCGACCGGGTACAGACCGGAGTAGACCATCGGGCGCGGTTCGCGGTAGCCGGTGAGCGGCTCCTCCGCACCGTGGCGGGCGGTGGTGACGGTGTCGCCGACCTTCGACTGGCGCACGTCCTTCACGCCGGTGATGAGATAGCCCACCTCGCCGACGCCGAGACCGGCGGTGGCCTTGGGTTCGGGCGAGACGATGCCGACTTCGAGCAGTTCGTGGGTCGTGCCCGTCGACATCATCTTGATCTTCTCGCGGGGCACGATCTTGCCGTCGACCACACGCACGTACGTCACGACGCCGCGGTAGGTGTCGTAGACGGAGTCGAAGATCATGGCGCGGGCGGGCGCGTCGGCGTCACCGACCGGCGGCGGCACCTGGCGGATCACGGCGTCGATGAGTTCGGGGACGCCCTCGCCGGTCTTGCCGGAGACCCGGAGCACGTCGGACGGCTCACAGCCGATGATGTTCGCGATCTCACCGGCATAGCGGTCGGGATCGGCCGCGGGCAGGTCGATCTTGTTGAGGACCGGGATGATCGTCAGGTCCTTGTCGAGCGCAAGGTAGAGATTGGCGAGGGTCTGCGCCTCGATGCCCTGCGCGGCGTCGACGAGCAGGACCGCGCCCTCGCACGCCTCGAGCGCGCGGGAGACCTCGTAGGTGAAGTCGACGTGGCCCGGGGTGTCGATCAGGTGCATCACATAGTCTTCGCCGTCGAGCTTCCACGGCAGACGTACGTTCTGCGCCTTGATCGTGATGCCACGCTCGCGCTCGATGTCCATGCGGTCGAGGTACTGGGCGCGCATCTGCCGCTCCTCGACCACCCCGGTGAGCTGCAGCATCCGGTCCGCGAGCGTCGACTTTCCGTGGTCGATGTGCGCGATGATGCAGAAGTTCCGGATCTTTGCGGGGTCCGTGAACGTGGTGTCGGCGAAGGTGCTGATGTCGTGCTCCTGACTCGGACTGGCAGCGGCCAGCAGACCGCGGTCACCCTGCAGAATATCCAAGTCGGGCGACGGCCGGGATTTCGCCCGGGTCAGGTCCGGTTAAGCTCGGTTCCCGTGGCCGGTACATGGAAGAAGTTGGGCAGGCAGCTGGGGCGTCTCGCCGTCGACCAGGGTCCGAAGATCTACCAGCAGTTGCAGCAGTCCGGGGCGCTCGACAAGGCGCGCGCCGCGTTGAACGCGGCCGGCCGGACCGGCGCAGCGAGCGGAACCTCGGGGAGCGGTACCACTGCGGCACCGAAGCCCGGCGCGTCCGGGACCACGGCGCCGAAGCCAGGTGCCGCGAAGACCCAGTCCGGCACGAAGCGTCCGGCCCCCGGTCGCCCGGTGGCGTCGCGCACCACGCCCACGGCGCAGCGTGCCCGCCGCCTCGAGTGCTCCCCCGACCTCGACGGTCGCGCCGATCCGGGCGAGATCGTGTGGACCTGGGTGGCCTATGAAGAAGATCCGACGGAGGGCAAGGACCGCCCGGTGCTCGTCGTGGGCCGCGACGACAGGACGCTGCTCGGGCTGATGCTCTCGTCGAACTCCGACCGCGACGGTCACCGCGACTGGCTCGGAATCGGCTCCGGACCGTGGGACGCGGAGAACCGCCCGAGCTGGGTGCGCCTCGATCGCGTGCTCGACGTCCCCGAGGACGGCATCCGCCGCGAAGGCGCGATCCTCCCCCGCGCACGATTCGATCAGGTCGCGACCCGGCTCCGTACCGATTTCGGCTGGAGCTGAATCGGGCCGCGCCCTGACCGCAGGCCCTCAGGAGGCCCGGAGCCCGTACCGCCGCCCGAAGAGGAAGGTGTAGACGAGCGCTCCGAGCGCTCCGCCGATGAGCGGGAACACGATGAATGCCCACAGCTGCCCGAGCGCACCGTCCTGGTAGAAGGCGACGGCGAGGCTGCGGGCGGGATTGACCGACGTGTTGTCGATCGGGATCGAGATCAGGTGGATCACCGCGAGAGTGAAGCCGATGGCGATGCCGGCGATCGGCGCGTCGGCCACCTGATCGGTCGCACCCAGCACCACGAAGACGAGCACGGCCGTGAGCAGGACCTCGACGACGATCATCGCGCCGATGCCGTAGCCGTTCTCGAGCACGCCGCCGAGCGGACCGTGCACCGCCGAGGGGCTGTGCGCGCCCCAGCCGTTCGCCCCGAGGCCGTCGGCGGCACGGTCGTAGCTCGGCAACGACGACGCCACCGCGTAGAGCGTCAGACCGGCGACCAGACCGCCGACGACCTGCGCGATCCAGTAACCCACGGCGCGCACCGGCGTCACGTGACCGACGATGAGCTGCCCGAGCGTCACCGCCGGGTTCACGTGACACCCGGAGATCGGGCCGATGGTGTACACGAGGAACAGCAGGGTCAGGCCGAACGCCAGTGCGACGCCGAGCTGACCGACATAGGTTCCGGCGAACACCGCGGTACCCACCGCGGAGAACACCAGGAGGAAGGTTCCGATTGCCTCCGCCACGTACTTCCGCAGGTCGGAGAACTCACCGGGGTCTCTGATTTCCAGGGAGGTCTGGCGTGCGAGATCTTCGTCGATTCGGGACTCGGGATCGCGTGGGGGTTCCATGGGTCACCTCGATGTTCGCGGTCCCGCTCGCAGGCGGAACCTGGTGGTAGAACACTTCGAGTCGATGCACCGCAGCCGCGAACTCGTCGTTCGCGCTGTGAGGGAGATTACGCATGCGCCGTGACCTCGACAACGACATCGTGCACCGTGGCGTGTCCGCCCATGTAGATGCCCTCCCGCGGCGGCACGCAACAACAACAGTCAGGTGCGCGTAGTCCTGGCCGAAACGATCAGGCCGGTGAGAAGGGTGATTCGACCGCCGGTTTGGGCTTTGCGATCCGTTCTTGGTAACCTTGTCCATCGGTGCTCAGATGCACCCAGAGCTTTCCTACCAGCTACCAGCAAGACGACAGGATTTTACGCGTGGCCAACATCAAGTCCCAGGTGAAGCGGATTCGCACCAACGAGCGCAACCGACTCCGGAATCAGTCGGTGAAGTCGTCGCTTCGTACGGCGATCCGTTCGTTCCGCGAGGCTGCGGCCGCTGGCGACAAGGACAAGGTCAACGAGCTCCTCGTCGCCACGAGCCGTCAGCTCGACAAGGCTGCCAGCAAGGGTGTCATCCACCCCAACCAGGCTGCCAACAAGAAGTCTGCTCTCGCGAAGCTTGCCAACAAGCTCTGAGTTCATCGCTCCGAGGTAGTAGACGCAGGCTCTGCTTCACGAAGGCCGTCCCCCTGCCGGGGACGGCCTTCGTGGCGTTGAACGACAGAAATGATGCCGCCCGCCCGGAATCGGCCGCGGGCACGGCGGAGAAGCCTCAGGCCGCCAGCTCGGAGATGACCCGCACGGCGTGCTCGAGGGCGTAGTCCGGATCGGCCGCGGCTCCCTTGACGTCGGCGTTGAGCGCAGCGACCACCGTGAGTGCGGTCCCGATCGACGCCGGCGCCCACGTGCGCGCCTGCGCCTGCGCCTTCTTCACCTTCCACGGCGGCATACCCAGCGACGACGCGAGGGAGAACGGGTCGCCGCGACCGGCCGAGCCGACCCGGGCGATCGTGTGCACGGCGTCGGCGAGAGCATCGGCGAGCAGCACGTGGGCGACACCGCGGTGCATCGCCCACCGTAGCGCTTCGAGCGCACCGGCCGTATCGCCGGCCACGGCCTTCTCGGCTACGTCGAATCCCGACACCTCGGCCTTGCCCGAGTAGTAGCGTCGCACGGCCGCAGCATCGATCTTGCCGCCGGTGTCGGCCACGAGCTGGCTGCACGCCGCAGCGAGTTCGCGCAGGTCGGAACCCACCGCCTCGATGACGAGCTGTTCGACATCGCCCGAGACTCGCACCCCCGCAGCCTGGAACTCCTTGTGGACGAACGTCCGCACCCACGCCGCCTTCTCCCCCGCCTTCGCGGGAGCGGCACACATGTGCTCCTCGGCGCCGCGCTTGCGCAGCGCGGGCACCATCGCCTTGGTGCGTCCCCCGCCGCTGTGGAGGATCACCAGTGTCACGCCCGGAGGCGGATCGCCCGCGACATCGAGGATCAGCGCCGCGGCGTCCTTCCCGGCGTCGGCGGTGGATTCGAGGATCACGATGCGTTCTTCCGCGAACAGCGACGGACTCAGCAGCTCGGCGAGTTCGGGTACGCCCGCGTCGCCGGCGCGGAGCCTGGAGACGGGGAGATCGCCGGGAGTTTCGCTGCGCGTGCGGACATCGGACACGATCTTCGCGACGGCACGGTCGACGAGCAGTTCTTCCTCACCGAGGATCAGATGCAGGGACGCGTCGCTCACGGTTCGATCGTGCCACGCACGTCCGACACCACCGCGAGCGCCCCGGAGGCGGCACGGAGCACTGCAACGTCGCCGTGCAGGTCGGTCCGCAGGACCCGCGCCCCGATTCCGGTCAGGGTGGAGACGATCTCGGGATGGGGATGCCCGAACAGGTTGTCTCGCCCGGCGCTGACGAGGGCGACGCTCGGCCGCACAGCGGTGAGGAAGCGTGCGGGTGTGGTGCGCGAGCCGTGGTGCGGCACCTTCAACACGTCCGCACGCACGTCGGTGCCCGACCGCACGAGTGCGTCGAGCGCGGCCTCCTCCGCGTCTCCCGGCAACAGGACCCGGCCCACGACGGTGTCGACCGCCAGGACGAGCGAGTTGTCGTTCTCGGAACCGCCTGTCCGTCGCCCGGCCGGGCCCAGCACCCGGATGTCGAGATCGCCCGCACGCAGGGTCGCACCGGCACCCGCTTCCCGCACCACGACACCGGTCCCGGTCGCCGCGTCGAGCACACCCGTCGCGTCGTCACCGGCAGCACCCGGCCCGACCACGACCATCTCGACCGAGCGCCCGGTGAGGACACCGCGGATCCCACCCGCGTGGTCGGCGTGCAGGTGTGACACGACGAGCAGTGCGATACGGCGAATCCTCAACCGGCGCAGGCACCGATCGACGGGTTCCGGTTCGGGTCCGGTGTCGACGACGACCGCGCGCCCGTCCCCCGTCGCCAGCACCAGCGCATCGCCCTGACCGACATCGCATGCGACGAGTACCCATTCGGCTCCGGGCCAGCCCGGTCGCAGCATCCGCACCGGCAGCCACACCGCCGCGACGGCCACTGCAATCACGAGAGCCGTGATCCGCACCCGCCGGTGACGAGCCACCGACCACGCCACCGCGACCAGCACCGCCGCGACCACTGCCCCCACCGGCCCGTCCGGCACCTCGAGTTCGGCCGACGGCAACGATGCCGCCCGGTCGGCCACCGTGATCAGCCACCACAGGAACGGCCCGGTGCCGCGCGCGAGCACCTCCCCAGCCCACGGGACGACGGAGGCGCCCAGCGCGACCAGCGAACCGAGGACCGTCAGCGGCGCAAGTACCGGGGCGACGAGGACATTGGCCGCGACCGACACGACACTCACGGTCCCGCTCACCGCCGCGACGAGAGGTGCGGTCGCTACGAACGCGACCAGCGACATTGCCGCGACCTCCGCGATGGGACGCGGCCACCCGCGATCCACGAGCCGGGTCACGACAGGTGGCGCGGCGACGATCAGTGCCGCCGTCGCGGACACCGACAGCGCGAACCCGACGTCGACGGCGAGGTCGGGCAGGAGTACGAGCAGTACGCCCACCGCGGTGCACAGGGCGGGAAGTGCCTGTCGCTCACGACCCGTCACGAATGCCAGCAATCCGATCGATCCCATCGCGGCCGCGCGCACCACACTCGCCGACGGACGGACCACGACGACGAAGGCGACGAGAGCCGTCGCGGCGAGGATGGTCCCGGAACGCGGTCCGAGTCCTACCGCGCGCACGAGGAGCAGTACCGCTCCGAGGACGATGCTGACGTTGGCTCCGGACACGGCCGTCAAGTGCGTCAGTCCGGCCACCCGGAAGTCCTCCCGCACCTCGTCGGTCAGCGCCGTGGTGTCGCCCACCACGAGACCGGGCAGCAGGCCGGCCCGATCGGCGGGAAGCACCGCGGAACCCACCTGCGCGAGCCGGTCGCGTACCGTGCCAGCCCATCGCTGCCACACCGGGGGCGGGCCGACGACCATGGGTGCGTTCTCCGCGTGGAGCACCGCCACCGTGGTGCCCGGCCCGGTGTGCGGCGCCGCCCGCACACGCGCGGTGACGGACTGCCCAGGCAGGAGATCTCCCCACGAGTCGGCCGGGGCGAACACCACCACCGATCCCCCGGTCTCCATGGATCGCCCATTGACCGTCACGTGCTCGAGCCGGGCCGGGATGCGTACCCGGGGTGTGTCGTCGAATGCCGCAGCCCGGATGCGCCGCGGGTCGTCGGTGGGGAGGAGGACGACGCCGGCCCAGGATCCCTTCTCCGCTGCGGAGGCGATCGGGTGCTGGTCGGCGGCCCACATCCGGAGGCCGGCGGCCGGTCCGAATCCCGCGACGACGGCCAGTGCGGCGAGGAGGATCCGCGCACCTCCCCGTGAGATGCGACCGGTCGCGACGAGACGGACCGTCACGGCGCATCCGACGACGGCCGCGACCGCCACGACGATCACGATCCGCCATCCCGTGTACAAGCCCAGAAGCGTCACGGCCCACGCGGCCAGCGCGCACGGCACCAGCCGGGCATCGAGAACCGTTGCGGCGTCGGACCCGTCGTTCCGTCCGGTCACACCGTCACCAGTTCACGCAGCCTCGCGAGTCGCGCCGGTCCGATCCCGTCGACCTCACCGAGTTGTTCGACGTCCGTGAACGGTCCGTTGGTATCGCGCCACGAAACGATCGCCGCTGCCGTGACGGGACCGACGCCCGGCAGCGCGTCGAGCGCAGTCTCGTCGGCGGTGTTGAGATCCACCAGCCCGCCTGCCTCCGGTGGAGCATCGCCCGGTGTCTGCGCCCCGACGATTCCACTGGCCTGCGGAACAGGTTGGGGCGGGGCGATTCCCACGACGATCTGATCACCGTCGGCGACCCGCCGGGCCAGATTCAGGCCGATGAGGTCGGCGCCGTCGGCAGCACCACCGGCAGCGTCGAGCGCGTCGGCCACACGGGATCCCGCCGGCAGCCGCACGAGCCCGGGACGTGTCACCGCACCCACGACGCTGACGACGAACTCAGCGGAATCCGGCTGTGCCGTGTCCGTCTCCCTCGCGGCGGACGGCTCTGCCGTGTCCACGACTTCGACTCTCGGCAGCGGCGGTACCGGTTCGGGGACCGGCCGGTCGCGCCACACGACGACGAGTGCCACTGCGGCGGCGAGCACTCCGATCGCGGCGAGAGCAGCGGTTCCCCGTCGTCCCGTGTCCCATCGCGCGGCGGTCAGCCGATCGACGAATCGTTCCCGGCCGGGACCGCTGTGGAGGGGTTCGTCGCCGTTGTCCGGATCCGCCCAGGGGTGGTCGTTCGCCGAACTGTCGTCGGTCCAGGGCGGTTCCGCGGGCATCGCCGAGGAACGCGTGATCGCGCCGAGGCGGGTGCGCGCGAGATCACGATGGTCACTGCTCGCCATGCCGCGACGCTAACCGCGGCCGCGACCGCCGGATTCCGTGCCTGCACCGATCCGGACGGGGTTGTGGATGACCCGCACCCCTGTGGATGAATGCCCGGATGGGGCCTCCACCGGCATCATCCGGGCCGGGAGGTGGTGTAGGTGGTCAGTCCTCGGAGACACCGGTCGCCGCGGAGGCGACGACCACACCGACCGCACCCGGCCCGACGTGCGCGCCGAGAACCGCGTCGAGTTCGGACACGACGATCTCGGTGCCTTCCGGAAGGCGCTGTGCGAGCTGATCGACGAGGCTGCGCGCCCGCTCGGGTGCCCCGCGGTGGTGCACCGCGACGAGCGGTTCGTCGCCCACATCGGTCGCGGCTCCGTCGACGAGCTTGGCCATCGCCTTGGTCATCGTGCGGGTCTTCTCCCGCAGGACGAGCTTGCCGTCGGAGATGTGCAGCACGGGCTTCATCGCGAGCGCGGAACCCAACAGCGCTGTGGCCGTGCCGATCCGGCCACCGCGACGGAGGTGGTCGAGCCGGTCGACGACGAGCAGGGTCCGGGCGGACGCCGCGACCTCCACGGCCCGCTCGTACACCCGGGCCAGGTCTTCTCCGGCCCGTGCGGCGCGCACCGCTTCGAGGACGGCGAAACCCGAACCCATGGCGGTGTTCCGCGAATCGACGAGCCGGATCCGGTCGCCCAGCGATTCGGCGGCGTGCCGGGCTGCGTCCCATGTCCCGGACAGCACCCGCGAGAGGTGCACGGCTACGACGCCGTCTCCTCCACTGTCCTCGAGCGCCTCGGTATAGGCGTCGGTCAGTTCTGCGGGAGACGGACCGGAGGTCGTCACGGTCGACAGGTCCTCCGGCAACTCGTCGACGCCCTCGCGGAGGTCGCGTCCGCCCGCGATGATGTGCAGTGGCACAACACGGATGTCGTACCGACGGACCAGTTCAGGGTCGATACAACTCGACGAATCTGTGACGACGACGACGGACACGACGCCTACCGTAGGCCCTCCACCGGGACTTCCGCATCCCGATGCACGATCCGGACCGCGTCGCCGACAGCGGCGGCGACACGGCGGTGTCCTTCCCAACCCCAGTGGATCCCGTCGGGATTGGCGTCGTCGGAGAAGACGTTCTCCCGCACCGCTTCCGCGAGATCGACGAGGGGAACCGACTTCTCGGCCGCCCAGCGGGTGATCGCGCGTGCCGCGGGGAGCCGGCCGGCATGCACCGACCGGTACTGCTCGCTGCGGTGCACCGACGGCATGGTGCCGATGACGGGCAGATCGGGGCGCATGTATGCCAATGCGTCCCTGATCGTTTCGAGGTACTCGACGCTGACCCGGGGTGGGAGCGCCACCGGTCGCCCGAGCGGTGACAGTCGCGGCTGCAACCACCCGTAGGCGTTACGCGCCGCGCGACGCAGGGCCGGCGGGCGGATGTAGCGCAGGCCCTCCCGCAGTGCGGTGGGCAGCGGGGACGGGAGGGTGTCCATCCCGCCCACGGCCAGGACGACGGCTCCGGCGTGCGGGATCGCGGCCCACACCCGCGGGTCCTGGGTCATGGCCCACCACGCGTCGCGTGTGGTCCACCCGATCCGAGCGACGAGCTCGACGTCCCATCCGAGTTCGGCCGCGACCAGGTTGGGCCAGATCTGCGGATGGTCGGCGGGCAGGCCGCCCTTCGGGCCGTAGTAGCTCAGGGAGTCACCGATCACCAGCAGGACCGGGCGCTGCGGGGCGGCGTCGGTTCCGATCGGCGTGGGTTCAGAGGACGTCATCGGGCGCCACTGTGGCCGACGCGTTCCAGACGTCGAGGCGCCAGGACGGCACCTCGCCGTATCCGCTGAGCTGCACCCAGCCGGTATTCCCGAGACCGCCGAGGACGGACCACCGATCGACGGGCAGGTCGAGCAGGGCGGCGGTGAGCGCGGCGATCAGACCCCCGTGTGCGACCAGCACGATGGGCCGATCGCTCCAGTCCTCGTACTTGTCGAGCAGTTCGCCGACGACGGCCATGCTGCGCCGCGCGACGTCGATCCGGTTCTCGCCTCCCGGCGGTGCCCAGGTCGCGTCGGCGCGCCACGCGCTGCGCGCGCCCGGGGCCACGGCGTCGACCTCGGTGTGGGTCAGGCCCTGCCATTCGCCGAGATGCGTCTCGCGCAGCCGCGTGTCGATCGCGACCGGCAGCCCGATGCGATCGCCGAGCGCGGTCGCCGTGTCGTAGGCGCGGCGCAGATCGGACGAGACGACGGCGAGCGGATCGAACCGGGCGATCGCGTCGGCGACGGCGAGCGCCTGCTGCCGGCCGAGCTCGGAGAGGTCGGTGTCGAGTTGGCCCTGCATCCGCCGCGTGGCGTTGTACTCGGTCTGGCCGTGGCGCAGCAGCACCAGCTGCCGCACCCGCGGGCTCTGCGAACCCTCCTCCGGACGACTCACACGTCCTCCGGCGAGTCGGCGGCGTCGATCGCCGAACGGGGGCCACCCACACCGTCGACCTCGATGGTCGGGCAGTCCTTCCACAGGCGGTCGAGGGCATAGAAGTTGCGCTCGTCCTCGTGCTGGATGTGCACCACGACGTCGACGTAGTCGAGCAACGTCCACCGTCCCTCGCGGGTGCCCTCGCGGCGGACGGGCTTGTGGCCGGCCTCGCGCAGCTTCTCCTCGACGTTGTCGACGATGGCGTTGACCTGACGCTCGTTGGGTGCGGACGCGATGACGAAGCAATCGGTGATCACCAGTTGCTCGGACACGTCGAGCACCACGACGTCGGTGGCGAGTTTCTCGTCGGCGGCCAGGGCTGCGATTCGGGCCATCTCCGTGGCTTCTGCCGTTGCGCTCACTGCGTGCTCCTTCTCTCGATGGTGCCGGGGGTGTTTCCGTCGAACACCGGGACGGGATCTCCGTCGGGGTGCGTATTCGTGCGGTAGAGCCGGCGTTTGCTGATGTACTGCACCACTCCGTCGGGGACCAGATACCAGACGGGACGGTTCTCGCGGGCCCTCCTGCGGCAGTCCGTGGAGGAGATCGCCAGTGCCGGGATCTCCACCAGGCTCACCGCCTCGGCCGGGAGTTCGTCCAGATGCGGTGCCAGGTGTTCGGCGTGAAGGTCGTATCCGGGCCGGGACACCCCGACGAAGCGGGCGAGGTCGAACAGGGTCTGCCAGTCCTGCCAGGACAGGATCGATCCCAGTGCGTCCGCGCCGGTGATGAAGTACAGATCCGCGTCGGGATACTGCTCGCTGAGATCGCGCAGGGTGTCGACGGTGTAGGTGGGTTTGCGTCGATCGATGTCGACGCGGCTGACGGAGAACCGCGGGTTGGATGCGGTCGCGATCACCGTCATCAGGTAACGGTCCTCGGCGAGGCTGACGTCGCGTCCGGTCTTCTGCCAAGGTTGCCCGGTGGGCACGAAGATCACTTCGTCCAGGTCGAAGCTCGCGGCGACCTCGCTGGCCGCCACGAGGTGTCCGTGGTGGATCGGGTCGAACGTTCCACCCATGACGCCCAGGCGGCGCCTGGGGGCCGAGGGCCGATCCGTTGGCTGATGCACGGTTGTCCAGCTTACGGGTTCACACGGGGAGCAGACTCGCCACCACCGTTGCGAGCTGCTGCGCCGACCGGCACTCGTGCATCGTGACGACCTCGCTGTAGACCCTGGCGGCCGAATCCCCCGAACCCCATTGTCCCTTCGGCTCGGGATTGAGCCAGTGCGCGTGCCGTGCGACGGACACGAGATGTTCGAGGACTTCGAGGTTCGGATTGCGGTAGTTCGTGCGGCCGTCGCCGAGGATCAGCAGCGAGCTGCGGCTGGTGAGGGCGTGGGCGTGGTTCTCGGCGAAGCCGCCGAGGGCGTGTCCGTAGTCGGAGTGACCGTCGTAGGTGATCAGGTCCGCTTCCTTCAGCATCCGCGACATGGACTCGCCCAGATCGGACCCTGCGGCGAAATGATGGGTGACCTCGTCGGCGGTGTCGATGAACGCGAACACGCGCACGCGGGAGAACTGTTCGCGTAGGGCGTGCACGAGCAGCAACGTGAAGTGCGAGAAGCCGGCGACGGAGCCGGAGACGTCGCAGAGCACGACGAGCTCGGGACGCGCCGGACGGGGCTTGCGGTTGACCAGGTCGATGGGCACGCCACCGGTCGACATGGACTTGCGCAGTGTGCGCCGCAGGTCGATGGCGCCGGCACGAGCGCGCCGGCGGCGCGCCGCGAGACGGCTCGCGAGCAGACGCGCGAGCGGCATGACGCTGCGGCGCAGGGCGACGAGTTCCGCGTCGGACGCGCGCAGGAAGTCGACCTCCTCGGCAAGCTTGGGCACCCCGTACTTCTCGACGCGTTCGCGGCCGAGCTGCTCGGCGGTGCGTCGCCGGGTCTCCCGTTCGACCATCGCCCGGAAATCGGCGATGCGCTGGGCGGCGGTGCGCCGCGCGACCTCGCTCTCGTAGGCGGCGTCGTCGCGTTCCTCGCGGGTGCTGTTGCCGAGCAGTCCCTCGAGGATCTTCGTGAGCAGGGTGTCCGGGGAGACGTCGCGAAGCGCCTGATAGGCCGAGAAGGACGGGCCGTTCGACGACGCATACTGGCCGAGTTCCTCGACGATGGCGGAGACGAGCATCTCGGAGGCCTCGAGTGCCTCCGGCGACTCGTCGGACAGCAGCTCGGCGATGAGATCGCGTAGGGCCTCGAAGTCGACCTCCCCCGTGGGGGTGCGTGGGATGCTCGCCTGAGGGTCGGTGGCCTCGCGGCGTCCGATCGCGGGCGGGAACCACAGGTCGAACAGGGCGTCGAAGGTCGGCCGGTGTGTGGACCGGCGGAGCAGGGTGCACGCGAGGCCTTCGCGGAGGGCCTCCCGATCGAGGAGATCGAGCACCGTCATGACCCGTCCGGCGTCGACCGTCTCGGACGGCCCGACCGCGATGCCGCGGCGGCGCAGCGCCTCGACGAATCCGACCAGGTGCCCGGGCAGTCCGTGGGGTGCCGGGGGCGCCTCGGATCCGGGAAGGTGCGCGGCGGCCATGTCAGTTCAACCGGAGCTCGGCGGCAGCGCGGATCTGGTCGGACTGGTGCTTGAGGATCACGCCGAGCGTGCTGCGCAGCGCGGTGTCGTCGAGGGTGTCGAGTCCTAGTGCGAGCAGGGTGCGACCCCAGTCGATCGTCTCGGCCACCGACGGCACCTTCTTGAGTTGCATGCCGCGGAGCACGCGGACCGTGCGTACGAGTTGGTCGGCGAGCGCGTCGGGCAGATCGGGGACCCGACTGGCGAGGATGCGTCGTTCGAGGTCGGCGTCGGGGAAGTCCAGGTGCAGGAACAGGCACCGGCGCTTGAGCGCTTCGGACAACTCGCGGGTGGCGTTCGAGGTGAGCACCGCGAACGGCTTGCGGGTGGCCCGGATGGTGCCGAGTTCGGGCACCGTGACCGCGAAGTCACTGAGCACCTCGAGCAGCAGGCCTTCGATCTCCACGTCGGCCTTGTCGACCTCGTCGACGAGCAGCACGGTCGGATCCTCGCGGCGGATCGCGGTGAGCAGCGGCCGCGACAGCAGGAACTCCTCGGAGAAGACGTCTTCCTTGGTGCGGTCCCACGACTCGCCCGCCGCTGCGGTCGCCCCTGCCGACTGGATGCGCAGGATCTGCTTGGCGTGGTTCCACTCGTACAGTGCGCGGGACTCGTCGACGCCCTCGTAGCACTGCAAGCGCACGAGTTCGGCCTCGGAGGTCTCGGCGACGGCGCGGGCAAGTTCGGTCTTGCCCACGCCCGCGGGTCCCTCGATCAGCAACGGCTTGCCGAGGCGATCGGCGAGGAACACCGCGGTCGCGGTGGACTTGTCGGCGAGATAACCGGTACCGGCCAGACGATCGACGACGTCCTGGACGTCCACGAAGATCGGCGGGGTGGTGGGCAGCGCACGATCCACGCTGGTTCCTTTCGTCGGGCCGGTCTCGATCAGGCGGGACGGGTGTGGCCGTCGCCCCACACCACCCACTTCGTCGACGTCAGTTCGGGCAGACCCATCGGGCCGCGAGCGTGCAGCTTCTGGGTGGAGATGCCGATCTCCGCGCCGAATCCGAACTGCTCGCCGTCCGTGAACGCCGTCGAAGCGTTGACCATAACGGCTGCGGCGTCCACGCGCGTCGTGAACTCCCGAGCAGCGGCGAGGTCCGAGGTGACGATCGCCTCGGTGTGGCCGGTGCCGTAACGGTCGATGTGGTCGACGGCCGCGTCGAGGTCGTCGACCACCGCGAGGGCGACGTCGAGCGAGAGGTACTCGTCGGACCAGTCCTGGTCGGTCGCGGGCACGAGGCCGGGCAGGTCGCCGTGGACCGTCACGCTGTGTTGCTGGAATGCCTGCAGGAGCTTCGGGACGGCGGTGTCGGCGATCGCCTTGTCGACGAGGATCGTCTCGGCGGTGTTGCACACGCTGGGCCGGCGGGTCTTCGCGTTGATCACGATCTTCTCCGCCATCTCCAGATCGGCCGCGGAGTGGACGTAGACGTGGCAGTTGCCGGTGCCCGTCTCGATCGTGGGGACGGTCGCGTCGCGCACCACCGCGGCGATCAGACCGGCGCCACCGCGCGGGATCACGACGTCGACCAGGCCTCGAGCCTGGATCAGATGCGTGACCGACGAGCGGTCGGCGCTCGGCAGCAGCTGCACGGCATCGGCGGGGATGCCCCGGCTCTCGAGCGAGGCGCGCAGCACCTCGACGAGCGCGGCGTTGGAGCGGGCCGCGGACGACGAGCCGCGCAGCAGCGCGGCGTTGCCGGACTTCAGGGCGAGACCGAATGCGTCGACCGTGACGTTGGGCCGTGCTTCGTAGACCATGCCGACCACGCCGAGCGGGACGCGCACCTGGCGCAGCTCGAGACCGTTCGGCAGCGTCGAGCCGCGGACGACGCCGCCGATCGGGTCAGGCAGTCCGGCCACCTGGCGCAGGCCGGCGGCGATCCCGTCGATCCGGGCAGAGGTCAGGCGCAGGCGGTCGAGGATGGCCTCTTCGGTGCCACCGGCGCGGGCGGCCTCGATGTCCTCCGCGTTCGCGGCGAGGACGGTATCGGCGGCGGCGAGCAGAGCGTCGGCCGCGGCGTGCAGAGCCGCGTCCTTCTCGGTGGTGGTGAGCAACGCGAGACGACGGGAGGCCACGCGGGCGCGACGCGCGGCTTCGTGGACGGCCTCACGGGTGTCCGTGCCGGCGTCGGTCGCAGCTGAGTCGGGGGTCACGGCAGTCATGTATCCAGCCTAGTCGGGTCCTCGCGGAAGCCGACAGGCCGTGTGCCGTCAGCGCAGGCCGGTGCCCCGCGCCAGCGCCGTCTCCACCAGGATCGACAGCAGCTCGGCATACTCCACTCCGGTGGCGTCCCACATCCGCGGGTACATCGAGATGGAGGTGAATCCGGGCATCGTGTTGATCTCGTTGATCACCGGTCCGTCCTCGGTGACGAAGAAATCGACGCGGGACAGGCCGTGGCAGTCGAGGGCGCGGAACGCCCGGACCGCGAGTTCGCGGATCCGGTCGGAGGTCTCTTCGTCGAGCTTGGCCGGGACGTCGAACTCGCAGACGTCGTCGAGGTACTTCGTGTCGAAGTCGTAGAACGCCTCGTGGTCGCCGGAGGTGTCGGGCATGCGGATCTCGGCGACGACACTCGCGCGGACGTCGCCGTCCGGGAACTCGAGCACGCCGCACTCCACCTCGCGGCCGATGATCGCGGACTCGACGATGACCTTGGGGTCGTGCTGCCGGGCCTTCGCGACGGCGTCGTCGAAGGCGGCCCAGTCGGCCACGCGACTGATGCCGATGGACGATCCGCCGCGGGCGGGCTTGACGAAGACGGGCAGGCCGAGGCGGGTCTTCTGCTCCTCGGTGAGGGTCGCGGTGCCGGGACGCAGGACGATCTGGAAGCCGACGGGCAGGCCTTCGGCCGCGAGCAGTTTCTTGGTGAACTCCTTGTCCATCCCGGCGGCGCTGGCAAGAACCCCGGGACCGACGTACGGGATGTCCGCGAGTTCGAGCAGACCCTGGATGGTGCCGTCCTCGCCGTAGGCGCCGTGCAGGACCGGGAACACCACGTCGACCGAGGCGAGCACCCGGCCGTAGGAGCCCTCGTCGAGGGCGACGATGTCGCCACCGCGGGTCGGATCCGCGGTGAGGACGAGATCGGAGCCGTCGCCGGCGACGACGGGCAGTTCGCGACCGGCCGCGGCGAGGCCGGCGGGGTCCGCGTCGCCGAGGACCCATGCGCCCTCGGGAGTGATGCCGATGGGCACGACCTCGTACTTCTGCGGATCCAGGTTGCGCAGGATGCTCCCTGCCGAGATGCAGGAGACGGAATGTTCGTTGCTGCGACCACCGAAGACGACGGCCACCCGGGTTCGGGGCATACTCACGTGTCGAACCGTACCGGGTGGCGATCTCCGCGTGTCGAGCGAGTCCTACGCGGGTGGGGCCGGACACCCTGCTATGTCTCCGCGGGCTCCGGTCTCCCTCGGTGGAGGGTCGTCTCCCTCAGCGCCGCGTCGAGATCGGCGAGCAGATCCGCGGTGTCCTCGATTCCGCACGACAACCGGACGAATCCCTCCGGCACCGCATCGCCCCATCGTGCGCGACGATCCGCTGTCGTGTGGATACCGCCGAAGCTGGTGGCGGGTGCGACGAGCGTGGCCGCGTGGACGAAGCGGTGCACCTCGTCGCGGCCGGGTAGCCGGAAGGTGACGAGGGGGCCGAAGCGGCTCATCTGGCCGGCCGCCACGGCGTGGGCGGGGTCGCCGGCGAGTCCGGGATAGCGGACGTCCGTGACAGCGGCGTGCTCGAGCAGCATCCCGGCGACGGCGAGCGCGTTGGCGCACTGCCGCTCGAAGCGCAGTCCGGCGGTGCCGAGGCTGCGGTGCGCGAGCCAGGTCTCGAAGGGTCCCAGCACGGTTCCCGACAACAGTCGTTCCCGGTCGATCGCGGGCAGCAGTTCGGGATCCGCGACGGCGATGTATCCGAACAGCAGGTCACTGTGTCCGCTGAGCGATTTCGTCCCGCTGGCCACCACGACGTCGGCGCCGAGATCGAGGGGCAGCTGGCCCAGGGGTGTGGCGGTGGTGTTGTCGACGAGCAGGAGCGCGTCGGAGACGTGGCACGCGGTCGCGATCGCGCGCAGGTCGACGGTGTCGAGGCCTGGATTAGACGGGGTCTCGACCAGTACGACGGAATTGTCGGGAGCGGTCACCAGAACGTCGGTCAGGGTGCCGTCACCGAACTCCGCGACCGACATCTCGACGACCTTCACTCCGTGCGGCGCCAGGAATTCCTGCGCGTACGTGCGCACCTGGTAGTAACCGTCGGAGGGGACGACGACCGTGCCGCCCGGGGCCACGAGGGATCGCAGGGCGACCGTGATCGCCGACATTCCCGAGCCGACGACGCGGGCGGCCGAGGCGTGCTCGAGGTCGGCGAGCGCCGATTCGAGTGCGCGCCAGCCGGGATTCGAGGCCCGCGCATAGGTGTCGACGTCGTCGCGCTCGTCCTCCCCGAGGAGATACGGCGCCGCGAAGACCGGTCCCGCCTGCAGCGGGGAGCCCGGAACACCCTCGTGTGCAACTGCCTTCACACAGCGAGTCGAATCGCCCGTCATGCCACTCATTCCGGCTTGATCCGGCGTCCGAGCAGCTGCCCGATCGCGTCCTGCACCGACATGCCTTCGTGGCACACGCGGTGCACGGCGTCGGCGAGCGGCATCTCGACGTCGTAACTCGCTGCGAGGGCGCGGACCGAGGTGCACGACTTGACCCCTTCGGCCACCTGACCGTGGGTGGCCTCCTGCGCGCTCTCGAGGGACTCACCGCGGCCGAGTCGTTCGCCGAACGAACGGTTGCGGGACAACGGGGACGTACATGTGGCGACAAGATCGCCGACACCGGCGAGACCGGCGAGCGTGGCCGGCTTGGCCCCGAGGGCGGTTCCGAGCCGGGTGATCTCGGCGAGACCGCGGGTGATGATGCTCGCGACGGTGTTCTCACCGAGCCCGACCCCGGCGGCCATGCCGCACGCGAGGGCAATGACGTTCTTGCAGGCGCCGCCGACCTCGCAGCCGATGACGTCGGAGTTCGTGTACGGACGGAAATATTTTGTGGCGCAGGATTTCTGGATCTCCATGGCGCGGGTGGAATCGGGGCACGCGATGACGGTCGCGGCCGGTTGCCCCTCGGCGATCTCACGGGCGAGGTTGGGGCCGGACAGCACGGCGATGCGATTCTGCTCGGCGCCGGTGACCTGACCGATCACCTGACTCATGCGCATCAGGGTGCCGCTCTCGATTCCCTTGGCGAGACTGAGAAGTGTCGCGTCCGGTCCGATATCTGCCTTCCACTCCTCGAGATTGGTACGCAGGGTCTGACTCGGGACGGCGAGGACCACGAAATCGGCGCCCTCGAGGGCCACCCGATGATCGGCCGTCGCCTTCAACGAGTGCGGCAGTTCCACACCGGGTAGATAGTCGGAATTCTCGTGCCGCTCGGCGATGCCACGCGCCACCTCCTCGCGCCGCGCCCAGATCGTCACGTCCGTTCCGGCGTCGGCCAGCACCTTGGCGTACGCCGTCCCCCACGAACCCGCGCCCAGAACTGCTGCTGTGGTCACGCGATCCTCACTCTCATCCGATGCCCGGCACTCACGCTCGCGATCGGCCCGGAGCGGGCGGTCGCGACCGGTTCGGTCCGGGCGTTCACCACCCACGGTCGCACCCAGTATCGCGCAGGCGCCACCGACACCGCGCCGGGTCGGAGGACGGACCGCACACGACCCGGTCGCACCGGGCGGTCGTGCGGTTCGTCACCTCGCACGACCGTGCGATTCGATACTGATGGCACAATCGGGCAATGCCCGCGACGCACGTGCTCGTTCCCGTCAAGGCCCTCGGCCTGGCGAAGTCGCGGCTCTCGCACGTCCTCGACCCGGCAGCACGGGAATCACTGGTGCTTGCGATGCTGCAGGACACCGTGACGGCGGCGCTGTCCGCCGGAGACGTGACGGTCACCGTCGTCACCGCCGACGAGCGGGTCGCGGCCGCGGCGCTGGACTGCGGCGCGGACGTCCTCCCCGATCCGGTGCGTCCCGACTCCCCCGACCCGCTGAACTCCGCACTGCTCGCAGCGGCCCGCCGGGCGCGGGAGCACGCACCCGGCGCCGAACTCGTGGCGTTGCAGGCCGACCTTCCGTCCCTGCGGCCCGAGGATTTCGTGCTCGCACGCGAGACTGCGCGGCGGACCGGAACGGCCGTGGTCGTCGACCACACGGCGAGCGGTACGACGGCGTTGCTGCACTGCGTGAGCGGCACCCTGCCGCCACTGTCGTTCGGTCCGGGATCGGCCGGTCGCCACATCGATGCCGGTGCGTACCCGGTACCGGACGCCCTCCCCGGACTGCGACTCGATGTGGACACACCGGACGATCTTGCCGCCGCACTGCAACTCGGCGTCGGACCGGCCACCGCGGCCGTGCTCGACACGGTCGAGTTCCCCCTGTGCCACCCGTGCGACAGCGCTGCAGGGAGCCGTCGCTCTGCAACAATGAACTCGTGACCAACGGCGATTCCCCCGATCCCACGAGTTCCGAGCACGCGGCACCATCCGGTGCCGCACGACCCGCCGGTCGCGTAGCGACCGCCACCAGCGCCCCTCCGGCCGCGACGGGACTGCAGTCGAGGACCGATCACGACAACACACTTCCCGTCGACCGCTATCTCAACCGCGAACAGAGCTGGCTCGATTTCAACGCCCGCGTTCTCGCGCTCGCGGAGGACACCTCGCAGCCGTTGCTCGAACGCGCCAAGTTCCTCGCGATCTTCGCGTCGAATCTCGACGAGTTCTACATGGTGCGGGTCGCCGGGCTGAAACGTCGCGCCGAGACGGGGTTGTCGGTCCGGTCCGCGGACGGACTGACCCCGCGCGCCCAGCTCGCGCTCATCGCGTCGAGCACGCGCGAACTCGCCGGTCGCCACGCGCAGGTCTTCCTCGACTCGGTCATGCCCGCCCTGGCGGCCGAAGGCATCTCGATCATCCGATGGGCGGATCTGACGGAGGACGAACGCCGACGACTGACACAGTATTTCGCCGACCAGGTCTTCCCGGTCCTGACGCCGCTCGCGGTCGATCCCGCACACCCCTTCCCGTACATCAGCGGCCTGTCCCTGAACCTCGCTGTCACGGTCAAGGATTCGCAGTCGTCCGGTGAACACTTCGCGCGCGTGAAGGTGCCCGACAACGTCGATCGGTTCGTCCGGGTCGATCGCGCGGGTTCGTCGCACGGACTGCCGGCCTTCCTCCCGCTCGAGGAGCTGATCGCCGCCCATCTCGACGTGTTGTTCCCGGGCATGGAGATCGTCGAGCACCACGCATTCCGCGTCACCCGCAACGCCGACTTCGAGGTCGAGGAGGACCGCGACGAGGATCTCCTTCAAGCCCTCGAACGCGAACTCGCCCGGCGGCGCTTCGGATCTCCCGTGCGGCTCGAGGTGTCGGACGACATGACCGAGCACATGCTCGACCTCCTGTTGCGCGAACTCGACGTCGATCGGGTGGACGTCGTCCAGTTGCCCGGGCTGCTCGATCTGTCGTCGCTGTGGCAGGTGCACGCCGTCGACCGACCGGATCTGAAGGACGCCCCCTTCGTGCCGGCGACCCATCCCGCCTTCGGCGAGCGAGAGACACCGAAGAGCGTGTTCTCCACCCTGCGCGAGGGCGACATCCTCGTCCACCACCCGTACGACTCGTTCTCCACGAGCGTGCAACGGTTCATCGAGCAGGCCGCCGCCGACAGCCAGGTCCTCGCGATCAAGCAGACGCTGTACCGGACGTCGGGCGACTCCCCCATCGTCAACGCCCTGATCGCCGCTGCCGAAGCGGGCAAGCAGGTCGTCGCGCTCGTGGAGATCAAGGCACGCTTCGACGAGCAGGCCAACATCAAGTGGGCGCGCAAGCTCGAACAGGCCGGTGTCCACGTCGTGTACGGACTCGTAGGTCTGAAGACACACTGCAAGACCTGTCTGGTCGTGCGGCGCGAGGGTTCGACGATCCGCCGCTACTGCCACATCGGCACCGGCAACTACAACCCGAAGACCGCTCGTCTCTACGAGGACGTCGGCCTGCTCACGTCGTCACCCGAGATCGGCGCCGACCTCACCGACCTGTTCAACACCCTCACCGGATACTCCCGGAAGGCGCAGTACCGCAATCTGCTCGTCGCACCGCACGGAGTCCGCAAGGGCATCATCGAACGCGTCGAGCGTGAGATCGAGCACCACGCGGCCGGTCGCCCCAGCGGGATCCGGCTCAAGGCCAACGCCCTCGTCGACGAGCAGGTGATCGACGCGCTCTACCGCGCGTCGCGGGCGGGGGTACGGACCGAGGTGGTCGTGCGCGGGATCTGCGCCCTCAAGCCCGGTGTGCCCGGCCTGAGCGAGAACATCACGGTGCGATCGATTCTGGGGCGGTTCCTCGAACACTCGCGGTTGTTCCATTTCCGTGGCAGCGACGAGTACTGGATCGGCAGCGCCGACATGATGCACCGCAACCTCGACCGTCGCGTCGAAGTGATGGTGCAGGTGAAGAACGCCCGGCTCGCAGCGCAGTTGGACGGCATCTTCGATTCCGCGCTCGACCCGGTCACCCGCTGCTGGACTCTCGAGGGCGACGGCACGTGGACGGCGTCCCCGGAGCCGGGAACCGCTGCCCGCGACCACCAGGTCGAACTCATGCGTAGCCGCGCGTCCTGAGGTGGAGGGAACGTTGACCGAATCACGCGACAAGCCCGTGAAGGCCAACATCTTCGCGGCGGGCGCCGTCCTGTGGCGTCCTGCGGCGGACGACGCTCCGCACGATGCGCAGGTCGCGCTCGTGCATCGTCCGCGCTACGACGACTGGTCCTTCCCCAAGGGCAAACTCGACGCGGGTGAGACGGCCGTGATCGCCGCGGTGCGGGAGATCGAGGAGGAGACCGGATTCCGCGCCGCGCTCGGCCGTAGCCTCGGGAAGGTCGTCTACCCCGTTCCGGGGCACCGCAAACTCAAGCGGGTGGACTACTGGGCGGCGCGCTGCCTCGACGGGCGGTTCGCGCCCAACGACGAGGTGGACGAATTGCGTTGGGTGTCCCCCGAAGAGGCATTCGACCTGTTGTCCTACCCGATGGACCGCAGCGTCCTGCGCCGGTTCCGCCGGGTGCCGTTGGACACGACCACGGCGCTGATCGTGCGGCACGCCAAGGCCGGAAGTCGGAAGAAGTACAAGGGCGACGACCGTTACCGGCCCCTCGATGCGTCCGGACGGGCGCAGGCCGAGGCTCTCGTTCCGCAGTTGACGGCGTTCGGCGGCGACAGCGTGGTGTCCGCCGACCGCACCCGGTGCATCGCCACGGTCGAACCGTTCGCCTCCCGGCACGGACTCGAGATCGCGATCGAGCCGTCCCTGTCGGAGGAGGAGTACCGCGCCGATCCGGACCGCGGCCGCAAGCGGGCGCTGGAGATCGCGTCCGGTCCCGGCACTCCCGTGATCTGCAGTCAGGGCAAGGTGATCCCGCCGCTGCTGGAGTGGTGGGCCGAGCGCGACGGTCTCGCGCTGCCTCCGGCGCGGAACCGGAAGGCGAGCATGTGGGTGTTGTCGCTGCGCGGCGATCGTCTCGTCGCGGCCGACCACCTCGACAGCCCTCTTCCCACGGGCCGTCCACCGGCGGACGACGAGAGCATCTGACCGAGTACACACGACGGCGGCCACCGGATGTCCGGTGGCCGCCGTCGTCTCACCTGTGCGGCTCGCACCGTGTGCGAGCCGCATCGCGGGTGGGTGTTACTTCTTGGTGCTCTTGCGGGCCGTGGTCTTCTTGGCCGGGCTCTTCTTCGCCGCGGTGGTCTTCTTCGCCGCGGTCGACTTGGTGGCGGTGGTCTTCTTCGCCG